>DASQAV010000083.1:0-41566 GCA_035635575.1 Candidatus Dormiibacterota bacterium | reverse complement strand
GAACCATTGCTGTAGTACTCGATTAATTGGGGTTCCCGGATCCATTTCATTGGATCATTTCAAAGGCGACTGCACCTCGATCTGACGCGGTGGCTGTGCTGACGGAATATGTTGCCGAGCCAACGACCCCGGTGGTTCTGCTGCCGGTCGTGTAGATACCGACGGACTTCGTGGTCCAGACCTCCATCTCGATCAAGTAATGCGTGCCCGCCTTCAGAGTCAAAGGCGTGTCGAACTGGCGATCTGAGAACTTTGGAGAGGCGCCGCCGGTACCGTCGACCAATCCGGCCTCCGCTTCCAGATACCCATAATGCTCATCGCGAATGAATGCTAGAAATCCACTGGCTCCGTTGCAGTACCAGATTTGCGGTCTGATGCCCCTCACGATCATGTCAACCTGCGGAGTCAGGACAAGCGAGCTGGCGTACTTGGCGTACGTCATGGCATCGAACTGCCCAGTCCCTCGTCCGCTGTCAAAGACGACCGGCGAGCCGGTCTGCTCGGGCAGCTTCGAGGTGAGGGGCTTGTTTGAGCCCGTATTTCCACAGCCCGCCAGAACGACGGTGACAAGTGCACCCAAGAGCCATGGCTTCGCGGCGCCCATGTCGCCACCCTCGCTATCCCGAGACGCCTGAGGAGATATGGTGCCGGAGGGGGGACTTGAACCCCCACGGAGTTTGAGCTCCACCGGATTTTGAGTCCGGCGCGTCTGCCAATTCCACCACTCCGGCACATCTATCTTTGTAATTGACAACCCACCAGCGCTTTAGGTATAATAGTTAACCTAACAGTCTATCCAATCACTGTGACGCCCGGAACTTTTTACCATTCGCGGCGTCTAAGAGGGTACGGCAAAACAGGGTATTGGTTCCCTGTGATTCGCGACCTGGTGGCTTGACCCGGCGTTCGCCGGTGGGTTGCCCAAGGCCTTATAACAAGTCGTCGGGATACGGTCTTCGCGGGGAACCATTTTCCGCATTAGGTGGCGGGGCGAAAGCTCCGCCATCTTCTTTTTTGGTGAGGGCTTGCCTACTGCCCCTTGATCACGATGAGCGTCAGGTCGTCCTCCAGCTGCCCCCCCGAGAAGGTCCCGACCGTCTCCCGAATTTTCCGTACGATCTCCGCCGCCGTACCCCCCTTGCGGGACCGGATCACGTCCCGCAGGCGCTCTTCCCCGAATAGCTCCTGCTTGGCGTCCATCGCCTCCGTGATCCCGTCCGTGTAGAGCGTCAGCACGTCGCCGGGGCGGATCTCCACCTGCCGCTCCTTGAACGTCGCGGTTTCGAAGGTGCCCAGCAAGGGCCCGGTGGAGTCCAGCGTATCGAAGGAATCCGAAGCCGCCCGGTACAGGAGCCCCGTGTTGTGCCCCGCGTTCACGTACGTGTACTTCCGCCCCTGGATGTCGAGCACTCCGTAGATCGCGGTCACGAACCGGTCGATCTCGATGCTTTCCCAGAGGAGCTTGTTCACCTTCACGAACACGGTCCGGATCGCGTAGTTGTTCCGGACCTCCGCGATGAGCGAGGCGCGGAACGCGGCCATGATGAGCGCGGCCGGAATCCCCTTCCCGGAGACGTCCGCGACCACGATGCCCAGATGTCCTTCCGTGATCCGCACGTAGTCGTAGTAGTCCCCGCCCACGATCCCCGAGGAATAGTTCGCGCCAGCGATGTCGAAGTTCGGCACCTTGGGATCGCGCTCGGGCAGGAACGTGCGCTGGATCCGCTGCCCGATCGAGAGCTCCTCCTCCAGCCTCCGGGTCTCGAGCACCTCGGAGTGCAGGCGGGTACGCTCGATGGCCACAGCGGCCTGGCTCGCGAACGTCATCAGCAATTCCATGTCCTCGGGCTGGTAGGCGTCGGGCTCGTCCGATTCCAGATTGAAGGCGCCGATCACTTCCGTCCCGGCGCGCAGGGGCGCGACCATCTCCGAGCGCGTCTGGGGCCGCGCGTTCACGTAGCGGTCGTCGCGCAGGACGTCCGGCACGATCACCGAGCGGCCGGTCTTCGCGACCCACCCGATCAGCCCGCGCCCGATCTTCGTACGAACCGCCTCCTCACGATTTGCGTCGTAGCCGCGGATCGCCTGCTGGTTCACCCACTGGGTGTCCCTGTCCACGAGGTAGATTCCCGCGGCGTCGTACCGCACGACCTGGAAGACCAGATCCAGGATCTGCTCCAGGAGCTGATTCGTATCCAGGCTGACCGAGATCTTGGTCCCCAGCTCGAGGAGCAGTTGGTTCTGGACTTTCTCGCGCATGGCTTCGGCATGCGTGCGGGCGTTTCCGAGCGCGATGGCGAGCTGGATGGAGAGCTCGCGCAGGAAGGAGACGTCCTCCTCGGCGGGCCGCGTGGGGTCGAGCTTCGTGAGCACCACGACCCCTAGGGGCTCCCCCACTCGCCGGAGCGGCAGCGTCAGCACTCCCTGGATCATGTTCCGCGGGCGCCCGCCCCATTCTTCCTGGACGTACTGGGACTCCGCCAGCGTGGGGTGAAACGAGGGCTGCTCCTCCGCGGACGCGACCCCCGCGACGCCCTGCCCGATGGCGAGGCGCGGACGCCGGCCCATGACGGGCGTGTTGCAGAGGGTCCAGGGAAAGAGCACTTCGGTTCTCGGATCGAGGACCCAGAGGGAGAACTCGGAGAACCCGCTCGAGCGAAGGAAGAGATCGCGCGCGCGCCGCGCCAGCTCGTCCCTTTTCAAGAGTGCGAGCTCGCGGGAGGCCCGAACGAGGGCCTGAAGTCGCTCTTCCTGGCTCGTGGCGCTCGGGGCGAGCGTGGAGCGCTCGTTCATCGCGCCCGGCGCTTCACCCGCCTACCGGCCTCGGGCGGGCTCTGGATCTCGGCGAGGAACGCCCGAAGCTCTTTGGGTCCCAGGTGGTCCGCGGTCCAGAGCGCCTTGAAGATGCGCTCCCCCCGGCGCGCGAAGCGCGGATAGTGCGCGAGCGTGCGCACGAAGACGCGGTGGCGTTCCCCGCGCGTCATCGCGGGCAGGCCACGGCGGTGAAGGCGCCCGTCGATCCAGACGTTCCAGAGCTCGTTCAGGGCCTCGCGGTCCTGCTCGGGGTGCGCGGCCAGATCCACGCCTGCCTCATGGTCGTCGCGCAGATGGAAGAGCTCGTGAAGGCATGCCTCCGCGAAACACTTTCGGGAGAACTGGCGCGGCAGCACCGGAGGCGTCCCCGCGCGGCGGCCCCAGGTGCGCGCCCAGGCGCGGCGGCGCGTGGGGGTGACGAAATTCCCGAGCGCGAAGGAGAGCCGTGCCGCCCGGTGATCGTGGGTGTTCCACTCGATGTAGGCGTGGTCGTCCCGGTTGCGGAGATCGACGTGAACGTGCACGTCGCGCACCACGTCGGAGAGTCCCAGCTCGCGGATGGACTCACGCAGGACCGTCTCGGCGGCGTCGCGCAGCGGGAAATCCGGAGGCTGCCAGCGGACGCGGAGGCCCGCCCCACCGTGGGCGTCGTGAAGGGGACGCGCGCCGCGGCTCACTTGCCCGCCACCGTCACCACGAAGATGTTGAGCGCAATGAGGCCCACCAGAATGAACATGGGATGAAGACCGAGGACGCCCCGTCGCGCACCCGGGGGTGGCGCCGCGGTCTCCTGCGTGTTGCTTCGCATGCCGGGAATGACCGCCCTCAGGCTCTCCTCGCGGGCCCTGTTCCACAGGGAATTCTTCACGCTGTCCGGCACGGTGCCGCCACCGGGTTGCGTCGTGACGGGTGGGTTGCCTCCTTGGGAGCTGCCTCCTTGCGGTATCGGATGCTCTATCTGGGTTCCCGTATCGGGACTGCCGTCTCCTTCACCGCCTCCGGGCGGTTGGAGGTCCGAAGCCCTCGACAAATAGTCCGAAAGCGCGACGGCCTCGGCGGGCGCTAGCACGGAACGCCAGGGGCGCGCCTCGGCCCCGGGCCGCGGCTCGGCTTCGGCGCGCGCGGAGCTAGCGTGAATGGAAACGGCTCCCGCCGCGAGAACGAGAACGGGGAGCGCTGCTCGGAAAAGGGTTCGGAGGTTCATGAGCCACGAGCATAGAGGATCGACGAGGGCCTTTCCAGAACCGCGGCCCCGTCATCTCTTCGTTCGTTCCTCGGCGGGAACCGTATCCAGGGCGCGATCCAGATCGCGAATGAGATCGGCGGGATCCTCGATCCCGAGCGCGATCCGTACCAGCGAATCGGAGATGCCCTGGGCCGCGCGCTCCTCCGGCGACACGAAGTAGTGCGAGGTGTACACGGGCTGGCTCACCAGCGTCTCGACGCCCCCGAGGCTGGGAGCCAGGTACATGAGCTCCAGCGCCTCCACGGCGCGCGTGGTCTCGTTCTTTCCGGCGTCCACCTCGAAGGAAACCACGCCCCCGAAGCCCGTCATCTGCCGCTTCGCGGTCTCGTGCCCCGGGTGGCCGGGGAGACCGGGATAGAAGACGCTCCGTACGCGCGGATGCTCCGCCAGGTGCCGCGCGATCGCGAGGCCGTTCTCGTTGTGGCGCTCCATCCGGATCGCGAGGGTCTTCATGCCGCGCTCGAGCAGGTACGCCGCGTGGGGATCCAGGATCCCGCCGAGGAGCTTCCGGTGATGCCAGACCTCCTTCATGCGATCCCGCGGGCCCACGATGGCGCCTCCGATCAGGTCGCAATGGCCGCCGAGATACTTCGTCGCGGAGTGGAGCACGAAATCGAACCCGTACCCGATCGGGCGCTGGTTGATCGGCGAGGCGAAGGTGTTGTCGACCGCGCAGGGGATGTTCTTCCGCTTCGCGATCTCCGCGACCGCGCGCAGGTCCACCACGGTGAGCTTGGGGTTCGTCGGCGTTTCCGTGTAGATCAGCTTCGTCATCGGGCCGACGGCGCGCTCGAGCCCCTGGAGGTCGCCGGGGTCCACGAAGGTGACCGAGATGCCCCACTGCGGAAGTATCCGCGACAGGAGCTCGAAGGTGCCGCCATACAGCTCGCGGGTGGCGACGATGCCGTCGCCGTGCCGCAGCTGGGAAAGCAGGAGCGTGGAGATGGCCGCCATGCCGGAGCCGAAGCAGAGCCCGCGCTCGCCTCCCTCCAGCTCGGCGATCTTCTCCTCGGCGGCCTCGACCGTGGGATTGGAATAGCGCGAGTAGAAGTTCGCGGACCGGCGGCCTTCCAGGTACTCGATGAGCTCGCGGGTGTTGCGGGAGAAGTAGGTGGAGCTCAGGTGGATGGGAGTGGCGACGTGGCCGCTCTCGCGATCGCGGACGCGCCCGGCGTGGACGGATCGCGTGGATGGACCCGTGGCGTCACGGCTCGGCAAGAACCCTCCCTCCCCAATGAAGACCCCGCGCGGAATCTACCATTCGCTCGCGGGACGGACAAGGCGGATCACCGGGAATCAGCGGGCGAGAAGTTCCTCGAAACGATCGGTGTCGACCAGCGTTCCGTCACGGAACCGTAGCGGCGCCGTGAGCTGGCCGTAATACCACCACTCCTCGGAGTGCCCCGCCGGCGCCGCGAGCACGCGGCCGGTGGGATAGCCCAGCGCGTCGAACACCATCCCCATGTCCTCGGAGATGTGCTCGCGCCAGTAGGCCATGCGAACGGCCCTGCGCAATAGCTTTTCCTGGTTTCGCACGCTCGCGGAGAGCCACTCCCTGGAGACGACGTAGTACACCGAATCGCCGTCGAAAAGGATCTGGGTAGGACCGACGTACGTGGTGGGTTCCTCGGCGGCGCGCGCGGGTTGCGGCGCGAGCCAGAGGAGCATGGCGGCGCCCAGGAGCAGCGCGAGTCGTCTCAGCATGGCGCGGTTGGTTCCTCCGATGGGGTCTCCCCACCCTCCGACCGATGCGGCAAAAGGGGAGACCTACGCAGACAATTATAGCTCAGAAGGGGGGTCGCGCGGAAGGGGTGCGGGGTTCTAGAGTCGGTACAGGATACGGCCGCAATTCTCGCAGAGCTCGACCGTTCCAGGATCGATGTTTCGCCTGTTCGCGGTCGGAAGCCCCATGAAGCAGCCCAGGCAGACGCGCCCCTCGATGGGCACCACCACCCGGGTGAAGCGCCGGCTCATGCGCTCGTAGCGCTGGAGGAGCTGCTCGTCGATCTGCTTGGCCAGCTTGTCGCGGGTGCGCTGCAGCTTGTCCACGCCGCCCAGCGAGAAGCCCAGCTCTTCCTCCCGGGTGGCCTGCTCGGGGTCCTTGGCCTCGCGAATCATGAGATCCAGATCTTGCAACGCCACGAGCGCCTGGAGCTTTTCGTTCATGAGAACTGTGCTCCGATCACGGAGCGGATGGACGCGAAATCGGAGGCTTCCAGGATTTTTTTCCGGATGGGAGCCAGCCGGACCGCTTTCACGATCTCAGCGAGCATCTGGAGGTAGATGGGATCCCGATCCACCGGCGGAGCCACGATCAGGAAGCAAAGATGGACGGGGTTGCCGTCGATCGCTTCGAATTCCACCCCTTTGGTCGAACGGGCGAGTAGGACCGCGCGCTCGGTCACCATGGTGGACCGCGCGTGCGGGACCGCGATTCCCTTGCCGAGGCCCGTGCTCCCCAGGGCTTCCCTCTGGCGCAGGACTTCGAGAACCGCATCGGCCTGACGCGCGATCCGCTGCTGGGCGAGATGAGAAACCATCTCCTCGAGAACGGAGGCTTTCTTCTTGGATTTCAGCTCGGGGATGAAGAGCGAGGGGCGGAGGTGTAATTCCAGATGCGTCTCGATCCGTGGAGCAGCGGATATCGTCGGCATCGCCTCCTTACGACCTATGCTCAGGTTGGAACCGTCGGGTCCTGAACCCGTTGAGGTAACTTACACAAACCGCTCCGTTCTCGCAAGTTTCTTCTGGGTGAAGGGCGCTTCGCACGAGCTTGGATGGCCCGGGGTGGCCAGAGTTTTACCGGCGCGACTGTAACTCCATAAGTCCATGCGTTTCAGCGGTCCCTCGGAGGCGCCGGCCGCTCAATACGCACGACCGTGGCGGCATACTGCTTGCCTTCGTTTGCATCGGGGAGGTACCCACATGTCAACTGCTCGGGATCGTAGGCAGCGTCAGATCGCGGTGACCGGGGCGATCGGCCATGAGCATTTCATGACCGGCGTTCGCATGCTGTATGCCTGCCGCTATCGGGACGCCGTGAACCACTTCCAGGAAGCGATCATGCTGGAGCCCTCCGCCAAGGGCTACCTGAGCTATCTCGGTCTCGCGGTCGCGCACGCGGACCGGAAGTACAACGACGCCGAGCAGCTCTGCCGCCGCTCGATCGAGGTCGAGTACCACCGCCCGGAGCACTACCACAACCTGGGCGAGGTCTTCCTGCTCGCGAACCGGCCCAAGGACGCCATCAAGGCGTTCAACCAGGCGCTCTCCTGGAACCCGAACTACGAGGCCTCCAACGATACGCTTCGAAAACTGGGGGTCCGGAAGCCGCCCGTGGTGTCTGCCCTGCCCCGGAGCCATCCGATCAACATCATGCTCGGGAAGGCGCTTCGCGGGGGAAAGAAGGGGCGCAGGACGGGCCGGCGTCCCTCGTAGCTCGTCAGTAATTCGTCTTCCAGTCGATCAAGCCGCGCTCGCGCGCCACCCGCTCGCACCAGCGGAACCAGACCAGCGCGAGCGCGCAGAGTCCCACGGTCGCGAGCGCCAGGATCCACCAGAGGTCTCCGTCGCTCCAGCGCGCCAGGCTCGCCGCGAATCCCCTTCCGGTCAGCATCCTCCGAAGCAGCTCCAGCCAGTAGGTGAAGGGCAGCCAGAGCGAGAGATGGAGCGCCCAGCGCGGAAGCACGTCCAACGGAAAGATGGCGCCGCAGAGCAGGTAGAAGAGGCCGCTCAGTCCCTCGTTCAGATTCATGCTGTGGCGCGCCACGACGAGGGAGACGCCCGCGAGAATGATCCCCAGCCAGAGCACGCCGACGAGGCCCAACACCACCGCGCAGAGGAGCAGGAGCCAGTTCGTCTCCGGCACCCCCAGCGTGAGCCCGAGCACGAACCGGCCGAAGAGCAGCGCCACCAGCACGCCCAAGGTGGAGGTCGCCACGCGCGTGAAGGCGCGCCCCAGCAGATACGGCAGCAGATGGATCGGCGCCACGTAGATGTATTTGAGAGTTTCGTAGTCCTCGCGGTCGCGAAAGACGGTCCAGGAGATCCCGATCAGGACCTCCGAGACGTAGAGGAAGAACGTGTTCCCGATGAAGATGTAGCGGAAGGTCTCCGCCGTCGCGCCTCCCTGCGAGACGACCCGCACCATGAAGAAGAGGATGAGGGTGGTCGCGAGCGGCTTCGCGATGGCGTACATGAGGAAGATCCAGGGATCCGCCCAGTTCGCCTCCACCTGCCAGCCCAGCCACGCCGAGGTGCGGAGCACCTGGGCCAGCCGCTTCACCGGCCTTCCGATCGCCTCGGCCGCGCTCAATCGCCTCGCACCGTGAGCCGGCCCTCGTGCTTTCCGAGGTTCTCCATGTAGCGGAGCGTGACCGCGGCGATGAAGAGGAAGATCAGGGTGAGCGCGATCTGGATGGGTGGAATCCAGGGGACCGGAAGGAGCCCGTGGGCCGCGTGCCCGTAGAACACCTGGCGGATCCCGTCGAGCCCCAGCGTGACCGGCAGGATCGATCCCACGATCGCGACGCCGGTCCCCATGGCGCTCACCGGGAAATAGAATCCCGAGAGAAGATAGACCGGCTCCTGGAGGATCGTGGCCGTGTGCCACACCTCCCTCCCCCAGAGAAGGAAGAGGCTGCTGAGAATCATTCCCAGGCTGTAGGCGGCGCCGAGCGTGAGCAGGAAGAGCCCGAACGCGGGAAGCGCGCGGTCGAGCGGCAGCGACACGTGGAACAGGAGTATGCCCCCGGCCAGGATGGCCGCGGCGCGCGTCGTGGTCATCGCCATGCCGCCGAGCGCCATGCCGAGGAGGATCGACATCCGGGATGCGGGCGTGATGAGGTAGAGCTGAAGCTGTCCCTGCTCCCGCTCCCAGAAGAACTGGCTGGCCATTCCCCAGATGACGTTGTTCCAGTACGCGATCATCGCCCCTCCCAGGACGACGAAGCCCTCGTACTCCCGGGGCGCCTTGAGCCCGCGATAGACGAACACGAACGCCGACATCGAGAGGAAGGGAAAGAGGGTCTCGCCCAGGAGCCAGGAACGCTCGCGGAAGGAGGCTTTCACGCGCACGCTCGCCCGGGCGTAGACCGCCCTGAGATTCATGCGAAGCCGGGTACTAAGGCTCTCACCCTCCATCACGCTCCTCCACGATCTCGTCGGTGAGGCCGCGCCCCACGTGGTGGATGAACACGGTCTCCAGCGTGGGCTCCATCTTCGTCAAGTGAAGCACCGAGCGGTCCATCATCTTGAGTCTTCCCAGCACCTCCCCGATCACGTCGTCCTCCTGCACTACGACCCTGAGCTCCACGGCGCCGGTGGCGGGGTGCGCGTGATGCGAGATCGAGCGCACGCCTACGATCTCGCGCAGCGAGTCCAGATCCTGCCCCGTGGCGCTGATCTGGAACTCGAACGCGGGCTCCGCCGGGAGCATGCGCTTCAGCGCCGAAGGCGTGTCCAGGGCCAGGATCCTTCCATGGTCGATGATCGCCACGCGCCCGCAGAGCTCGTCCGCTTCCATCATGTAGTGGGTGGTCAGGAGCACCGTCCGCTCCGGGCGCTCCCGCACCCACCGCGCGATGAAGGCGCGCACGTCCCGCGAAGCCTCCACGTCGAGACCCAGGGTCGGCTCGTCGAGGAAGATGACCTCGGGATCGCTCATGAACCCGCGCGCGAAGTTGAGCTTCTGCTTCATCCCGGTCGAAAGGCCGGAGAGGCGGGCGTCGGCCTTGTCGCTGAGGCCGGTTACCTCCATCAGCTCCTCCTCGCGGCGGCGCGCGACCGGTCCCGGCACGCCGTAGAACTGCGAGAAGAGATGGAGCGTCTCCCGGACGGTGAGCACCCCGTACCCCGAGCTGTCCCCTCCGGAGACGAGGTTGATCCGCTTTCGAACCTGGTAGGGCTCGGTGGCGACGTCGTAGCCCACGACCAGGGCGCGGCCCGAGGTGGGGAGCAGGAGCGTGGTGAGGATCTTGATGAGGGTGCTCTTCCCCGCTCCGTTCGGACCCAGGAGACCGAAGCACTCGCCGCGGTGGACGGCCAGGTCCACGCCCTGGAGCGCCCGCACTTCTCCGGCCTTCCGGCGCGCCTTGAAGACGCGCGTGAGCCCCTGGATGTCGATCGCGGCGTCGCGGCTGCTCAGAACGCCTCCCCCACCGAGAAGACGGCGCGGAGTTTCCATGGCCGCTCGCCATCCTGGACCGGCGTGCGCCAGAACGGCAGGTCCGTGCGGAGCACGAGATGGTTCCGGAAGAGCGGCTTCGTCCGGAATCCGACCCCGAGATCCGCCGCGAGATCGTTCCGGTCGAGCCTGTTTTCGCTCACCTCGCCCAGGTCCGCGAACAGAGAGCTTCGCGGATCCAGCACCGGGATGCGAAGGCGGCTCAGGAGCGGAATCCAGGAAGGGACGAGTCGCCCCGAGCGCGACTCCGCGTTCAGCGCGACCAGCGTCCTGCCCGAAGGCCGCGTGTCCGCGAAGGCGCGCACGTTGCCATCTCCCCCCAGAGCCGCGGTCCAGCGGGTGGGGATGGTGCCGCGCGAACGGAACCATCGGCTGTTCCACTCACCGCGCGGACCCGCGCCCGCGAGGTAGAAGCGCTCCTCGGGGGGCACCAAGGCTCCTCCCCGCACGCGTCCCGCCGCGGCGCGGAGCAGCAATGGGAATCCCGGGATCACGCTCACCTCGCTGGTCATCGTTCCGAAGATCGAGCCGTAGGAGACGTCGTCGCTCAATAGGTCGGTCCTCAATCGCACCAGGCCCGTCCAGCGTACCCGCCTGAAATTGCGTGCCGCGGAGAGCTGCGCTTCGAGGTTTCCGTGCCCTCCGTTGGACCATTCGCCGGGACGTCGCGGGACGCCGCGGTCACGGAGACGGTCCTCATCGATTCCGACGCTGAGCGTCCACCGGTACCCGCGCTCGATCCTGGATCCCAGCGGTTTCGTGAGGGAGACGCGATAGCCGTCGTGCCCATCCATACCGTATCCCCGCAGGCGCAGGATCCCCTTCGGATCGGCGGAGAGGGCGCGAATTCGCGCCTCGAAATCGGCGAAGGGCCGCGGCTTCCGGGCGCCCACGCCCAGGAGCCCGTGGAGCGCGTGCTCCCAGCGCACCGTGCTGGCGTCGAAGGCGACGCCCCCCTGCACACCGTCCTCCGTCTGATACCACAGATCGGGGCGCCAGAGGAGCAGGGTCTTTCCGATCGGCGCGGGGGACGAGCGCCAGTTGTCGAGCATCGGCTGGAATCGCCAGTTCCACCGGGTGCTGTTGTCGCTCCAGCTCACGTCGGGAAGCGTGAGGTCCGGATCCAGCTCGGCCTCGGAGGGACGGAAGGAAAGGGTCGTCCGGTAGCTGGCGTCGCCGGCGGCGCCGAGGAAGACCTCGCGCGGAATGGTCCTTCGCGCCTCATGGCCCTTGCCGTCGCGGAACCGGACCGGCACCGGAGGATCGATGCCCCCGCGCGACCGGAGGTCCAGCTCCGCCGCGTAGGCAATGCCGTCCCGGGACACGCGCATCTTCGTGAGCTCAAGGTCGATCCGGTCGGTCCTCACAAACCAGCCGTCCCAGAACCAGTCGTAGGACGTCCCCAGCGCGTGATTCATCGAGGCGAAGAAGTCCTCCGCGTACGGATGATGGAAGCGCCAGGTCGCGAAGTATTCGCGCATCGCCGCGTCGAAGCGATCCGCTCCCGCGATCGAGCGGAGCGTCCAGAGCGCGACATTGGTCTTGTGATACACGGAGGGATAGTAGGAAGCGGGATTCTTGAACCGGTCGGAGTGGGTCACGACCGGCTCCTCGATCCCGCTCGCCTGGAACTCGAGGTAGTTTCGCCACGCGCTCCGCCGGGAGTCGTCTTGCGGATGGAGCCAGCGCGGCGTCCGGGGAAGGCTGAGATTCCCCTCCCGCCCGTAGAGCGTCTCCATGATCGCCGTCTCGGAGTAGCTGGTGAGCCCCTCGTCCAGAAAGGCCTGCGCCGTCTCGTTGTTGCCCACCATGCCCTGGAACCAGTTGTGGGCCAGCTCGTGCGCGAAGAGGTACTCCAGCCGCCGCGCCGTCATACTCCTTCGCGGCGTGATCCACACGATGTTCGGAAACTCCACGCCTCCTGCGCCGATGGGCTCCTCCACGAAGGAGAACGTGGGATAGGGGTAGGGGCCGAACCGGTGATTCATGATCTCCATCATCCGCGCCCCTTCGGCCGCCATGTCGTTCCAGCGCTTCGAATCGCCGGCGCGGTGAAACGTGTAGATCTGGATTCCGTTCCAGCGCGCACGCCTCCAGATCCACTTCTCGTCGCATGCCCACGCGAAGTCGTGGACCGAGTCGGCATGGATCACCCACGTGCGCGGGAGCTCCAGAGCCCGCCGGCCCGCCGAGTCCGGCGGTGCCGCAGAGCGGCTGCGGTCCCAGATCGTGACCGCGCTGTCGCCGGTCGCGTCGAGGCGGGCGCGGATGGAATCGGGCAGGACCTCCTTCGCGTTCACGAGGGTACCGGTGTGCGCGAGGAGAAAGCTCCCCGGAACCGTGAGCCGTACGTCGTAGGCTCCGAAGTCGCCATAGAACTCCGATCCCAGGTGCTGCTCGGCGTGCCATCCGAACCGGTCGTAGACGGCGACTTTGGGAAACCACTGCGCGGCGAAGATCCCCTTCCCCGATCGCCCCATGCGGTCGGGCACGTCGGGGACGATGGACCGGAACTGGAGGCAGACGATCACGCTCTCCCCCGGAGCGAGCGCGCCGGGCAACGGGATCCGGGCGACGGTGTCGTCCACCTGAACGGAGAGCGAGTCCCCGCTGAGGAGGGTCGCTCGATCGATCGTCTCCGAGCCTCGGCGGCGGGCGGGAAGATTCTCGATCTTCCAGTCCTCGAAATCGGCGTCGTGCCGAGCCATGTGAGAGCCGGGCCGGTAGGCGTTGAGGTAGAGATGGAAGTAGAGCTCGGAGAGCGTGTCCGGAGAGAGATTCCAGTAGGCCAGCGTCTCCCTTCCCGCGATCTCGAACTTCGCGGGCGTGTACGCGGCGGAAATACTGTAGTGGACGTCCTGCTGCCAGCCCGGTACCCCGGGCGTGTGCTCGCCGCTGGCGGAAGGGCCCAGGAGAAGGGCCGGGGCCAGAAGGGCGAGAAGCCCCAGCTTCGTCGCGGTCACTTTCCGAAGATCTGCTTCAAGGCATCTTGGGCCTTCTTCAGCGGGTCGGCCGAGGCGGAATCGGCCGGAGGCTTCTTCGAGGCCTGGAGATTCCGTACCGAATCGGCGGCGATCGTGGAGTCCACGGCGCGCACGGAGTCCGGCTTCCGGGCGAGTCCCTTGGCCAGGTTCTCGACGAGCGACCGGGTGACGTCTTTCCCCAGCTGCTTGGTCGCGGTCTCGAGCAGCGCCTGCGTGTTCACCTGGATCTTGGGGGCATGGTCCGGTCCCGCGATCTTTAAGGTGAGGGGAAGCCTTCCCTCGGAATCGCGAGCGTACTGGGCGAGCTTGGAAAGAACAGAGCTGCCCTTGACTCGATTCGGCGCGAGGCGAAGGAGCACGTTCAGGTCGAGCATGCGATCCAGCCCCACCGAGCCCGTCACCTCCGCCTTGTCCTCACCCAGATCCCCGCTCGCCTTGTCGATGAGCATCTTGTTCCCGAGGATCCGGATCGTGTGCGTCTCCCGGGAGACGGGAACGTCGGACGCCTGCGAGATCCCGAGGGAGCGCGCGATGGCGACGACGGTGGGCGAGATCTTCAGGCGCCCGTCTTCGAGCGTTCCCTGGAGCAGCCCGCGCAGACTGTCGTTCGGCTTCGCGCTGGGGAATCCCTTCCCGCTCAGATCGATCACGCCGCTCAGGTACCCCGTCACCGCCGAGGAGAACGGCATTGTTCCCGAAGCCACCTGCTCGGCCGGCGCGCGCTTCACGTCCATGTGAAAGGTATAGCTGGGCGTTTCGAAGGGGGAGGCGATGGTCAGGGTTCCGTCGAAGGATCCGGTGCCGATCATGCCCCGGATCGGCGATACGACGAGGTTCTTGCCGTCGTAACGGACCGGCGCGGAGATCTTCGTCATCACCATGTTCCCGGATCGCGCCTCGGCGATGTCCAGCTGTCCCGTGAAGGCGCCGATCGGCACGGGAAGGCTCGTGGGAGGGGGCGCCGCCACCTTCTCGGGCGCCTTCCCGCCGGCGGGGGGAGCCCACTCCTCCGCGACGAGCCGGTTGATCGCGATCTGGAACGTCCCGGTGCTAAGCGGCTTCCCTTGCGCCACCGTTCCGGTGAGGTTCAACGTGGTGGAGCCGACCCCGGCGCGGAACGAGCGAATCTCGGCCGAAACTTCGTTCCCCTCGACGTCGAACTGAAGCCCGCGCACCGGGCGCACGAGACCTTGCATCGTCCCGTCGATTCCCGTGCCTCGGACGGACCATCGCAGGACGGGCTTGGCAGGAGGCCGGAGCTCGAACGAAACGCGGAGATCCACATTCCCCGCCCGCCACGTCGGCGAGTTCGGCACCAGGCCGTTCAGCCGGGCTGCGGGAGCGTGAGCGTAAAGCTCACCGGTGGTCGCTCCTCCGGGCGCCAGGAGACCCTTGGCCGAGAAGGAGAGCGAGACTCCCGACCCCGAGCCATTGCCGCTGGCCGTGAACGTGCGATCGGCGCGCGTGCTCCACTCGGCGTTTACGTTCTCGATGAGGAATGAGTTCTCCTTGGCGCGCACCGAGAGCCCGCCCAGCTTCAAGGTTCCCTTCGTCAGGATGTCGGGGGCGCGCCCGTTCGCGTGGATCTCCCAGGCGGCTGTTCCCTCCCACTTCGCGGGCGTCGCGGCGGCGATTCCCTGAAACGCGCGGTCCCCGGAGTCGATTTTCTGCGGAGCGCCGGTGAGCGCGAGATCCACCGTTGGCCCGCCGCCCGCTTCCCGCTTCGGGAACGTCAGCGTTCCCGCGACCTTGCTGTGAAGGGGCCCCAGCTCGAGCGAGCCGCGCGTCACCTCGAGCACACCCTTGCCCCCCTTCGATTCCAGCGCGGCATCGAGCGCGAGTGGGGACGGAAGCGGCATGTTCGCCGCGCCGGCGGACGCTTTCCAGAAGAGGCTGTCCGCCTTCGCGGAAACGCGGATCGAGGAGGGCGTGTCAAGGGTTCCCTGGAAATCCAGGCTCCCACTCAGTCCCTTGAGCTCGGTGCCGCTTCCGAGTGTGTCGCGGGCCCGGACGTTGAGGTTGTGGAATTCGACCCTGGGAACAAGGATCTGGAATTGCGGCGCCGCAGGCGATCCCGGCGGGCCGGGAGCCTCCTGCGGCTGCTCGGTCAGCGTGACCCATGCCCCGTCCAGCTTCGCGGAGGAGACCTCGACGCGGCGGGAGAGGAGCGGCAGGAGCTTCATGCGAACGAAGATCTCGTTTGCGCGCAGTTCAGTCTTCGGAGGACCGACGTCGGGAATGCGCACCGTCAGCCCCTCGATCTTCACGCCGATCGAAAGCCACTGGACGGCGGGCGTCAGACGCGTCCACCGCACGGCGGAACCCTTCATCTGAGAGACCTGGCGGCGGGCCTCGCGGTCGATCCAGTCGCGAGGCATCATGAACCACGCGACGGCGAAGAGGACCACGACTACCGCGGCGAGCGAGAGTGCCGCGATCACGAGGATGCGGAGCGGACGGCTCATGGGGTTCCTCCATCCGCCCCGTAGAACGCCACGATCTCGCGCGCGACCCGGTCCACCTGCTCGGGTTTCAGACCGGGATAGATGGGAAGCGACAGCACCTCCCGCGCCAGACGCTCGGATACGGGGAAGCTCCCGGCGTCGTAGCCCAGATGCGCGAAGCAGGGTTGCGCCGGCACCGTCCTTGGATAGTAGACGCGCGTCGCGATCCCCCGCTCGCGGAGATGCTCGGCGAGTGCGTCGCGCCGTTTCGCCCGGATGGTGAACTGATGATAGGTGTGGACCGCGTCCTCGGGATCGGGAGGAAGCGTCAGCGGCGCTCCGGCGAGGGTCCCCCGGTAACGCGCCGCGAGCATCTGCCGCTCCTCGGTCCAGCCCCCCAACCTCCGGAGCTTGGTGCGCAGAAAGGCAGCCTGCAGGGCGTCGAGGCGCGCGTTCGTGCCCAGCGCGACGTGCGTGTAGTTTCCTGCGTCGCCGTGGACCCGGAGGAGCCTCGCGCGCGAGGCGACTTCGTCATCTTCGGTGAGGATCGCGCCGCCGTCCCCCAGACCGCCGAGATTCTTCGTCGGGAAGAAGCTCAGCGCGGCCGCGGCGCTCCGGGTTCCCACCGGGCGGCCTCCTTCCCTCGCGCCGATCGCCTGGGCAGCGTCCTCCAGAAGAGGGATCGAGCGCCGCGCCGCGAGGTCGAGCAGAGGTTGGAGATGGGACGAGAGTCCGTAGAGATGCACCGCCATGATCGCGCGGGTGCGCGGGGTGATCGCCGATTCCGTAGCATGGGGATCCAGCCCGAAGCGCTCCGGCTCCACGTCCACGAACACGGGACGCGCCCCGAGCGAGGTCACGGCGCTCGCGCTGGCAAAGTACGTGAACGCGGGAACGATCACTTCGTCGTCGGGCCCCACCCCGAGCGCCAGGAGGGCGATCGAGAGCGCGGCGGTTCCCGAGGACATGCCGATCGCGTGGGTCACCCCGCACGCCTGGGCAAGCTCGCGCTCGAAGGCGTCGTGCTCGGGCCCGAGGATGAACTGCCCGGAGCGGAGCACGCGCTCGAAGTCGCGAATCAATTCCTCCATGAGGGGCCCGTGCACGGCGCCGAGATCCAGAAGAGGGATGGGCGGTTCGAGGGAGGTCTTCATGGGAGCTTCGCCGTGGCGCGGGCCATCACGACCGGGAGGTGGCCCGTCAGGTCCACGTGCTGCTGATTCATGGAGCCGAGGTACGCGGGATCGATGAAGTAGTAGACGAGTCTGGCCTCGGCGCGCTTCGCCCGCGCGGGGATATCGCACCACTCCACGGCGGCGCTGTCGGATGGAATCTCCGCGCGATGCACGATCGTGCGCGCGAGCCACTTGGGAACGGGCGACTTGCCCTTGGCGTCGGCGTAACGGATCCCATACGTCTGGACGTCCTCGCCCTGGATCGAGTCCCCCGAGAGTCCGAAGAACGCGACCGAAAGCTGGATGAGCCTCATCCCGCCTCCCCCGCCCGGCAGCGTGTGTCCCGCGCGGTGATTCGAGACCGTGAGCTTCAGGCGCCCGCCCTCCACCTTGGCGCTGAGCGTCGCGACGGAATCGAGCCGGGCGCCGTTCCGCGGGCCGGGGAACGAGTGGCCGTGAACCTGGTCTCGATGGTTTCTGGAGATCTTGGGCGCGGCCTGTCCCGCGTAGGGCGCCATGTGGCAAGCCTGGCACGGCTTCCCCTTCGCGGCGGCGCCCGACCGCTTCCAGTTGCCGTAGGTCGCCTCGATGGCCACGCCCGCGCCTCCATCGGACGCGTACTCGTGGCACGCCGAGCAGAACTCACCCTTCGTGTGGATCTCGCTGTACACGTAGCGATGCGCGATGCCGGGATCGGCGTCCTTGTACGGGCCGCGCATGAGGAGCGGATCGGTGCCGTCGAAGGTGTAGGAGGCGGGTTTCGGCGACGGGTCCACCGCGCTCACGTTGTGACAGAAATTGCACGTCACCCCTTCCTTGCTCACGTCCGACTCCAGCTTGTAGTCCGCGGTGACCGCCGCGGCGGGTGCGTGGCAGGAGACGCAGCCGGCGGTCACCGTATCCCCCAGCGCGGCCCGGGCGTCGGCGAGGAACGCGAGAAACACGGGATTCTTCGCCGACTTGGCCATCGCGGAGGATTCCCACTCGCGGCGGATCGGCCCATGGCAGGCGCCGCAGAACCGCGCGGGGCGCAGGTCCTGGGCGTGCGCCTGGGTGACACCGGAAAGAGACGCGCAGGCCAGTGCCGCGGCGAATGCGAGCCGGATGCTGCGGCCGGAGCATGGGGCGCGCGTGGGGCTCTGGATCACGAACGGCTTGCCTTGGCCGCCGCTGCCGTGGCGTCCAGATGGGCGGTCCGGATCTCCTCGAGAAGCGCGTCGCGTTTCGTGTACAGGCGCCGGAGCGGCCGCGCCTTGCGCTTGCTCAACGCGTAGGCGGTCAGAATGGGGAGCGCGATGGTGGAATCGACGTAGGCCACGACCGCGTCGGGAAGCCGGTCGGGATCGATCTTTCCCCAGCTCACGGCTTCCCCGGGCGTGGCGCCGGAGAGACCGCCCGTGTCCACGCGGGCATCCGTGATCTGGAGGAAGTAGTCGTGCCCCGCCTCGGCGATTCCCAGTACCTCCTGGATCTGAGGCTCGGTCTGGAGGGCGAAATTCTTGGGAGAGCCGCCGCCCAGGATGAGGATCGCGCTCTTCCCTCCCGATTTCTTCGCGCCGTGCACGATGGCCGCGGTCTCGTTCACGTCGCGGAAGACGTCCCACTGAATGGGCTCGCCCGCGAGCGAGAGCGCCGCGGCGTTCATGCCGATCGAGCTGTCCCCCGGCGAGGAGGTGTAGACCGGCACGTCCAGCGCGTGCGCCTGCGCCAGGAGCGAGGTCTCCTTCTGTCCCAGCGCCTTCTCCCGCTCGAGCACGTAGCGTCCCGCGCGGTGATGGAATTCGGCCGTGCCCATCGGCTTCCGGAACTCGGGGGCGCGGAGCACTTCGCGGAAGAAGGCATCGGTGGAGAGGAGCACGTCGTAGTCGAAGAAGATGTCGAAGATGCGCACGATGCCCTGCTCGCGCAGCTCCACGTCGTCCACCTGGCTCTGTCCCTGGTGCATCGTGAGCCCGATGCCGAAGTGGGTGTCGTGGTAGAGATTCGCGCCGGTGGAGACCATCCAGTCCACGAACCCGTTCTTGAGAAGCGGAATCAGGCACGAGCGTCCGAGCCCGGCGGGAGTGAGCGCGCCGCTCAGCGTCAGCCCCACTGTCACGTCCGGCTCGAGCATGCGCTCGACCAAGAGGCGGCAGCCCTCGCGAAGCCGCGCCGCGTTGTAGGCCAGGAACGCGGAGTCGACCATCTGCTCAACCGTCATTCCCGCGGTCACCGGATCCGGCGCGATCTTCGGCCCCTTCTTCACGACGCTCTTCTGCCGACCCATCGCGCTCCCTCCTTCGCGGATCACACCCCAGAATTCCCAGTATAGCGTGGCGCGTCGGCGACGCGCCAGAGCCCGGAGCGCTTGGCCCAGCCGATCGCGTTCCCGCTCACCCGGACCTGGACCAGGTCGCCTCGCGTCGGGCCGAGCCGCACTTCATCCCCCGCCCCGAGAAGGTAGGGCGGAAGCGGGCGCTCGTCGGGGGCGGGTCCCACCTCCAGCACCGGGGCCACGACCACGGCCGTGGGGTGCACCGCCTCCTCGTGTGCGCGAAGAAAGAGCGCGCCGAAGGAGAGAATGCCCACGGCGAAGAAGGCGCTCCCCGTGATCAGGAGCCGGGTGGAGCGTGGGCGCATCGCGGCCAGCCAGGAGATGAGGGCCCCGGCCATCACGAAGGCGAGCGCCAGGTACCAGGATTCGGCCCAGGAGAGCGCGATCGGCGGCGGAGCGGGATGGGACGCGTGATCCTCGGATCCCTGGGACTCCTGCACGCGCGCTCGGGCGATTCCGAGATTGGTGCGGATGTCGCGCGCCCTGGGATCGATGCGATAGGCCGCGAGGAGGAACGTCACGGCGGGACCGAGGTCGCGGCGCGCGAGCGCCTCGGCGCCGGCGTTGTAGAGCGCCGCAGCATCGACCGAAGGGGAAGCCATCGCTCCCCGGGCCGATATCAGCGCGAACGCCAATGCCAGGGCGAGGGTACGCAGCAAACGCATGCGGGTCACGACGCAAGCTCCCGGTGATACCGCTCGAGCCGCTCCTTCACCGCCCGAATGGCCTGCCTCGCGTCCTGGACCCGGGTCTCGGGAGGCGCGTACGCGATCGCGCCAAGCGAATCGAGGAGTGATTCCACCGCGGAAATCTCCGCATCATCGGCTCCCCGCGAGCGAAGCGTCTCCATCCGCTCCGCTCTCGCCACGCCCGCCAGGTCCACGTCGTACCGGATCCCCAGCCCTCGGAGGAGCGCGTGCTCGGCGATCGCGGCGGCCCGCGCCGGCTCGTTCCGCGCCGCGAGCGAGTCGGCCTTGGAGAGATCCTGCGCCAGGAGGCTCTCGAGAACACCGAGACGCGCCATGCGCGGATCGCGAAGGCGCTTCCGCCGCGACCCGGCCACCGCGAGCGCGCCCCCGTAGGCGAGAGCGGAGAGCCCGAGGAGCGCCACGCTCGCCGGAGGAGGATCGGGGCTCAGGCTGCCGAACGGTCCCGGTTTCCTCCGGAGAGCAGCCGCGGCGATGCCTTGGCCCACGCGTCCCGCCTGCGCCGGCGCGCCCGCGCCGGGAAGAACCGCCACGCGCACGCTGTCCGATCGCTGCGACCGATAGCGGCCGCCCTCGGGATCGAACCACACGAAGGCGACCGGCAGGATGGTGAGCGCTCCCGGCTGTTCGGAGATGAACGCGACGTCGGTCTCGCGCTCTCCCTGGAGCTGATCTCCGCTCCGGTCGACCTTCGTCGAGGAGCCCACGACGTACTGGCGTGTAGCGCCGCGAGCGCGGATCTCGGGATCGCGAACCGTGGCGATGTTCCCGGTGCCCCGGATCGTCGCCCGCACCGTGACCGGATCTCCGGCACGCACCGTGAGGCTGTCGACGTGCAGGGCCATCTTGTAGTCCCCGACGGCGCCCTGGAATCCTGACGGCGCCCCCGGCGGGAGCGGATCCACCACGACCGTGACGGGGTCGCTCGCGAGCGCCAAGTCTTGCGGCACGACTTCAGGCATGGCCAGCATGCTCCAGGGATCGGGCGGCTGGATGACGCGCGCCACGCGGACCCGGACCTGCGCGGCCCCGATCGTGAGCCTTCCCGTCTTGGTGGGAAAGAGCGCGGTCGGGATCTCCATCACCTCGTACGGCACGCCGTGAACCTGGACGCGGCCGCGCCGGGGCGGGCCCAGCCCTTCCGTCCAGAAGCCGGTCGTCGGGGGAGGCTTCCAGTCCACATCGCCCAGGATGTCGACCCGCGAGTAGAGCCGGAGCCGCAACAAGAGTTGCTGGTTCCAGAAGACGCGCGAGCGATCCACCGTGGCCTGCACGAAGACCTCCGGCCTTCCGCCGGGGGCCTTGGCGGGACCTCCGATCGCGCCCGAGGGAGCTTGGCTCTGTGAGGCGGCCGTGCGTGAGACGGTGAGCGTCAGCGGCGAGGATTGCGCGGTCTCCTTTCCCACGCTGATGCGCAGCGGCGGGATGTGGATCGTCCCCTCGCTCTGCGGGAGGATGCGATACACCGTCGTCGCGGAGCGCTCGACCGCGTTGTTCACCATCGAAAAGCTCTGGGAGGTTCCCGCGCGCTCGGCCGTCACGGGTGTGCGGCGCACGGGCTGATTCGGGCGCTCGACGTCGGCCGTGAGGGGAGGAAGCGTGACGTCCGGAAGATTCAACCCCGCCGAGCGCACCTGCACGGTGAGGGTCGCGACGCCGCCGGGGGCGACCGCGCTCTGGTCGAGCGAGGCTTCGATCGAGACTTTTCCTCCGGGCGATGTGCCGCACGCGCCCACGACAGGGAATGCGGCCATCGCCACCGAGGTGACGAGCGCGCCGATCCAGCGAACTCTACCAGTCACGATTCCCGCCCTCATCGCCGGCCTTCGTCTTGCTCTCCTGCCTTCTGGCGCGCCGCTCGGATTCCAGAGCCTGAAGCCATCGCTCCGCCTCCTGCTTCGTGAACTCGCCGGCGCTTCCTCGAGGCGGGGGCTCTCCCTTTCCCGGGCCCTGCTTGGGCTGCGGATTCTGGGACCCGTCCGGCTTGGGCGGGGGCTGCCCCTTCCCGGCGGACTGCGGCTGCCGGCTCTGCGTGCGCGGCTGGCGCATCCGCCTGAGCGCCTCTTCCAGATTGCGCTTCGCGTCCAGGTCCCCGGGCGCCATCCGGAGCGCTTCCTTGTAGTACCCCGCAGCCCGCGGGTAGTCCTTGCCCCGCATGGCGATGTTGCCGAGATTGTAGGCTGCCCCGGCGCGCGCGGCATCGCCCCGGAGCCTCATCGCCTCCTGGAAGCGAGCCGCGGCGGAATCGGGCGACCCCTTTCCGAGGTGGGCCAGTCCCTCGTCGTACGGAATCGCGGCGGCCTGCGGAAGCTCCGCCCGGCCGGCTCTCAGGTCGCGCAGCGCCTCGTCGTACTTCTTCGCCTCGAGCTCGCGCACTCCCTTCCGCGCGGGTCCTCCCCATTCGTACACGGCGCCGGTCGCGGTGAGCACCAGGCAGAGGAGCCCGAGGAGACGGAGGAGGCGGATCAGGATCGCCTCCGCCGCGGCACCAGCCGCTCCGCTATAAGCAAGAGCCCAGCCGCGGCCGCGAACCACGGAAAACGTTCGTCGTAGGCGCGGATGGTCCTCCCGCGCGCCTCGTACGCTCCACCGGAGCGGATGGGATCCACGAGACGGAGCCCGGCCGTTCCCGATCCGTCCCCGTGCTCGTACCGGCCGCCTCCCGTCTGGGCCAGCTTGCGCAGCGCGGCCTCGTCGAGGCGCGTGTTCACCACGTTGCCTTGCGCGTCGCGCTTCACTCCGACCGTAGCGCCCGTCGAATCCACGACCGGGATCGTGCTGCCCTGAGGTGTCCCGACGCCGATCGTGTAGAGCTTCGCACCCGTTCGCTTCAGCTCGCCCGGACCCTTGTCCGGATTTCCTTCCAGGTTTTCCCCATCCGAGATCAGCACAACGGCGCGCGGCCGCTCTCCCGGGCGCGAGAGCAGACGCGCGGAGAGCGAGAGCGCGCTCTCGAGATCGGTGCCGGGATGGTCCACGTCGCGCGTGGTCGCGGTCTCGACGAGAGAGGCCAGCCCTTCGCGGTCGGTGGACAGGGGGCTGACGGTCTGTGCGGACCCCGCGAACTCCACGAGCCCGATCTGGGAGCCCTCGAGCCCGTTCAGGAGCGCCAGCGCCTCCCGCTTCGCGGCCGCGAGCCGGCTGGGCCGAGCGTCCCGGGCGTCCATGCTGCGGGAGACGTCCAGGGCGATCACCGCGTCCACGCCTTGCGACGTGGTCGTCACGAGGCGGAATCCCGCCTGGGGCCGCATCAGCCCCAGAGAGAGGAGCGCCAGAGCCAGAAGCACCATGACCGTACGCACGGCACGCACGCGGGGTCCGGCCTCGCTACTCAGCCGTCGCAGCGCCGCCGGCTCTCCCAGCAGCTGCTCGGTGCGGCGCCGCGCCCGCTCCGCGTAGAGCCAGAGAAGTGCGAGCAGGAGGACGCCCCAGAGAAGATGCGCGAGCTGTGGCGAGGACCAGCGCACGTCAGGGATACCTTCTCAAGAGGGTGAAGCCCAGCAAGAGCTCGGCTCCCAGGAGCGCCAGGCCCGCCCCCATCGCGAGGGGCCCCAGCTCCGCCCACTTCGTGTAGGAACGGGTCTCCACGCGCGAGGGTTCCAGGACGCCGATCTCGTGGTAGATCTGATTCAGGAGCTCGGCGGAGGTGGCCCGGAAGAAGCGCCCGCCGGTCTCGCGGGCCACCGCCTGCAACGTCGCTTCGTCCACCTCGGATGCCACCCAGACGTAGTGGCGGCCGAGGATGGGATCGTCCACGGGAAAGGGCGCCGCGCCCTGCGTCCCCGCGCCCACCGCGTAGATCCGGACCCCGACCGCTTTCGCGAGCTTGGCGGCGGTGATCGGATCCACCGCGCCCGCGTTGTTGATTCCATCGGTGAGCAGGATCAGCACGCGGCTCTTGCCGGGCGCCTTGCTGAGCCGTTCCGCGGATTGCGCGATGGCGGCGCCCACCGCGGTCCCGTCGGGGAGCTGGCCGAAGTCCAGACCGTCGATGAGCGACGCCAGCCCCTCGTAGTCGAGCGTCAGGGGCGAGATGAGCTCGCTCTCCCCCGCGAACGCCACGAGGCCGATCCTGTCTTGCTGGCGTCCGCGCACGAATTCCTTCGCCACCTCTTTCGCGACGTAGAGCCGGTTCTTGGGGCGGAAATCCTCCGAGCGCATGCTCCCGGAGAGGTCGATCGCGAGCATGATGTTGATTCCCTCGCTCACCACCTCGCGCACCTCGCGGCCTCCCTGCGGCCGCGCCGCGGCCAGGAGCACGAGCGCGATCGCCAGCGGACGGAGCGCGGGCAGGATGCCGGCGCCCCGGGCGCGAATCCCGGCGGTGGGAGGCAGCGCGCTGAGGCTCGAGAAGCCGAGCTCGGGGTCGCGCATCGTGGGTCGCCGACGCGCGAGCCAGAGCGCCGCCAGGAACGGGATGAAGAGGAGCAGGTACCCGGGCTCGGCGAACCGCATCTAGAGGAGCCTCGCGGAGACCGAGCGCGCCTGGCGGAGGATCGATTTCGCCTCGGATTCCGCATCCTCGAATCTGCCAAACTTGGCGAGATCGGAGCGCCGGAGCGTGGTGAGAACCGCCTCCCTGCCCTCCGCACGGACGCGCGCATCGCGCTGAAGCTCCCGCTCCAGCTCCGTGGTGGTCAGGTCGGGCGCCGGGATTCCGGTGACCGATTGAACGTAGACGCGCAGCGCCTGCGACAGGCGGTCGTAGAAGACGTCGCGCGTAACCTTGCCCAGCTCTCCCTCGAGCTCCTCGAGTGCCTCGAGGAATCTCGTCTCGGGCGGCTCGGGCGCGGGCGCCCGGGTCTCCCGCGCCTTGCGCTTCCCGCGGCCGCGGATCCACCGGATGAGAAGCACCACCGCCGCGATCGCGACGAGCGCCGCGATGGCCAGGACGGCGTAGTCCAGCGGGCGCAGGGGCGGCGTGATGGGACCCCGGTCCGGGCGGAGCGCGCCGTTCGTTGCCTGCGTGAGCGAATCCACGAAGAGCGTGTCGCGCGGAAACTCCAGCGTGTCGGTCTTCCCGGCCGCGGAGACGGGGAGCGCCGCGGCCGGAAGCTCGATCGGGCCGAGGTCGAATCCGCGCAGCAGGAGCTCGCGGGACCACACCAGTCCTTGCGGCCCGCTCCGCTCGGTCGGGGGCCTCATCGCTTCCAGCTCCATGGAAGGAGGCGACGCATCGAGGAGGAGCGTCTCGGGCTTGGCCCCGGTTCCAGCCTCGATCGACGCCGTGAGCCGCCACGTCACGCGGTCTCCCAGGGTGGCGCGCGCGGGATGGAGCTCGCTTCGGAACCGGACATGGGTCTTGCCCAGGGTCTCCGCGCGCTCGACGACCCGCCGCGGCGCCCCGGAGCGCGCACAGCCGGCCAGGGCGACGATCGCGACAAGGACTACGAGGGAGGCTCGGGTTGGGACGAAACGATCCGTGGGAGACACGGACTCAGCGCCGGTAGGCGCGTTGCTCGAAGTGCCGGACCAGCTCGGGAGCGACGGGAGCGTCGGTCCTCACGCGGATACGGTCGGCGCGCGCGAGGAGAAGGGAGTCGCGGAGCGCCTTGAGCCGCCGCGCGCGGTGGCTCCGCCATTCCCTTCGTGCCGACGCGACGCCGAAGTCCACCATGCGAACGGCACCGGTCTCCAGATCACGCGCAAGGAGGAGACCCCCGTCCGGAATGGATTCCTCGAGCGGGTCCTCCACCTCCACCGTCACGATCTCGTGGCGGCGCGCCAGGAGCTGGAGCTCCTTGTCGAAGGAATCGGCGAACCAGTCGGAGACGAGGAACACCACGGCACGGCGTCGGAGCACGCGGCCGAGAAAGGCGAGCGCCGGCCCGAGACCGGTCCCCGTTCCCTTCGGCTCGAACGCCACCAGCTCCCGGACGATCCGGAGCGACCGGGCGCGGCTCTTCGAGGGCGGGAGATAGAGCTCGATCCGGTCGGTGAAGAGGAGAAGGCCCACGCGATCCCGGTTCCGGCTCGCTGCCAGCGCGACCAGCGCCCCCGCTTCCGCGGCGGCCTCGCGCTTCGCCCTCGAGCGGCTGCCGAACCGGAGCGAGCCCGAGAGATCCAGGGCCACCACGACCGTGAGCTCGCGCTCTTCCTCGAAGCGCTTCACGAAGGGATGGCCGTGGCGCGCGGTGACGTTCCAGTCGATGGAGCGGACGTCGTCCCCCGGCACGTACTCGCGCACCTCGGAGAACTCGAGACCGGTTCCCCGAAAGGCACTTCGATACGCGCCCGAGAAGACCTCCTCCACCGCCCGGCGGCTCCGGATCGTCAGCCGCCGAACCTGGGCCAGGAGCTCGGGGGTGATCACGGGACCTCGACGCGGGCGAGGATCCGGCGAACGACTTCGTCCACCGGGACCCCCTCGGCTTCGGCCTCGTAGGTGAGAAGAACGCGGTGGCGGAGCACGTCCGGGGCGATCGTCTTCACGTCGTCGGGCGTCACGTAAGCGCGCCCTTCGAGGAATGCGAGCGCGCGGGCGCCGCGCGCCAGCCCCAGCGTCCCGCGCGGCGATGCTCCGTACTGGATCAGCGGGCGCAGATCCAGGCCGAACCGCTCCGGCTCGCGCGTGGCGTGCACCAGATCCACGATGTATTTCCGGATTCGCTCGTCCACGTAGATCGCGTTCACGGAATGCCGCGATTTCAAGATGGCGTCCGCCTGCAGCACGGGCTTGGGCAAAGGGGGCGGCTCGCCTCCCATGCGGTCCAGGATGAGGCCCTCTTCCTCGGGGCTGGGGTAGCTCACGCGGATCTTGAGGAGGAAGCGGTCCATCTGAGCTTCCGGCAAGGGATAGGTTCCCTCCTGCTCAATGGGATTCTGCGTGGCGAGAACCCAGAAGAGATCATCCAGTGGATAGGACTTGTCCCCGATCGTCACCTGCCGCTCCTGCATCGCTTCGAGGAGCGCGCTCTGCACCTTCGCGGGCGCGCGGTTGATCTCGTCGGCGAGCAGGATCTGCGTGAAGATGGGCCCGAACTTGGGCGCGAAGGCCCCCTTCGTGGGATCGAAGATCAAGGTCCCGGTCAGGTCCGCGGGGAGAAGGTCGGGGGTGAACTGGATCCGATGGAAGGTCGCATGGATCGCCTGCGCGACCGTCTTCACCGCGAGGGTCTTGGCGAGACCCGGGACCCCCTCGAGGAGAAGGTGCCCGTCGGCCAGCAGTCCGATGAGGATCCGCCGGATCATCTCGCGCTGGCCCACGATGACCGACTCTATGGATTTGAGAAGCGGCTCCACGAAGGCGCTCTCGTCGCGCACCTTGGCGTTGCGTTCCTCGATCGTGAGCTGTGTCATCGGATGAGCGGAGCGGGAGTTACAGGGTCCGATTCGTGTAGAGCGGAAACGCGCGGCAGAGCTCTTCCACCTGCCCGCGGATCTTCTTCAAGGAGGCGGCTTCGTCCCGGTGCTCGAGGGCATCGTCGATCCATCCGGCGAGCCGGTGGAACTCCGGCTCCCCCATCCCTCGCGTCGTCACCGCGGCCGATCCGATCCGGATGCCGCTCGTGACGGCGGGGGGCCGCGGATCGTTCGGAACGGCGTTCTTGTTCACGGTGATCCCGGCCGCGTGAAGGGCGTTCTCCGCGTCCGCGCCCGAGAAGCCGGCGTCGCGCAGGTCCACCAGCATCAGATGGTTGTCGGTTCCGCCGGTGACCAGCTTGTAGCCTCGCTTCATCAGGCCCTCCGCGAGCGCCTTCGCGTTCGCCACCACCTGCCGGGCGTACACCTTGAACTCGGGGGACGCGGCCTCCTTGAAACATACCGCCTTGGCCGCGATCACGTGCATCAAGGGACCTCCCTGCATCCCCGGAAACACCGATTTATCAATCGCCTTGGCGAATTCGTTCTTGCAGAGAATGAATCCGCTCCGGGGGCCGCGCAGCGTCTTGTGCGCGGTGGACGTGACCACGTGCGCCAAGGGCGTCGGGTTGGGGTGCGCGCCGCCAGCGACCAGGCCCGCCACGTGGGCCATGTCGAAGACGAACTTGGCGCCCACCTCGTCCGCGATCGAGCGGAACCGCTGGAAGTCGAAGAAGCGCGGATACGCGGAAGCCCCCGCGACGATCACTTGGGGCCGGTGCTCCCGCGCGAGCGTCAGCACCTGGTCGTAGTCGAGGAGGCCGGTCTCCGGGGAGAGACCGTACTGGACCGCCTTGAAGAGGATGCCCGAGAAGGAGACCTTGTGGCCGTGCGTGAGGTGGCCGCCGTGCGCGAGCGCCATCCCGAGGAGCGTGGAGCCCGGAGGCATGAGCGCCAGGTACGCGGCGAGATTCGCCTGCGCCCCGGCGTGGGGCTGGACGTTGGCGTGCTCCGCGGAAAAAAGCGCCTTCACGCGCTCGATCGCCAGCGACTCCGCCTGGTCCACGAACTCGCAGCCGCCGTAGTAGCGCTTGCCGGGATATCCCTCGGCGTACTTGTTGGTGAGCGGCGAGCCCATGGCTTCGAGCACCGCCTCGCTCACGAAATTCTCCGAGGCGATCAGCTCCAGCGTCTCCTGCTGGCGTCCGATCTCCGATCGGATCGCGCGATCGATCTCCGGATCGACGGATCGCAGGGAGGCTTCGCGCGGGTTCACGGCGGCCGCGCCGGACTTGGCGGTCATGGAGGAACCTTCCCTACCGTGCCTTCTTCGCGGCGCGCTGGACTTTTCCCCGCGCTTCCACCGGGAAGAGCCACCGGTGGGTGTCGCGCGCGCGGCCCTCGATGATGTCGAAGAACGCCTTCTGCAGCTTGCGCGTCACCGGGCCCACGGCGCCCGTGCCGATCGGGATCCGGTCCACCTGCGTGATGGGTGTGATCTCGGCCGCCGTCCCCGTGAAGAAGAGCTCGTCGGAGATGTAGAGCAGCTCGCGCGGGATCTGCTCCTCGCGCACCTCGAGCCCCAGCTCGCGCCCGAGCGTCAGGATGCAGTCGCGCGTGACGCCGGGAAGGATCGCGCTCGCGATGGTCGGCGTGTAGAGGGTTTCCCCGCGCACGAGGAAGATGTTCTCGCCGCTTCCTTCGGCCACGTAGCCGAAAACGTCTAGGGCGATGCCCTCTTCATAGCCGTCCGCCACCGCCTCGAGCTTGATGAGCTGGCTGTTGAGGTAATTGGCGCCGGTCTTCGCCATCGCGGGAAAGGTGTTCGGGGCTTGGCGATTCCAGGAGGCGACGCGCACCGAGATGCCGTGATCCAGCGCGTCCTTGCCGAGGTACTTGCCCCAGTTCAGGGTGGCGATCGCGACGTCGATCGGAACGCCGGTCGGGTTCACGCCCAGGCTCTTGAAGCCGCGATACACGACCGGCCGGATGTAGCAGGCCGCGCCGCCGTTCTTCCGCACCGTCTCGCGAATGGCTTCCATCAGATCGTCGTACCCGTACGGACACGTGATCCGGGCGATCTTGCAGGAATCGAGCATGCGCTGCACGTGCCGGTCCAGGCGGAAGATCGCCGTGCCGGCCGGTGTGGCGTAAGCCCGAATGCCTTCGAACACGCTCGATCCGTAGTGCACCACGTGCGAGAGGACGTGGATCTTCGCGTCTTCGTAGGGGACGAACGTTCCATTCATCCAGATCAGGCCGCTCGACTCACGCGCCATGCCCTCCTCCTTCCGGCGTGTTGGTTTCATGATTCGCTCGACCGGCGCACGCCTTCGCGACGCTCGACCGATTCCCGGATCACGGGGATCCACCCGAGGAGGTGGCTCCGGATCCGATGAAAGGTGTCCCGGTACTGCTCGGCGGTGCCGCCCATCGGATCGACCACTCCGTCCTGAGCCTTGGCGCCCGCCGCGCCCTTTTCGGTGATGAGATGGATGCGGCTCGAAACCTCGGGGGCGAGCCCCCGCGCGTATTCGATGTGATGCGGCTCCATGGCCAGGATGAGATCCGACGCCCGCAGCGTGGCCGGCGTCAGGACCCTCGAGCGATGCCCCTCGAGAGCGACCTTGGAGTCCGCGGACACCTGGATCGCGAGCGGCGTCGCGGGAAGGCCGTCCGAGGCGCCCGTCCCCGCGGAGCTGACGCGCGCGACCTGGGCCAGGTCCTCGGGGAGGAGCGAACGTAATATTGCCTCGGCCATGGGACTCCGGCAGGTGTTGCCCGTGCAGATCAGGAGTATTTGATACATGGGCTCCACTTCAGGCGGAATGGGATGAGGACCTTTCGGATGATCGAGTCTAGGAGCCGGGGCGCGTAGCGTCAAGTGCGCCTTCCGCTCAGGAATTCACGATCGGAATCGCGCCCGGACGGAGCACGTGCACGCGATCGCCCACGACGGAGACCACGGTCGAAGGCGTTCCCGAGAGCGTTCCTCCATCCACGACCAGGTCCGCCCGCTCCACCAGAGATCCCACCGGCACGACCATCGCCTGCTCCCCCGGCCGGTTCGCGGAGGTGCTGAGCACGATTCCACCCGCTCCCGCCACGGTCGCGAGAAGGAAGGCACTCCCGGGACAGCGGAGCGCGATGGTTCCATCCGGGTTTCGCAAGGCGGCGGGAACCGACGGCCCGGCCCGGAGCACCAGCGTCAACGCACCGGGCCAGTGACTCTTCGCAAGGGAGAGTGCCCGGGCATTCGGCTCGGTCCACCGCGGAAGCTCCTCCGGGTCCGCGATCAGGCCGATGAACCCCTTCTTCTCCTCCCGCGGCTTCAGCGCGAGGAGCCGCTCGACCGCGACCGGATTCTCCGAGAGGGCGTGGAGCCCGTAGACGCCCTCGGCGGGAAGCAGCGCGACCCCGCCGGCGCGGAGCACCACGGCCGCGCGCCTGGCGACGTCCTGCCACTTCCCACCGGGGTCGAGTACCAGACGCTCCATCGAAAGCTCCCGACTCACAGGCGCTCGCCGCGAGCGAGGCGCTGCTTCAGATCCTCGAGCTTCAGCGCCAGCGCCCGGTCCGCGAGCGCGAGCATCTGGACCGCGAGCACCGCGGCGTTCTTGGCGCCCGCCGATCCGATCGCCACCGTCGCGACCGGCACGCCGGCCGGCATCTGCACGGTGGAATAGAGCGCATCCACTCCCTGGAGCGGAGACCCGCCGAGAGGCACGCCGATCACCGGAAGGGTCGTGTGCGCCGCCACCGCGCCCGCGAGGTGGTTCGCCATGCCGGCGCCCGCGATGAACACCTGCACTCCCAGCCCCTTCGCCTCCAGCACGAGCTCGCGCACGCGATCCGGGCTCCGATGCGCCGACGCCGTCTCCAGCCGGGAGCCCACGCCAAAGCTCTCGAGCACCTTGGCCGCCTCCTCCATCACCGCGCGGTCGGAGTCGCTGCCGAACAGGATCAAGACGCGAGCCTTTTCGCTCATGGGCCGGATCTCCCCGTTTGAAGTGCCGACGCGATGTCGCGCCGATAGTGCATCCCGTCGAATCGGATCCAGGAAACCGCTTCGTACGCCGCCTCCCGCGCCCGCTTCAGCGTCTCCGCCCGCGCGGTCACTCCGACCACACGGCCCCCGCTCGTCACCAATCGCCCGGCGTGCCGGTCCACGCCCGCGCAATAGAAACGGATGCCGTGGGGCCGCGTGTGACTCAGCCCCTCGATCGATTGCCCCGTGCGCGGCTCCTTGGGGTACCCGGCGGCCGCCAGCACCACGCACACCGCCGCGCCCGCGTGGCGGAGGAAGGATCCGTGCCGCTCGGCGGGGAGGGAGCCCTTCGCGGCGGCCAGGAAGAGCGGCAGCACGTCCTCGTCGAGGAGCGGCAGCACCACCTGCGCCTCGGGATCGCCGAAGCGCGCGTTGATCTCCAGCACCATCGGGCCCGAAGGGGTCAGCATGAGACCGAGGTAGAGAACGCCGCGGTAGGGGGTGCCCTGTTCCCGCAGCGCTCCGAGAATCGGATCCACGATCCGGCGCGCGATCGCGAGCGCGTCCTCGGGATGGGGCTCGAGCGCGGGCGCACAGGCTCCCATCCCGCCCGTGTTCGGCCCCTTGTCTCCGTCGTAGGCGCGCTTGTGGTCGCGCGCCGCCGGGAAGAGCATCCAGCGCTCCCCATCGGTGAGGACCAGGAGCGAGGCCTCCTCCCCGCGGAGGAATTCCTCCACCACGAGCGTCCTCCCCGATTCTCCCAGCTCCCCACGCTCCATCCAGGACGCGATGACGTCCATCGCCTCGCGCTCGGTTTCCGCGACCACCACGCCCTTGCCGGCCGCCAGCCCGTCCGCCTTGAGCACGATCGGGTAGGTCGCGCCCGCGAGGATTCGCTTGGCCTCCGAGGCGCTGTGCGCGAGACGATACGGCGCGGTGGGAAGCTTCAGCTCCTGCATCATCTGCTTGGCGAAGCTCTTGCTCGATTCCAGCCGGCCCGCGGCGCGCACCGGCCCGAGCACGGGAATGGAGCGCTTCTGGAGCTCGTCGGCCAATCCCGCGGCGATCGACGCGTCCGGTCCGATGACGACCAGATCCGGCTTCTCGCGGTCGACCCAGGCGCAGAGCGATGGGAGGTCCGTGGCGCGGATCGGAACCAGGGTCGCTTCCGGCTCCATGCCGGGATTTCCCGGAGCGGCGAAGATCGCGGGGTGCTCCGGAGAATCGTGGAGCGCGCACACGAGCGCGTGTTCCCTTCCGCCGCTTCCCACCACGAGCACCCGGGGGTGCGCGGTCACGTTGCCTCGAGCTCCTTCTTGAGCGCGGCCTGGATCTTCTCCGGGTGCGCGCGCCCCCGCGATTGCTTCATCGCCTGGCCGACCAGGAACGCGAAGGTGCGCTCCTTCCCCGCGCGCACTTCCGCGGCGGGACCGGGATTCGCCGCGATCACCTCGCGCGCCAGCGCCCGGAGCGAGGCTTCGTCGTCGATCGGGAGGAGGCCCTGGCTCTTCACCAGCGCCTCCGGGTCCTCGGGACGCGTCAGCATCATCTCGAAGAGCTGCTTTCCGATCTTTCCGGAGATCTTCTCCTCGGCGATCATCTTCACGAGCATTCCCAGGCGGTCCGGGCGGATCGGAAATTCCTCGATCGACTGCCCCTGCTTGTTCCGGATCCCGTTCACCTCGGTCATGATCCAGTTCGAGGCGAGCTTCGCGCTGCCGGAGCGCCGGGCGACCTCCTCGTAATAGGAAGCCAGGGCGCGCGTCTCGGTGAGGACTTCCGCGTCGTATTCCGGGATGCCGAAGTCGCGCGTGAGCCGCTCCCTGACCTGGTAGGGAAGCTCGGGCAGATCCTTGCGGACCGATTCGATCCAGCGGGGCTCGAGATCCAGCGGCAGGAGGTCGGGCTCGGGGAAATAGCGATAGTCGTGGGCTTCCTCCTTGCTTCGCATCGGCTCCGCCTTGCCTTTGTCGGCGTTCCAGAGGAGCGTCTCCTGGACCACGCGGCCGCCCGATTCCAGAAGGGCGATCTGCCGTTCCGTCTCGAAGGCGATCGCGCGCTCCACGTTCCGGAACGAGTTCATGTTCTTGATCTCGGTCTTCGTGCCGAACGCGGTCTGCCCGCGCGGGCGGACGGAAACGTTCGCGTCGCACCGGAGGCTGCCCTCCTCCATGTTCCCGTCGCAGACGTCCAGATACACGAGGATCTGCTTCAGTCGAATGAGATAGTCGTAGGCCTCGTTGCCGCTCCGGATCTCGGGCTCCGACACGATCTCGATGAGCGGCACGCCGCTCCGGTTCAGATCCACGAGCGTCGTGTTCACTCCCTGGCGGCCCTCCGGATGGAGCGACTTCCCGGCGTCCTCCTCGAGGTGGATCCGCACCAGCCCGATCCGCTTCCAGGCTCCCCCGACCTGGATCTCGACCTGGCCGCCCGAGCTGAGCGGGCGGTCGTACTGCGAGATCTGGTATCCCTTGGGAAGGTCGGGATAGAAGTAGTTCTTTCGCGCGAAGACGCTGCGCGTGGCGATCGTGCCTCCGACCGCGATTCCCGTCATGACCGCGAATCGCACCGCCCGCTCGTTCAGGACCGGGAGCACGCCGGGGAGTCCCAGGCAGACGGGACAGACCTGCGTGTTCGGCCGCGCCCCGAATTTCGTGGAGCAAGAACAGAAGATCTTCGAGGCGGTCTTGAGCTGCGCGTGGACCTCCAGCCCGACGACCGTCTCGTAGCGCCCGGCAGCCGGGGCCGCCTCCGCCTTCGAAGGAGATTCCGGAGCGGGCCTCGTCGCGCTCACGCCCGGCCTCCGCCGTTCACGATGGGGGGGACGCCCAGCGGGTCCCCGCTTTTCTTCTCCCAGGTTCTCGCTACCCGGAGCAGCGTCCCTTCCTCGAACGGCTTCCCCACGAGCTGGAGCCCGATCGGGAGACCCGAGCGCGTCTTGCCCGAGGGAAAGGACAGAGCCGGCGCCCCGGCCAGCGAGGCGGGGATCGAGAAGATGTCGTTCAGGTACATCGCCAGGGGATCATCCACTTTCTCCCCGAGCTTGAAGGGAGGGGTGGGGGTCGTGGGCAGGAGGATTGCGTCCGTAAGCTGGAGCGCCTGATCGAAGTCGCGCCGCACCAGCGTGCGCACCTTCATCGCGCGGAGATAATAGGCATCGTAGTAACCCGCCGAGAGCGCGTACGTCCCGAGCAGGATCCGGCGTCTCACCTCACGGCCGAAGCCCTTCCCGCGCGTCGAGGCGTACATGGTCTGGAGATCCTCGCTCTTCGCGCGGAAGCCGTAGCGCACGCCATCGTAACGGGCGAGATTGCTGGACGCCTCCGCGGGAGCGATGAGGTAATAGGTGGCGATGGAGTAGCGCGCATGAGGCAGCGTGACGTCGATCACCACGGCGCCCTCCTCACGGAGCGTCTTCGTGACGCGGTCCAGCGAGGCCGAGATTTCGGGATCCACCCCATCCGAGAGGAGATCGCGCGGGATGCCGATCTTCATTCCCTTCACGCCGCGCTCCAGCCCCTCGAGATCGATGGGCTTTGCCTCGGCACGGCTCGTCATGTCGCGCTCGTCGCGGCCGCAGATCTCGTTGAAGAGGAGTGCCACGTCCCGGGCCGTCCTCGCAAAGGGGCCGATCTGATCCAGCGAGGAGGCGAAGGCCACGAGACCGTAGCGCGAGACCGCCCCGTACGTGGGCTTCAGGCCGAGGACGCCGCAGAAGGCGGCGGGCTGGCGCACGGAGCCGCCCGTGTCCGACCCCAAAGAGAGCGATGCCTCGAGCGCCGCCACCGTGGCCGCGGATCCGCCGCTCGAGCCCCCGGGGACCCGTTCCAGGTCCCAGGGATTCCGCGTCGGGAAATAGGCGGAGTTCTCGGTGGAGGAGCCCATCGCGAACTCGTCGCAGTTGGTTTTCCCCGTGAACACCGCGCCCGCGGCGCGCAGACGCTCCACGACGTGCGCGTCGTAGGGAGGAAGGTACCCTTCCAGAATGCGGGACCCACACGTGGTGGGGACGCCGTGCGTGCAGAGGTTGTCTTTCAAGGCGATCGGCACGCCCGCCAGCGGGGAGAGCGTCTCCCCGGCCTGGACCCGGCGGTCCACGTCGGCCGCCATCGCGAGCGTGCGCTCGGCGTCGCGGTGGAGATAGGTCTGGAGACGCGGCGCGCTCCGCTCGGCGCGCTCGACGAAGACACGCGCCACCTCGACGGCGCTCCGCTCGCGCTTCCGCACCGCGTGTCCGATCGACTCCGCGGTTTCCAGCACGTCCGGCTTCCGGCTCATACGACTTGCGGCACCCGGAAGTAGTCCCCGTCCCGGTCGGGCGCCTGCGCCAGCGCCTCGTCGCGCACGTCGCAAGGCTTCACCTGATCCTCGCGCAGCGGCGCCTTCGCTCCCTCGCCGACCTGGCTCGTCGGCTCGATGCCGCTCACGTCCAGCGCCTGGAGCTGCTCCACGTAGGAGAGGATCGCCGTCAGCTCCTTCACGAGCCGGGGCTCTTCGGATGGATCTACATGCAGTCGCGCCAGCGTGGCGACCTGGTGCACCACCTTCGCGTCAATCGGCATGGCTCAGCTCCGCAAAGGCGGCCAGGATCTTCTTCGTCCCGGCCCGCCGGAAATCCACCGTGAGCTTCGCGCGCTCGCCGTGTCCCTCGCAGGCAACGACCACGCCCTCCCCGAACTGCGGATGCGTGACGCGGACGCCGATGGGGCTTGGTCTACCGCCGCGCGGCGCCCGGCCTTTCTCCTCGTCCCCGCCGCGCCATTTCCTCGACACGGGCTTGGGCGCTTGCCAGGGCTGGCCATCCCACTCCAGACAGTCCTCGGGAATCTCGTGGAGGAACCGCGAGCTTCCTCCCCCCGCGGCATTCCAGGTGCGGCGGTAGGAAGCGTGGAAGAGATGCACGCGCTGCTGCGCCCGGGTCAGCGCCACGTAGAAGAGCCGGCGCTCCTCCTCGAGCTGCGCCGGATCGTTCATGGAGGAGGAATGCGGCAGGAGCCCTTCCTCCAGTCCGACCACGAAGACGTACGGAAACTCGAGCCCCTTGGCCGAGTGGATGGTCATGAGGTTCACCGTGTCGTCCTCGTCGTTCCAGAGATCCACGTCGGTCAGGAGCGCGACCTCCGCCAGGAATCCCTCGACCGTGGGGTCCTCCGCCCGGCGCAGGTAGGCTTCCGCGCCCGCGATCAGCTCGTCTACGTTCTCGATCCTCTCGGCCGACTCGGCGGGGTTCTCCTCGATGAGGTACTCCCGGTAGCGGATCTTCGCGATCAGCTCGGTGAGGAACGCCGGCGGGGAAAGCTCGGTCAGCGGGCGAAGGGACGCGAAGAGGTGCGCGAACTCAAGGAGCTTCCGGGCGCCCGGCCCCGCAATGGCGCCGCCCAGCTCCGGATGCTCCAGCGCCTCGGGCACCGTGAGCTCGCGCGTTTCCGCGAAGCTCTGGAGCCGGTCCAGCGTCGTGCGTCCGATGCCGCGCGGCGGCACGTTCAGGATTCGATACCAGGCCACGGAGTCCTTGGGCTGGATCAGGGCCCGCGCATAGGCCATCACGTCCTTCACCTCGCGGCGCTCGTAGAAGGAGATCCCTCCCGTCAGCTGGTACGGAATTCCCGAGCGCCGGAGCGCGTTCTCCACCGCCCGCGATTGCGCGTTCGTGCGGTAGAGCACGACGAAGTCGCTATTCCGGCGGTCCTCGACCCTTCGCGTCTCGAGGAGCAGCGACACCATGCGCTCCCCCTCGGCTTCCTCGTCCTCGGCGAGGTGGACCCGGATCCGCTCCCCGACCGGGTTCTCGGTCCAGAGCTCCTTCTCCTTGCGCGCCGTGTTGTTCTTCACGACCCCGTTCGCGGCGCGAAGGATCGTCTGGGTCGAGCGGTAGTTCTGGGTCAGGCGCAGCACGGTCGCCTCGGGGAAGGATTTCTCGAAGGAGAGGATGTTCCCCACGTCGGCGCCGCGCCAGCCGTAGATGGACTGATCGTCGTCCCCTACCACGGTGAGGTTCCGGTGCGTCCTCGAGAGGCTCTCGATGAGGCGAAACTGGATCCCGTTCGTGTCCTGGTACTCGTCCACCAGCACATGCAGGAAACGCGTGGCGTACGCGCGGTGGATCTCTTCATCCAGGTCGAACAGGCGCACGGTGTGCCCGAGCAGATCGTCGAAATCCATCGCGCCGCGCGCGCGCAGGGCCTTCTGGTACCCCTCGTAGACCTGGACCAGCCTCCGGTCGACGGTGGTGAACGCGGTCTTCTGATACTCCTCCGGGCCGATGCCCTCGTTCTTGAGCTTGGAGATCCTGGATCCCGCCGAGGCTGGGGTCAGGCTCTCGTCCTGCGGCCCCACTCCTTTCAGGAGCTCGCGCAGGATGGAGCGCTGATCGTCCGTGTCGTAGATCACGAAGTTCTTCGGGTAGCCGAGGAGCTCCGCGTGGCGCCTCAAGATCCGAACACAGGTGGCGTGGAAGGTCCCGAGCCAGACGCCCAGGTCCTCGCGTCCCAGGAGCGCCTGGGCACGCGCACGCATCTCGCGGGCGGCCTTGTTGGTGAAGGTGAAGGCGAGGATGGAGCCCTGGGGGATCCCGCGCTCGCGCACCAGATGCGCGATGCGGCCGGTGAGGACGCGCGTCTTCCCGCTGCCCGCTCCGGCCAGGATCAGGAGGGGTCCGCCGGGGTGCTCCACCGCCTGACGCTGCACGGAGTTCAGGTCCACGGTTCTCCTAGTACTCGAGCCTCACCTTGAGATCGAGGTTGTACTGCTGCTTGTTCCTCTGTTCCAGGCTGAGCATGCTCCCCGGACCAGGACGTACTTGCTCGCCTCGCAGGAGCAGGTGCCGCGTCATACGGTACTCCGCGCTGAAGCTCTGGGCCTGCTCTGCCGTTCCGGAGAAGTTGCGAGAATACTTAACATAAAGCTCCGGTGTCACGTACCTTCCGACGCCGATCGCGCCGATGGTCTGTCCGGAAGGGTTCTTGCCGCTGGCCGTGCCCGACTGCAGATCGATCGTGTCGATGAAGCCGACATCCGAGAGCATGCGCTCGGCGTTCCGGAAGAGATAGTTCCGCACCGGAAGGGTGGCGTCAGGGCTCGCCTCGGTGGGAGACGCGAAATCGAGCCCGGCAGTCGTGAACTGGCCGATGGTGAGGATCTTCCATAAGTAGGCTTCGTTGTCCTGAGCGTCGTCGTGCAGATGCACCTTGAGCTGGCTCGACTTCCCCGAAAGGGTCATGTAGATGGGCCACTCATCGGTTCTCGTGCCCGCGCTCGTCAGGCGGTTCTGGACTCCGCGGACCATGGTCTGGGCCTCGATCTGGATGTCCGGATCGATGCGATCCAGGCTGGTGAAGCTGATCGTGCCGTCGATGATCCGGAATTCGCTCGAGTACATGTAGAACTTCCCCTGTACCTCCAGCGATCCCAGGATGAGGTCCCGGAACCCTTCGTTCCGCAGCGTGAGCTGGCCGTTCCGGAGCTCCACCTCGGTATCCAGGTTCCGGTACCAGAGGTTTCGAGGCACATCGACCGCGATCTCGTAGAGGAACGGAACGAGCGTCTCGGAGTCCTCGCGCGGCCGGCTCAGGTCCATCGTGAGCTCGCCGCGCAGGAGGGCCACGGGCGTGACGCTCGTGATCCGATAGGTCTCGCCCGTATTCGGATGGACCGCGTCCTGGACCTTGAAGTCGCCGTTGAAGCGGAAACTGTAGGTCTCCCGATCCGTGACCGTGAACTCCACCGCGTGGAGGCGAAATTCGTAATCTCCGTACCGTTTCCTGTCCGCCGATTGCCACCATCCGCTCCCGGTCAGGCGGCCCCGCTTTCCTTCGCGAGCGTCGATCTGCGTCACGTTGATCCGGTGCTCGTCGAAGGACGCGCTCACCACGAGCCCCTCCAGCACCTCGTCCCGCCCCGCGACTCTCAGAATGCCGTCCTTGAGGTGAAGGGAGCCGGTCACCACCGGCCGCGCCGGTGTGCCGGTGAGATCCGCGGTGACGTTGAGCTTCCCCGCGCTCGCCGCGACCTCGGGAACGAAGAGGGCGGCCACGCCGAAGTCCGCATCCACCATCCGGAGCTTCATCGCCACCGGCGAGTCGCTCAGGATGCGGCGCTGGCCGTAGAGCGACAGATCGATCGGCAGCGTTCCCTCGACGTGCGTGGTCGCGCCGTCGCGCGCGAAGTCGAGCTTCTCCAGCGTGAGCTTCTGCGAGGCGTAGCGCCCCACCAGCTCCGCGGAGGCCGACTCGACACCGTGATAGGAGAAGGAGGACGCGGTCGCGTGCATGCCCAGGACGGGCGCTCCGGCCGTGCCGCTGACACGGATCTCTCCGGTGGCCAGGCCGCGAAGGGAGCTCAGGCTGGTATCGATCGGGGCTAGGGCACTCAGGTCGAAGGATTTCATGTCGAGCAGAAGACTGAGATCGACCCGTGACGCCCAGGAGTGTTCCTTCCGGCCGAGATCGCGCATCCACTCTTGGAGTGTCATTCGCGGGCGAGCGGTCCCTGCCAGCATGGCCGAGCCCGATCCGCGGACCCACCGGACGTTGGAGAGGGAGAGGGAGCCCGGGACGTAGCCGGCGGCAACTACTAGGGAATCTCCCTCCACCTCTCCAAGGCGCGGGTGCGTCACGCGGAAATTCGCCTGGACGTCCGGATCCGAGAGCGGTCCGTCCAGGAGCAGGTCTCCGTCCGCGATCCCGTGCGGAGCGTCCGGAGAATCGGGAGGGCCGATGGCCTGGTTCAGATCCACGGTCTGGAGGATCGCGTGGGCTTGGGCCCGATTCGTCTGGAGATCGAGGGTTCCTGTCATGCGAGCGTTTCCCTGGCCCATGGCGAGCGCCAGGCTGGACACCGTGAGCCGATGTCCGTCCAGCGACGCCTGGACCGGCTGAACGTTTCGCCAGGCGCGCTCCCCGACCGAGAACGTGAGCGAGTCGAGGGTGGCGGTCGCGGTCTCGCCGCGGAATCGAACATCGCCGTGCAGCGTGAGCGTGGTGTCCCCGAGCGTTTCCCGGTAGCGGTCGACGGCGATCCTGTCCGTGATCGTGAGCGTGGAGACCACGTCACCCAGGGGACGCTCTCCAGCGCGAAGCCCTGTCATCGTCACGTCCGCAGTCGCAGCCGGCGGAGAGGTCACCTTGCCGCGCGAGGAGATGCGGAGCGAATCGAAGGACATGCCGTTCGTGAACGCTCCCGACGTCAAGGTTCCCTGGAGCTGGAAGTCGGGCGCCGAGGATCGTCCGCGCAGCGTACCCGCAATCCGGCCCTTCCCCGATTTGAGGGAGACCGGTTTGAGAAGCCCGCTCATCGCGCCCAGATCCCGCACCTGCGCCTCGTAGGAGAAGGCGATCAGGGTGTCCGGCGACACCGTGCCGGACGCGACCAGGCGGGCGCCCGGTGTGTCCACCCATGCGGTGTCCACGCTCAGGTCCCCGCGCTGGCCCAGCCGCGTGTGCACGAACCCGCGCTCGATGAGGAGCCGCCCGAGGTTGCCGCGCTCGAGATCCATCGAGACGTCGGCGACCGGGTACGGCTTTGCGCGAACCGCGCGGATACGCGCGGTCCCGGCGAGGCTCCCGTGCGGCGTGCTGGCCGGCACGCGCCACCACGGAATCTGCGCCGGATTCACGTTCTTGAGCTTTGCCTCCGCGGTCAGCATGCCCCGGTGGGTCTCGAACACCGCGCGTCCCTGCACCTCCGTCTCGCGCACGCGCATCCTGCCGTCATCCACGTGGATGGCGCCGGGAACCAGCGTGGCGCGGACGAAGAGCGTGTCCACCTGCTCTCCCTGAAGGGTCCCCGAGAGCCGCGCCACCGCGTTTCCGGAGCTGGGATCGCCCGCGAACTGCACTTCGCCGTAGAGAATCCCCTGGGCCGGCGGCGAGAGATCCAGGAGCCGCATCACTTCCGCCACCTCGAGAGGGCTCACTCCGGTGCGGGAGGAGACGACCCGCGCGTGCTCCAGGTCCCAGTCGATGGCGGACCGGATCCGCGAATGGTCCAGCACCACGTAGAGCGGATCGAAGCGCATGTGGCCGCCCGACACCGTGGCGAGGCCCTCGGCCTTGATGTTCGCCGGACGGTCCGGCATGAGGCTCTTGCCGGAGATCCGGGTGACGCGCAGGGTCGTCTTGTCGGGCTCGAGCGTCGCGAGCGCGTTCCCCGCGATGTTCCCGAACCGAACGTCTCCCCGGTCGAGGTAGAGGGTCCCGTTCTGGAAGGACACCTCGATTCGCGTGGCGCTCTTGTCGAGCGGGTTTCGCTTCGAGCCGTGGAAGCGGGGCACGATGAGATTCCCATGCTTGTCGTGCACCAGGGGCACCACGGGCGAGTCGATCGTGATGCGGAGGCTGCGGCGCCGGGAAAAGAGGAGCTGGTACGTATCGTATTCCGCACGAAGCCGCGTGGCATGGAGCCACAC
>DASQAV010000082.1:0-3683 GCA_035635575.1 Candidatus Dormiibacterota bacterium | reverse complement strand
GTGAGCTGGAGCGCAACACCCAGATTCTCCGCGTAGGCTCTGCCGCGCTCCTCCTCGTCGCCGAAGATGCGCAGGCAGATCAGCCCCACGACCGAGGCCACCCTGTAGCAGTATCGCCGGAGCTCCTCGAAGGTGCCGTAGTGCAGGTGCGTCAGGTCCATCTCGACGCCGGTGAGGAGCTCTTCCAGATAGGCGCGCGGGATCCGGAATCGCTGGAGGTGCGGGCGAAGCGCGCGAGCGGCCGGCTCCCGGGGCTCTCCCTCGTAGCAGGCCGCGACCTCGCCGCGCCACATTTGAATCTCCTCGCGCGCGCGTCCGGGATCGGGCGACTCGTCCACGCAGTCGTCGACGGCGCGGCTGAACGTGTGCACGGCCCGGATCGCTTCGCGCTGATCGGCCGGGAGCGCGCGGAACGCGAGGGCGAAGTTGGTGCCGCGGGAGGGGGCGCGCGTCTCAGCCATCGATCCCCGCGAGTGCGCGGATGGCGATGCCGAAGCGCGCCGGTCCGTTGAGGCGGGGCCGCCGCTCGAGCACGCGCCAGCCCAGGCGCTCGACGGCGCGCAAGATGGCCCGTCCTCCGGCGATCGTGGCGCGCAGGTGAATCCGGAGCAGCGTCGGGGTCCGCTCGAGAATCGGGATCCCTCTCGCGAAGAGATCCCGGGTCGCGCCAACCTCGTGCGCGAGGAGCTTCGTGAGGGCCGGGCGCGAGGATGGATCCGTGAGGTCGCGTGCGCTCAGCCCGAAGCGTTCCAGGTCCTCGAGCGGCAGGAACAGGCGTCCGCGGCCCAGATCCGATCCCAGGTCCTGCCAGAAGTTGGTGAGCTGAAGTGCCGTGCAGACCGCGTCGGAGGCGCGGATCGCCTCGGGGTCTTCGATGCCATGGAGCGCCAGCACCAGCCGGCCGACCGGGTTCGCGGACCCGCGGCAGTACCCAAGCAGGTCGTCCCACGCGGGGAAGGTCGAGTCTCGCGCGTCCAGGCGAAACGCGCCGAGGAGATCGAGGAAGGGCTCCGTCGGCAGGCGATGCCGCTCCATCGCGTCCGCGAGTGCGGTGAGCACCGGCCCGCGCGGCTCCCCGTCGAGGGAGCGCAGGAACGCGCCCTCGATCGCATCGAGCGCGCGAAGACGGTCCGCGCTCGGGGCGGGAGCGTCCGCGACGTCGTCCGCCTGCCGGGCGAACGCATAGATCGCGGCCAGGGCGCTTCTTCGGTCGGCCGGAAAGAAACGCGACGCGACCGGGAAATTCTCGTAATGCGTCCGCGCGATGTCCTCGCAGACACGGTACGCCTGGTGCAGAGAAACCGGCTCAGCCTCGGCGGTCGTGGGCTCGGCCGGTGCGGGGGACGCGGGCATCGGCCCTCCTTCATGGGGTCCTGAAGCGAGTACACCACGCTCCATGCTAGACTTGCAAGTTCCTGGTGGGGGGTCGCAATCAACTCGATCCACGGAGGAGTCATGAACCGCGGAATCTGGACCTGCATGATTTCCCTCGCGATCCTCGTTTCACTGGCCGCGACCGCCCTGGCCGAAACGGCGGGCGGGGGCGGGCCCTATCGGGAGCGCCGCGAGCGCACGTACTCCCGCAATGGGTTCGAGGGCCGGACCTACCTCCGTTTCCACGGAGGCATCAGCTTCCCGAGCGGCGATTTCTCCAACGCCGTCAACTCGGGACTCGGCCTCGGCGCATCCCTGGGCTACGGAATCGGACGCAACACCGTCCTCTCGGGAGGCGTCGCGTATCACCGCTTCGGCGAGGATTTGCAGGACGGCCACGTGTCGATCGTTCCGGTGGCGGCGAACATCGACTACGGCTTCTCGAGCAGCGGACGCGTCCGGCCCTGGATCAGCGGCGGGCTTGGCCTCTATAACCTGAGCGAAACCGTTCTCGTCTCCCCGACCGTCGAGGCCACTGACAGCGAGAGCGATTTCGGATTCAATCTCGGATTCGGGATCGCGATGCCCACTTCCGGACGAAGTGCGTGGGGTGTCGGACTCAAGTACCACCACATCTCCGGCGACCGATTCCCGGATACGAACTTCCTGGCCCTGCAAGCCGGCCTCTCGTATCCCTTGTGATCGCGAGCGCCGACGTGGGGGCGGCCGCGATCGACGTGGCGCGCGCCCGGGCCGAGACGCCCGGGTGCGCGAACGTGATTCACTTCAACAACGCGGGCGCGTCCCTCACGCCCCAGCCGGTCCTCGACACCGTGCTGGGGCATCTGAACCTCGAGGCGTCGATCGGAGCCTACGAGGCCGCGGACCGGTCCGAGGCGGCGCTGGAACGGGTCTACGATTCGCTGGCCGCCCTCCTCGGCGCGCATCGCGATGAGATCGCAGTGGTCGAGAACGCCACGCGCGCCTGGGACATGGCCTTCTATTCCTTCCGGTTCGCACCCGGGGACCGGATCCTGACCTCCGCGGCCGAGTACGCCAGCAACTACATCGCTCTGCTCCAGATGGCGCGCCGCACGGGCGCCGTGGTCGAGGCGGTGCCGAGCGACGCCCAGGGACAGATCTCGATCGAGGCGCTCGAGGGCCTCATCGACTCGCGGGTGAAGCTGATCGCGCTGACGCACATTCCCACGAACGGCGGGCTCGTGAATCCGGCCGGCGCCGTCGGAGCCGTGGCCCGCCGCGCGAAGATTCCCTTCATCCTCGATGCATGCCAGTCAGTGGGGCAGATGCCGATCGACGTCGCTGAGATCGGCTGCGACATCCTCTCGGCCACGGGGCGGAAATTCCTGCGCGGCCCGAGGGCCATCGGATTCCTCTGGATGCGGCGCGATCTCCTGACCCGGCTCGAGCCGCCCTTCCTGGACATGCACGCCGCCACCTGGGTCGCGCGAGATACGTACGAGATCCGCCCGGACGCGCGCCGCTTCGAGAACTGGGAGACCAGCGCCGCGCTGAAGCTCGGGCTTGGAGCCGCCGTGGACTACGCGATGGGATGGGGACTGGAGGAGATCCGCGAGCGCGCATGGTCTTTGGCCGCCACGCTTCGGCGGGCGCTGTCCGAGATGCCGGGGGTGACGCTGCGGGACATGGGCGCTACGAAGTGCGCCATCGTGACCTTCACCGTGGAGGGGCGCGATCCGGACGAGATCAAGCGCTCCCTCCTCGCGAAGCGCATTAACGTGACGACGCCCCAGATCGTCGCCGCCAGGCTGGACATGGAGGCTCGAGGGCTCAAGTCCCTGGTCCGCGCCTCGGTCCATTACTACAACACCGAGGACGAGATCGAGCGGTTCTGCGCGGTGCTGAAGAATTAGGTCGAATTACGGAATTGCGACTCCGATCTCCGGGCGTATGATGATCGCGACCGCCGGAGGTCGGAGAGGATTGGCAGCCATGTCTCGAAATACCTTCTTCCGCAGCGCAGCCCCACCCCTGGTTCTTCTGGCCCTGCTCTTCCTACTGCCCTTGCCGGCAACCGCAGCCGACGAGCACCCGGGTTCGATCCTGCGAGTCCGCGGCGGATTGGTTCATGACCCTGACCACGATCCCGGCTCGGGATGGTCTGCGGGCGGGGCCATGGGACATTTTGTGGGACGCAGCGTGCTGCTCACGCTCAACTACGACCACATCCACATGAGCTCCAAGGCTCCCACCATGAACACCATTCGCCCCATCACGGCCCAGGTCGAGCTCGGAATGCCCTGGAAGCGTGGAATTCGTCCGAGGCT
>DASQAV010000081.1:0-8084 GCA_035635575.1 Candidatus Dormiibacterota bacterium | reverse complement strand
GGATTCGGAGTGCTCCAGCTCGGCGGCGTGCTGAATCCGCCCACCCACGCGGGACCCGCCGGCGTGATCGCCAAGATCAACGGCGAGCCGGTGCGCTACGAGGAGTTCAACGGGATGTACCAGAACATCCTGAACCAGGTCCGGCAGAGCCGTGAGATAAAGGAGGGCGAGGACAGCTACATTCGCGAGCAGGCCTGGAGCGACCTGATCACGAGCAAGCTCGTGCAGCAGGAGGTCCGCCGCCGCAAGATCACGGTGACGCCGGAAGAGATCAAGACCATGGTCCGCGTCTCCCCGCCCGAGTTCGTGATGAAGGCTCCCGGATTCCAGACGAACGGCCAGTTCGACTACCGGAAGTACCTGGCCGAGCTGGACAACCCCAACTCGCAGGTTCCCTGGGTGCAGGTCGAGGACTACGTGGCCCAGACGCTCCCGCAGCAGAAGCTTCAGCAAGAGATCGTCGCGGCCGCCAAGGTATCGGAGGCGGACGTTCGCGAGCGGTTTCAGCTGATCAACGACAAGATGACGGTCCGCTACGTCTACTTCGCCGCGGACAGCTACGTCGTCGACACCACGAAGATCGGCGGCGCCGACATCGAGACCTACTACCGGTCGCACCCCGAGGAGTTCACGGGACCGCCCGAGGTTTCGCTCATCGTCACCATGATCCAGCGCCGTCCCAAGGATCCGGACTTTGCCGTGGCGCGGGAGCGGATGATGGGAATCCGGGAGCAGATCGTGGCCCAGCCCGACTCGTTCCCGAAATACGCGCGCACCTACTCCGAGGCGGGCACCGCGGAGCGCGGCGGCGACGGCACGGACGTGCTCTACTCGCAGCTCCGCCCCTCCTTCGCGGCCGCGCTCAAGATCGTCCAGCCCGGTCAGCTCACCGACGTGATCCGCGAGGATCGCTCGGTCCATCTCCTCCGGCTGGACAAGCGATGGAACGACCCGAAGTCGGGACAGATGTGGGTCCACTACCACGAGATCGCATTCCGCGTCGAGCCGGGCGCGGACGCCATCCGCGACGCGCGCAAGCATGTCCAGGATTTGATCGCGGACGCCCGGAAGCATGGGATCACCAAGGCCGCGACCCGTGCCGGGCTGCCCACCAGCCAGACGCCCTTCTTCCGCGAGGGGAACAGCAAGAACGACGTCTTCAAGCGCTTCCCCGAGGCCGAGCGTTGGGCCTTCAAGGCCAAGGTGGGCTCGATCTCGACTCCCATCCCCACCGAGAACGGCTGGTACATCTATGAGATCGCCGACCGCCAGCCGGCGGGCCTTCGTCCGCTCACGCAGGCTCGCATCTTCGCTCGCGAGCGGCTCATCTATTCGCTCCAGCTGGCGCGCGCCTCCGACGCGGCCAGGCAAGCCGCGGCTCTGATGGCGACCGGTGTCGGCGACGTCGAGGCGGCGAAGCGGTTCCGAGGAGTGGAGGGAATCGCCACGGCGGTTACCCGCAGTGGATACCTGGGAAGCCTCGGACGGGAGCCGGAGATGGTGGGAGCGCTGTTCAGCACGCCCGCCGGAACCTGGAGCCGTCCGCTCACGGGGAACAACGGCGCGGCGGTTGGCTACGTGATGGAGCGCCAGCGGCCCAAGGAAGAGGATTACAAGACGCAGGCTCCCCAGCTCCGCGGCGCTCTCCTGAGCACCGCGCGTCAGGAAGTCTTCCAGGACTGGATGGAATCGGCTCGCAGGAACGCGACGATCGAGGACTTCCGGGAGAACTACTTCGAGGTCTAGGCGCGCGGGGGCGCGACACCTCCATGCCTGAATCGCTCGCGATCCTGAGACGCGTGGGCGAGATCCTCTCCATCCGTGGCGACCGAGTCGGGAAGGCCCGGCGGATCGCCGCGGCCATCCGCGATTCCGGCGAGTACGGATGGGTCGGGATCTACGACGTCACCCCCGAGGAGATCGCGGTGGTGGCATGGAGCGGGTTGGCGCCGAGCACGAAGCAGTCGGAGATTGTCGTCCCCGTGCTGGATCCTGAGCGCGGGACACCCGTGGGGTTGCTCCGCGTGGAGAGCGATCTCCCCGACGCGTTCGGCCCCGAGGATCGGAGCCGCCTCGAGGAATGCGCGGCCGCGCTCGCGCCGTTCTGGACGTAGCAACGAGGCGTCCGGGGCGGACGGCCTCGGTCCACCCCTAGACGTTCTTCTTCGGGTCCTCGAGCACGCGGGTCGGGGGCGGCTCCGTCTTCTCCGGCGGATTGATCTCCGCCTCCACGTCGCGCATCCCCTTCTTGAATTCCTGGATTCCCCTTCCGATCGACCTGCCGATCTCCGGAATGCGCTTCGCCCCGAAGAGGAGGATGATGATCAGAAAGAGGATGAACATCTCTTGCGGTCCGATGTTGAACATAGGTCTCTGGCTCGCCTCTCCGGGCACCGTCCTTCGGGCGGGCCCCTGGGTTAGTGCGGCTGCGTCCAGCGCCGCGCGTCACGGCCCACGATGACCGTGACGTCGATCAACTCCTGGGTTCCCACCTGCTGGATGATGTGGCTGGTTCCCAGGTACTCCGCGATCACCTTCGCCGGCTCGGGATTCTGAGTCCGGTTCACCACCAGCGTCGCGCGATAGTCCGAACGATCCGCGTTCGCGACCTCCAGCACGTCGAAGCCGCCGTCACGCAGATAGGACGCCAGCTCCGCGGCCAGGCCCGACCGTCCGCTTCCGTTCCAGAGCTGGATCCGGATCGGCTGCTTGGGCTTCACGACCGCCTGAGGGCTCACCCGCACCGCGGCGGACACCGCCAGCGCCGCGATGAGGATGAACAAGAGTCCCAGCGACCAATCGAGAACCGGCGACTCGTTGCGTGACTTCTTGGGCACGGCCGAACCTCGATCGCGTTTAGCGCCGCGCGCGCCTTCCGGCGCTTCGCGTCCGCTTCTTCCCGGCGCCCTCCTTGGCCCGGCGGTCCCCCTTGGCGAGCGCTCTGGCGAGACGCTCGTAGGTGCGGTCCAGGGATTCCGGGAGGACCTTGGTCCTCGCGGTCACCGGCATGAAGTTCGTGTCCCCGCTCCAGCGCGGCACGACGTGCCAGTGAAGGTGCCCCAGGACGCCCGCTCCCGCGACCCGGCCCAGGTTCATCCCGATGTTGAAGCCATGAGGACGATACTCGCGCTCGAGCGCGCCCTCCACGCGCCCGAGCCACTCGGTGATCTCCACCGATTCCTCGGGCGTCAAGCCGGCAAGGGAGCCCGTGTGGCGGCGGACCGCGATCATCATGTGCCCCACGTTGTAGGGGTACAGGTTGAGCATCGCGATCACGAGAGGCGTCCGGGCCAGCACCAGATTGCGTTTCCCGGGGCGCTCGAGCCCCTTCGCGCAGAAGAGGCACCGCCTCGGATTCGCTCCTTTGGCGCCGCCTGTCTTCGTGATGTACGGCATGCGCCATCCGGCCCAGAGCACGTCCAAGCTCATGACTTGCTCCAGCCGCGGAGCACCGCTTCCACCATGGCCAGCTGCTCGGGGTTGTTCACCCCGAATAGCTCGCGGGAATCGGACGCGCGCTCCACCCCGATGCGTCCCCCCCGGTCTCGGATAAACGATAGCGTGTCTGTCAGATAATACTCCTGTTGACGGTTATCCGCTCGGAGGAATCCCAACGCTTCCTGAAGCGCGTCCCGCAAGAAGCAGTAGATTCCCGAGTTCACCTCGGCGACCGCACGCTCCTCCGGAGTTGCGTCCCGCTCCTCCACGATCTTCACGAACCCGTCCTTCCCGTCGCGGATCACCCGGCCGTACCCGGCGGGGTCCTCGAGCACGCCCGAGAGGAAGGTGACGGCGTTTCCCTCGCGGGCATGTTTCCTCAAGAGTCGCCTCAGGGTTGCGGTGCGAATGAGCGGCATGTCCCCCGCCAGGACCAGGAGCGTGCCCGGTCCCGATTCCAGCGCCGGCCAGGCCATCTGCACGGCGTGCCCGGTCCCGAGCTGCGGCACCTGTTCCGCGAACGCCACCTTCCGGCCACGGAGCGAGTCCCGCACGAGCGGCGCGCGGTGCCCCACCACCACGACCGTGAGCGTGGGCTTCAGGGGATCGAGCTGATCGAGCACGTGGTGAAGGAGGGGCCGTCCCAGCGCGGGGTGCAACACCTTGGGAAGGTCGGAGTTCATCCGCTTCCCCAATCCCGCCGCGAGGATCACGGCGGTGAAGGGCGGCATGGCGGGCCGGGCGCTCATTTCCCCTTCCCGCCGCGCGCACGCGGCTTCACGAACAGGTTGTCGATGAGGCGCGTGCGGCCGATGCGGATGGCGGCGACCAGGAACCCACCGCTCTTGTCCAGCCGCGCGATCGGGAGGAGCGTGGCGGAGTCCACGAGCGCGAGATAGTCCACCCGGTCGGGGCTCGCCTCGCGGCGCAGCACTTTGTGGACCCGCGTCAAGATTTTCCGGGCGTCGTGCACGCCCTCGCGCGCGACCTCCCTTCCCTCGCGCATCGCCCGGATCATTCCCGCGGCGCGCGCCCGCTCGGCGGGGCTGAGGTAGGCGTTCCGCGAGGAGAGGGCCAGCCCGTCCCGCTCGCGCACGGTGGGAGCGACGATCACGCGCGCGGAGAGATCCAGATCGTGGACCATGGATTGTACGATTCGCGCCTGCTGGAGGTCCTTCTGCCCGAGGTACAGCACGTCGGGCTCCGTGAGCTGGAGGAGCTTGAGCACGACGGTCGCGACTCCCCGGAAGTGCCCTGGACGCTCGGCTCCTTCCCAGAGCTCGCCCAGGGGGCCCGGATCGATGGTCGTGGCAAACCCCGACGGGTAGAGCGTGCGCACGCGCGGCAGGAAGAGCCAGTCCGTCCCCGCGTCGCGGCAGAGCCGGACGTCCCGGACCTCGTCGCGGGGATAGCGCGCGAAATCCTCCTTGGGCCCGAACTGGAGCGGATTCACGAAGACGGAGACCGCGACGCGGTGGTGCTCGCCACGGGCGCGGCGGATCAGGGAGAGATGTCCTTCGTGGAGCGAACCCATGGTCGGGATGAAACCCACGCTCATTCCGCTCTGGCGCGCGCGGCGCGAGAGCGCGCGCAGCTCCTGGCCGCGCGTTACGATCCTCATGGCTTGGTCTTGGATTTCTCCGTGGGCGAGGCCTTCTCCGGCGACGCCGCGTAGCTCTCCTCGCTCGAGGGATAGCGTCCCGCGCGTACGTCCTCGCGGAAGGCGGCGACGGCGCTCCGGATGGTGTCACCCACTTCGGCGTAGCGGCGCACGAAACGCGCGGGCTTGCTGAAGCTCATTCCGATGAGGTCGTGGAGCACCAGCACCTGGCCGTCGCAGTGAACGCCCGCCCCGATCCCGATCGTGGGAATGCGAAGCGCCTCGGTGATCTCGCGACCCAGCTCCAGCGGAACCCCCTCGAGCACGATCGAGAAGCATCCGGCGCGCTCCAGGGCCAGGGCATCCTCGAGGAGGGCGTCCGCGGCCTCACGCCCCCTCCCCTGCACGCGGTAGCCGCCGAATTGGTGCACCGACTGAGGCGTGAGGCCCAGGTGCCCCAGCACGGGAATGTCCGCGGCCAGAATCGCGTCGATCTGCGGCAGCATCCGCCTGCCTCCTTCGAGCTTCACCGCCTCCGCTCCCCGCTTCATCAGGCGGCCGCTGTTTCGAACCGCGTCCTCGGGACTCGTCTGGAAGCTGAGGAACGGCAGGTCCGCCACGACGAGGGCGCGCGGCTGGGCGCGCACGACCGCTTTCAGATGATGCGCCATCTCGCTCAGCGTGACCGGAATCGTGGATTCGTACCCCAGCACCACCATGCCGACCGAGTCCCCGACCAGGATCAGGTCCACGCCCGCCTCGTCCGCGAGGCGCGCGGTCGGATAGTCGTACGCCGTCACCGAGACGATCCGCACATGCTCCGCCTTCATGTCCCGGATGGTGCGCACGGTGACCTTGGGACGGGTGATTCCGGGGTTGTCCGTCACGCTTTCTCCTCCACCTTGCCGCTGGGACTCACGTAGGCCATTCCTTCCCGGTGGGTCTCGACCCGTGAGATCAGCTCTTCCAGGTCCTGTCTCCGGTGCACGAAATTCATCTCGTTCGTGTTCACGACGAGGAGCGGCGCCTCGCGATAGTGGAAGAAGAAATAGTTGTATGCCTCCACGAGCGTCCCGATGTATTTGGGCTCCATGAGGCGTTCGTAGGCGCGCCCCCGCTGGCGGATGCGGTCGAGCAGGACGTCGGGACCGGCCTGAAGATAAACCACCAGGTCCGGGGGGACCAGATCCCGCTCCAGCAGGGGCGCGATCTGGTCGTAGAGGTGGAGCTCGCGGTCGCTGAGATTGATGTTCGCGAAGATCCGGTCCTTCTGGAAGAGATAGTCGCTCACGATCCCTTCATGGAAGAGATCGGGCTGCGTCTTTTCTCGAAGCTCCTGGTAGCGGCTCACGAGGAAGAACATCTGCGTCTGGAAGGCGTAGCGCCGGGGGTCCTTGTAGAAGTCCTCGAGAAAGGGATTCTCCTCGGGCTCCTCGAGGATCAGCTTGGCGTGGAGGCGCTCGGCCAGGAGCTTCGCGAGGCTCGACTTTCCGACACCGATGACCCCCTCGACCGCGATGTAGCGCGCCGGCTGGCTCAGTACCAGAACCGGCCGCCTTTGCGGACGGGAGGGTTGGGGGGCAGCCGCTTGATCGTCTTGCGCACCGATTCCCCCGTGGTCGGATGGATGAAGTCCGGATCCAGCTCGAGCAGGGGCAGGAGCACGAACGCGCGCCGGTGGGCCTCCGGATGCGGGACTTTCAAGTCCGGCTCGTCGATCGTCTCGTCGTCGTAGAACAGAAGATCCAGGTCGATCGGCCGCGGGCCCCACCGCTGCGACCGCACGCGCCCCATGCGCTTCTCGATCAGGAGGAGCTGCCAGAGGAGCTCGCGGGGCTCGAGCGTCGTCTCCAGCCACACGACCGCGTTCAGGAACGCGGGCTGATCCACCTCGCCCACGGGATCGGTGTCGTAGAGGGACGAGACGCGCACGACCAGGGCGCGCGGCAGATCGCGCATCGATTCCACCGCTTTCCGGATCAGGAACTCGCGGTCCCCCAGGTTGGAGCCCACGCCCACGAAGACCTTGCTCACGTCCGCACCCGCTCCACGACGACCTCGGGAGTCGTCGTGAATTCCTCGACCGGCACGTGGAGCTTCCGCACGTGAACCCGCACGCGCGGCGAATCGAATTCTTGGAGCAGCGCCAGCGCCAGCTCCTCGGCCAGCGTCTCGAGGAGGCGGCACCGGGACATCCCGATCTGCGCGCGGACCATCCGGTGCACTTCCTCGTAGTCGATCGCGTCGTCGATGACGTCGGGACGCCGCTTCGCGGTGGGCGCGTAGGCCAGCTCCACGTCCGCCTCGATCCTCTGGCCCAGCTCCCGCTCCTTCTGCGTCACGCCCAGGTGCCCGTATCCCTGGATCCGCGGCAGGCGGAGCCAGTCGAGGATCTCGTGGGCCGCGGGTGCGCCCTTGGCTCTGCCGTCGAGGCTAGCGGGAGATCGGAGTCGGCGAGGCATGGGGCGCTTTCCAGGGCGCGAGCGTTTCCAGCTTCTGGAGCGCGCGGCGGAGCGAGTCCACGGAAGAGGTGAGGGCGATCCGAAAATACCCCTCTCCTTCGAGACCGAAACCGGTCCCGGGAGTGAGGAGTACGCCTGTCCGGTCGAATACACGAGTCACGAACTCCATCGAGGTCGTCCCGTCCGGGATTCGACCCCACAGGTAGAACGCGCCGCCCGGCGTCCGCATCGGGCAGCCCAGGCGCCTCAGGGTATCCAGCGCCAGGTCGCGGCGCTCGCGGTACACGCCGCGCAACGCGGGCCCATGGACCCGGAGCGACTTCAGCCCCTCGGCGGCCGCGAGCTGGATGGCCTGCGGCGCGCCGGAATCCACGTTGGCCTTGAACTGTACCAGAGCTTCGATCAAAGGCGGAGCGCCTGCCGCGAAACCGATTCTCCAGCCGGTCATGTTAAACGTCTTCGAGAAGGAGTGGAACTCGATCGCGCGGTCCTTGGCCCCCGGGATCGAGAGGATGCTGGGGGGCGCCTCATTGTAATAGAGCTCGGAGTAGGCCGCATCGCTCACGAGGATGAGGTCCCGGCGG
>DASQAV010000080.1:0-14813 GCA_035635575.1 Candidatus Dormiibacterota bacterium | reverse complement strand
ATCCAGGTGGAGCTGATCACGCCGATCGCGATGGAGAAGGAGCTTCGGTTCGCGATTCGCGAGGGCGGCCGGACCGTTGGTGCCGGCGTCGTCACCGAAATCGTTCAATAGGGGCGGAGAGTCATGCGCGACGCGATCACGCTCGCTTGCAATGAATGCAAGGAGCGCAATTACACGAATACGAAGAACAAACGGCTGCACCCCGACCGCGTGGAGTGGAAGAAGTTCTGCCCCCGTTGCCGGAAGCACACGGTTCACAAGGAAACCCGGTAGTCCGGGGCCGAGACCTGGGTAGGCCAGTAGCTCAGCCTGGCTAGAGCACCGGTCTCCAAAACCGGGTGTCGGGGGTTCGAATCCCTCCTGGCCTGCCATCGTTTCAGGAGTCTGAAAGGGAACATTCCGTGCGTGCAGAGCTGACAACCGAACAGAAGGCGGCCGAGCGGCCGAGCATCACCCGAGCCATCGCGGATTACATCCGCGACGTCCGGGTCGAGATGAGCAAGGTCAGCTGGCCGTCGAGGCGCGAGCTTCGCGACTCCACGATGGTCGTGATCGTGATGGTCGTCATCGTGGCCGTCTTCATCGGCATCGTGGACCGCGCGCTCACGCTGGGCTTCGAAGGCCTGATCCGGATGCTGGGGTAGCCATGGAAGGAAGCGTGAAGGAAAAACAGTGGTACGTGATTCACACCTACTCGGGGCACGAGAACAAGGTGAAGACCAACCTCGAGCGGGCCATTCACTCGACGGGACTCGAGCCCTATTTCGGCCAAATCCTCGTTGCAACCGAGGAGTTCGCCGAGATGAAGGACGGCAAGCGCATCACCTCGAAGCGAAAGACCTTCCCGAGCTACGTGCTGGTCGAGATGGATCTGAACCAGGAGACCCGCCTGCTCGTGCAGAACGTGCCGGGGGTGACCCGGTTCGTCGGCTCGGGGCAGGACCCGATCCCGCTCCGCGAGATCGAGGTGAAGCGGGTGCTGGGGCAGCTCGAGTCGGGCGGCCGCGCGAAGGGAACCGCGGAGGTGCCGTTCAAGTCGGGCGAGCACGTGAAGGTCGTGGATGGGCCCTTCACCGACTTCACCGGGGTCGTCGACGAGGTGAACCCGGAGCGTCAAAAAGTAAAGGTGATGGTATCGATCTTCGGGCGCGCGACGCCCGTGGAGCTGGATTTTCTGCAAGTACAGCCGGTCTGACGGCCGGCAGCTGAAGCCGGCCTCACGAGGGCCGGCACGTCACCACGCGAACGTGGGAGCGGGAAGAATCCCGCGACAGGAAAGGACATCCAATGGCTAAAGGGAAACCCGTCCAGGCTCTGGTCAAGCTCCAGGTGCCCGCCGGAAACGCCACTCCCGCTCCGCCCATCGGCCCCGCCTTGGGGCAGCACGGCGTGAACATCATGGAGTTCTGCAAGGCGTTCAACGCGCGCACGCAGGGGCAGCCGGGCCTCATCATTCCCGTGGTGATCACGGTCTATGCGGACCGCTCGTTCACCTTCATCACCAAGACCCCTCCCGCCGCGGTGCTTCTGAAGCGCGCCGCCGGTATCGCGAAGGGGTCCGGCGAGCCCAACCGGAACAAAGTCGCCAAGGTCACGGCGGCCCAGGTCCGCGAGATCGCCGAGCTCAAGAAGCCCGATCTGAATGCCAATGACGTCGCCGCCGCCGTGAAGATGGTGGAAGGCACGGCGCGCAGCATGGGCATCGAGATCGCGGGCTAGGGGGCGCGATGAAAACGGGGAAGCGTTACCGGAACGCCGCGACGTCCGCCAAGGTCGAAGAGGGGAAGGTCCAGAACCTCCCCGACGCGATCGAGCGGCTGAAGTCGACGGCCACCGCCAAGTTCGACGAGACGATCGAGGTCGCGATGCGGCTCGGCGTCGATCCGCGCCACGCGGAGCAGCTGGTCCGCGGCTCCGTCGTCCTCCCGCACGGGACCGGCAAGAAGGTCCGCGTGCTGGTGCTCACGAAAGGGGACAAGGAGCGCGAGGCGCGCGAGGCCGGCGCCGATCACGTCGGCTCCGACGAGTGGATCAAGAAGCTGACCGAGGGCTGGCTGGACGTGGACAGCATCATTGCCACGCCCGACATGATGGGCGAGGTGGGGAAGCTGGGCCGCGTGCTGGGCCCGCGCGGGCTCATGCCCAATCCGCGCAGCGGAACGGTCACCTTCGATGTGGCGAAGGCGGTCCGCGACGTCAAGGGAGGGAAGATCGAGTACCGCGTCGACAAGGCGGGCAACCTGCACGCGCCGGTCGGCAAAGCCTCGTTCGGAAAAGAGCAGCTCCTCGCCAACGTGGAGACCTTCCTTCGCGAGGTGGTGCGCACGCGCCCGCCCGCGGCGAAGGGCCAGTACATCCGTAGCGTCACCTTGAGCTCCACCATGGGGCCCCCGGTGCGTCTCGATCCGGCGACGGTCCAGGCGGCCTTCAAGGCCTAGGCGTTCCCGAACCCGATTCACCTTACGGAGATCTCGCGTCCATGCCGACGTCGGAGAAGGAACAGAGAGTCAAGGAGCTGACCGAAGCCATCGGGCGGTCGAAGTCGATCGTGCTGACCAATTTCACGGGAATGAACGTGGAGATGGTCACGAAGATGCGCCGGCGCCTCCGCGACGCCCACGTGGAATACATCGTGGAGAAGAACACGCTCACGAAGCGCGCGCTCGCGGAGAGCGGCGTGAAGGAGCTCGACCCCTATCTCGAGGGCCCCACCGGCATCGCACTGGGGCAGGACGAGATCCAGGGCGCCAAGATTCTCGCCGAGTTCTCGAAGGAATTCGAAAAACCCGCCCTCAAGGCGGCGTATGTCGGCGGCCAGCTGTACAGCCCCGACGGCATCAAGATCCTGGCCCAACTGCCTCCGCGAGAGGTGCTGCTTGGCCAGTTCATCGGAGCGCTTCGCTCGCCTCTCCAGGGATTCGCCGGCGTGCTCTCGGGCTCGATCCGGCAGCTGGTGGGGACGATCGACGCGATCGCCAAGAAGAAACAGGGCTGAGGATCCGCGCCAACCGCTCGGAACCCCCCGCGAGTCCGGAGGAGGACCCAAACCGTGGAAGCAGCGACCAAGGAACAGCAGATCATCTCGACGTTGGAAGGCATGACGATGCTCGAAGTCTCGGCCCTCGTGAAGAAGATGGAAGAGCACTTCGGCGTGACGGCCGCGATGCCCATGATGGCCGCGATGCCGGGCGCCGGCGGGGGAGCCGCGGCGGTGGTCGAGGAGAAGACGGAATTCGACGTCGTCCTGATGGGCGCGGGAGACAAGAAGATCCAGGTCATCAAGGTGGTCCGCGAGGTCACGGGCTTGGGCCTCAAGGAAGCCAAGGATCTCGTGGACGGCGCTCCGAAGGCCGTGAAGGAGAAGGTCTCCAAGGAAGAGGCCTCATCGATCAAGCAGAAGCTGGAAGAGAACGGCGCGAGCGTCGAGATTCGATAGCTCCGATTCCGATACCGATAACCCCAGCCTGGAACGATGCCGCCACTCTGACGGAGCGCGGCGCGACCTACCGCCATGGGCATTATCGAAAGGGTGAACACTTGTGATTAAAGCGATTGGCCGCAAAGAGCGACGGAGCTTCAGCAAGATCGAGCGGGATTGGGATATCCAGATCCCGAACCTCCTCGACGTCCAGCTGGAGTCGTTTCGCAACTTCTTGCAGACCGACCTCGAGCCCCTGAAGCGGAAGAACGAAGGGCTCCAGGAGGTCTTCAACAGCGTCTTCCCGATCAGCGACGCGCGCGAGTATTTCTCGCTGGAGTTCGTGCGCTACGACCTCGGGGAGCCGAAATATTCCGTGGACGAGTGTCAGGAGCGGGATCTCACCTACTCCGTGCCGCTCAAGGCCACCCTGCGCCTGCGCGTCCGCGAGGACACGGAAGAGGGGCGCAAGGACAAGAGCATCATCGAGCAGGAAGTCTATCTCGGCGAGCTTCCGATCATCACCGACAAGGGCACCTTCATCATCAACGGCGCCGAGCGGGTGATCGTGAGCCAGCTCCACCGCTCGCCGGGCGTCTTCTTCGACGACCAGATCCATCCGAACGGAAAGAAGCTCTTCACGGCGCGGATCATTCCCTACCGCGGCTCGTGGGTCGAGTTCAGCCTCGACGTGAACGACATCATGTACGTGCACATCGACCGGAAGCGGAAATTACCCGTAACGGTGCTGCTCAAGGCGCTGGGCTACGTCACGGACCGCGAGATCCTCGAGCTCTTCTACGACACCGAAGAGGAGGAGATCGGCGGGGCCCGGAGCAAGCGCGAGCCGGACGCGGTCGGCAAGATCGCCGCGGAAGACGTGGTGGACGAGCGGACGGGCGAAGTGCTGCTCGAGGCGAACGAGGTCATCACGATGGAGCGGATCGAAGGCCTGAGGAAGGCCGGATTCGCCACCGTGAAGACGTTCGTCATCCCGCATCGCGACGAGGCGGACATCGTCCGGAACACGCTGAAGAAGGATTCCACCAAGACCGAGGACGAGGCGCTCACGCGCATCTACAACCTCCTCCGGCCCGGCGAGCCGCCCCGCGCGGACACGGCCCGGGACATCTTGAAGAAGCTGTTCTTCAATCCCAAGCGCTACGACCTGGCCAAGGTCGGACGCTACAAGCTGAATCGAAAGCTCCCGCACGAGATCCTTCTCGGCTCGAAGGACAAGCGGAAGAAGCTCACGCTTTCGGTCCCGGACGACGACCAGACGACGCTCTGTCCCGAGGACTTCATCGTCATCGTCGCGTACCTGACCCACCTGAGACTGGGTGCCGAGGTGCCGGGTCTCCCGATCACCACGGACGACATCGACCATCTCGGGAATCGCCGGGTGCGCGCGGTGGGCGAGCTTCTCTCGAACCAATTCAACGTCGGGCTGGCGCGCATGGCGCGGATTATCCGGGAGCGGATGACGCTCCAGGACGCCGAGCAGGTGACGCCGTACGACCTGATCAACGCGCGGACCATCTCCGCCGTGATCCAGAGCTTCTTCGGCTCGAGCCAGCTCTCGCAGTTCATAGACCAGACCAATCCACTTGCGGAGCTGACCCACAAGCGCCGTCTTTCCGCGCTCGGACCGGGCGGACTGACGCGGGATCGGGCGGGCTTCGAGGTGCGTGACGTGCATTACACGCACTACGGCCGGATGTGCCCGATCGAGACGCCGGAAGGCCCGAACATCGGACTCATCTCCTCGCTCGCGACCTATGCCCGCGTGAACGAGCTGGGCTTCCTCGAGACGCCCTACCGTCGCGTGACGAGCGGCCTCGTGGACAAGAAGCAGGTCCAGTTCCTCTCCGCCGACGTCGAGGACCGCTTCAAGATCGCGCAGGCGAACGCGGCGATGGACGCGAGCGGACATCTCACGGGCGAGCAGAACGTCCGGGAGAAGGGCGAGTTCCCGATGGTGGAGCCCAAGGACGTCGACTACATGGACATCTCTCCCATCCAGCTCGTGAGTCCCGCGGCGGCGCTGATTCCGTTCCTGGAGCACGACGACGCGAACCGCGCGCTGATGGGCTCGAACATGCAGCGGCAGGCCGTGCCGCTCCTCTTCACCGAGGCGCCGCTCGTCGGCACCGGTCTCGAGGGCAAGGTGGCGCAGGATTCCGGGGCGCTGATTCTGTCGAAGCAGGCGGGCGTCGTGGAGTCGGTCTCGGGCGATCAGATCTTCGTCCGCTACGACCAGCCCGAGGGGAAAGCCCGGACCGTCGACTACTCCGAGATGGCGGGCGTGGATTCCTACAAGCTGACCAAGTTCAAGCGCAGCAATCAGGACACGTGCATCAACCAGCGTCCGCTCGTCTCGGAGGGGGACCGCGTGAAGCGCGGGCAGCTCCTCGCGGACGGCGCCGCCACGCGAAACGGCGAGCTGGCGCTCGGCGCCAACGTGCTCGTCGCGTTCATGCCGTGGGGCGGATACAACTTCGAGGACGCCATCCTGGTCTCCGAGCGGCTCATCAAGGAGGACCGCTTCACCTCCATCCACATCGAGGAGTTCGAATTACAAGTAAGGGACACGAAGCGCGGGGCGGAAGAGATCACCCGCGAGATCCCGAACGTCAGCGAGGAAGCGGTCAAGAACCTGGACGAGGAAGGCATCATCCGCATCGGTGCCCGCGTGAAGGCGGGGGACATCCTGGTCGGGAAGGTCACGCCCAAGGGTGAGACCGATCTCACGCCCGAGGAACGGCTCCTCCGCGCGATCTTCGGCGAGAAGGCCGGCGACGTGCGCGATGCTTCGCTCAAGGCGCCTCCGGGTATGGACGGCGTCGTCATCGACACCAAGGTATTCAGCCGGCGGGAGAAGGACGAGTCGACCAAGAAGCAGGAGAAGCGGAAGATCGACCGGCTTCGCCGCCAGGCCAAGAAGGAGAAGGATCGCATCCACGAGACGCGCGCCGGCGAGGTGGGCAAGGTCCTCCTGGGCGAGTACGTGAACCGCTGGGTGGAAGGGGACGAGGAGAAGCCGGTCGCGCGGGCCGGGAAGAAGATCGACGAGGAGTTCCTGGCCTCCGTCGACTTCGAGACGATCCCCTACAAGACGCAGGTCACGAAGAACGATCAGGCGAACGAGCGCTTCTGGGGACTCCTGGAAGGCGCCGCGCGCGCGCTCGATCGGGTGGAGAAGAACCTCGAGAAGGAGATCGAGAAGGTGACGCGCGGGGACGAGCTTCCCCCCGGCGTCGTCAAGCTCGTGAAGGTGTACGTCGCCAAGAAGCGCAAGCTCTCGGTCGGCGACAAGATGGCGGGACGGCACGGAAACAAGGGCGTGGTCGCGAAGATCATGCCCGAGGAAGACATGCCGTACCTGCCCGACGGAACGCCCGTGGACATGGTGCTGAACCCGCTCGGCGTGCCGTCGCGTATGAACATCGGCCAGGTGCTGGAGACGCACCTCGGCTGGGCGGCGCAGGAGCTCGGACTCACGGTGGCGACCCCGGTGTTCGCGGGCGCGACCGTGGACGAGATCAAGAGCTGCCTCAGGGATTCCAAGCTGCCCGAGGACGGAAAGAGCTTCCTCTACGACGGGCGGAACGGCGAGGCGTTCGATCAGCGCGTGACGGTGGGCTACATCTACATGATGAAGCTCTCCCACCTCGTGGACGACAAGATCCACGCGCGCTCCATCGGCCCGTACTCGCTGGTCACCCAGCAGCCGCTGGGCGGCAAGGCCCAGTTCGGCGGGCAGCGGTTCGGAGAAATGGAAGTATGGGCGCTCGAGGCGTACGGAGCGGCCTTTACCCTGCAAGAGCTGCTGACGGTCAAGTCGGACGACGTCGTGGGCCGGTCGCGCATCTACGAGGCGATCGTGAAGGGGGAGAATCCACCGGCCCCCAGCACGCCGGAGTCCTTCAACGTACTGGTCAAGGAACTTCAGAGTCTTTGCATGGACGTTCAGCTTCGGGACGAAGCGTAGCCGAGGAGGCACGGGACGATGCAGGAACTGTTCGGAATCAAGTCGCCTCTCGCAACGGAACGTCAGCGATTCAGTCTGGCTCGCGTCGACGACCGCGACAATTCGCGGCGTAAGCTCGCGTTCAATTCCATTCGGATCATGCTGGCCTCACCGGAGACGATCCGGGGTTGGTCCCACGGGGAAGTCACGAAGCCCGAGACGATCAACTACCGGTCCTTCAAGCCGGAGCGGGACGGGCTTTTCTGCGAAAAGATCTTCGGTCCGGTCAAGGACTGGGAGTGCAATTGCGGCAAGTACAAGCGCATCCGCTACCGCGGCGTCATCTGCGACCGCTGCGGCGTGGAGGTCACGCAGGCCAAGGTGCGCCGCGAGCGTCTGGGACACATCAACCTCGCGGTCCCGGTCTCGCACATCTGGTACTTCAAGGCGGTGCCCAGCCGCATCGGGCACCTGCTCGACATGTCGATCCGCGACCTGGAGCGGGTTCTCTACTACGAGAGCTACGTGGTCATCGATCCCCAGACGAGCGGCCTCAAGAAGAAGCAGCTCGTCTCCGAGGACGAGTACTACGAGCTGACGCAGGATGAGACGATCACGCTCAACGCGAAGATGGGCGCGGAGGCGATCCGCGATCTCCTGACCGAGATCGACCTGGACGAGCTTTCGGCCGAGCTTCGCGCCATCGCGAAGATCGAGAACTCCGTCCAGCGCAAGAAGGAGACGCTGAAGCGCCTCCGCATCGTGGAGGCTTTCAGACAGTCGGGCAACCGGCCGGAGTGGATGATCCTCTCCGTGATCCCGGTGCTGCCGCCTGATCTGCGACCCCTCGTGCCGCTCGAGGGCGGGCGGTTCGCGACCTCGGACCTGAACGATCTCTACCGGCGCGTCATCAACCGGAACAACCGTCTCAAGAAGCTCATCGACATCCGGGCGCCCGAAGTCATTCTCCGCAACGAGAAGCGGATGCTCCAGGAAGCCGTGGACGCGCTCTTCGACAACGGACGCCGCAGCCGCGCCGTTCGGGGTCAGGGCAACCGGCCCCTGAAGTCGCTCTCCGACATGCTCAAGGGGAAGCAGGGGCGCTTCCGTCAGAACCTCCTCGGCAAGCGCGTCGACTACTCCGGCCGCTCGGTCATCGTGGTCGGTCCGGAGCTGAAGCTCCACCAGTGCGGGCTGCCGAAGAACATGGCGCTGGAGCTCTTCAAGCCGTTCATCATCCGGAAGCTCGAGGACAAGGGCTTCGTGCAGACGGTGAAGAGCGCGAAGCGCCTCGTCGAGCGCGAGCGTCCCGAGGTGTGGGATATCCTCGGCGACATCATCAAGGGGCACCCGGTGCTCCTGAACCGCGCGCCGACGCTCCACCGGCTGGGCATCCAGGCGTTCGAGCCCGTGCTCGTGGAAGGAAAGGCGATCCGCATCCATCCGATGGTGTGCGGCGCCTTCAACGCGGACTTCGACGGGGATCAGATGGCGGTGCACGTGCCGCTTTCCTTCGAGGCGCAGATCGAGACGCGGCAGCTCATGCTCTCGACGAACAACATCCTGCTCCCCTCGAACGGCCGTCCGGTCGCGGCGCCCAGCCAGGACATCGTGCTCGGCTGTAACTACATGACCCGGAAGCGGCCTTTGCCGGCCGGGAAGAAGCCGAAGCACTACGCGGGCATGACCGAGGTGCGCGCCGCCTATGACCACAAGCAGGCGGGGCTGCACGATCCGATCGTGCTTCATCTGGACGGGCAGCGGATCGATACGTCGGTGGGCCGGGTCCTCTTCAACGAGATCCTGGTTCCGCTGGGAATCGGGTTCAAGAACACGGAGATGGACAAGAAGGCGCTCGAGGAGCTGGTCGGGGATTGCCACCGCAATCTGGGCAACAAGACGACCGCGCTCATTCTCGATTCGCTCAAGAACCTGGGCTTCACGTACGCCACGCAGGCCGGCATCACCGTGGGAATCGACGACATCCTGATCCCGGGCGCCAAGCCCGCGATCATCAAGCGCGCGCAGGACGCCGTAGCGCACATCAACCAGCAGTACCAGCAGAAGGTCATCACCGACGGCGAGCGCTACAACAAGGTGATCGACACCTGGACGCACGTCACGACCGAGGTGGAAGAGGCGACGTTCCAGGGGCTGGCCGCGGACCGCGACGGCTTCAACCCCATCTACATGATGGCGTACTCGGGTTCCCGAGGCACCAAGGAGCAGATCCGCCAGCTCGCGGGAATGCGCGGACTCATGGCCAAGCCGCAGAAGAAGATCACCGGAGGCCTCGGCGAGATCATCGAGACCCCCGTCATCCACAATTTCAAGGAAGGGCTCACGGTGCTCGAGTATTTCGTCTCGACCCACGGCGCGCGCAAGGGTCTCGCGGACACGGCGCTCAAGACGGCCGACGCGGGCTACCTGACGCGGCGGCTGGTGGACGTGGCGCAGGACGTCATCGTGAACATCGAGGACTGCGGCACGGTGAGCGGGCTCGAGGTCGCGGCGCTCAAGGAAGGCGAGGAAGTCATCGAGCCCCTGGGAGACCGGGTGCTGGGACGCGTCGCCACCGAGGACGTGATCGATCCGAACACCGGTGACGTGGTCGTCCGGTCGGGCGAGGAGATCAACGAGGAAGGCGCGGCGGCGATCGAGGAGAGCGGGCGGATCGAGAAGGTGGCGATCCGGTCGGTCTTGAAGTGCGAGGCGCCGCGCGGCATCTGCGGCAAGTGCTACGGACGGAATCTCGCGACGGGCCGCATGGTCGAGCTGGGAGAGGCCACGGGCGTCATCGCCGCGCAGTCGATCGGCGAGCCCGGAACGCAGCTCACGCTCCGGACCTTCCACATCGGCGGCGTTGCCGGCCGCATCGTGGAGCAGTCGCGGATCAAGTCGAAGATCACGGGCTCCGTCCGCTTCCGCGAGCTGGAAGTGGTGGAGCGCCAGAACGGATCGCTGGTCGTGGTCGGGCACAAGGGGCAGATCGAGGTGCTGGATCCGGAAGGCAAGGTTCGGCACCGCTACTCGCCTCCGTACGGCGCGACCGTGGACGTGAAGGACGGCGCTCCGGTCACCCTCGGGGACGATCTCTTCGAGTGGGATACCTACAACACGCCCATTCTCACGGAGAAGCCGGGAACGGTGCGTTTCGTGGACATCAAGGAAAAGGTTACCGTCCGCGACGAGGTCGACGAGAACACGGGGCTCCGCCTCATGGTCATCGTGGACGATCGCGAGAAGGTGCTGCAGCCGCACATCGACATCCTGAGCCAGGGCGGCCGCCGCGTCGCCAGCTACCCGCTTCCGACCGGCGCGCGGCTCCTCGTGCGTGACGGGCAGGAGGTCACGGCGGGCGAGCCTCTGGTCAAGATCCGCCGCGAGATCTCGAAGACCCGCGACATCACGGGCGGTCTGCCCCGCGTGAGCGAGCTCTTCGAGGCGCGCAAGCCGAAGGACGCCGCGACGGTCTCGGAGATCGACGGCCGCGTGGAGTTCCAGGGCGTGAGCCGAGGCATGAAGAAGCTGATGGTGGTCTCGGACGCGGGGGACAGCCGCGAGTACCTGATTCCTCAGGGCAAGCACATGCACGTGCAGGAGGGGGACTACGTGAAGGCGGGCGACCGGCTCACGGAGGGGCCCGTGAATCCGCACGACACCCTGAAGATCAAGGGAATCCAGGCGGTGCAGGAGTACCTGGTCAACGAGATCCAGGAGGTCTACCGGCTCCAGGGCGTACGCATCGATGACAAGCACATCGAGGTCATCGTCCGGCAGATGCTGCAAAAGGTACGCATCGAGGATCCGGGCGATACGAACTTCCTCGAGGGCGAGCAGGTGGACAAGGCCCAGCTTCGGATCGAGCAGCGCCGCGTGGAGGCGGAGGGCGGGCAGCCGGCGACCTATCAGCCGCTCCTGCTTGGAATTACGAAGGCATCGCTCTCCACGCAGAGCTTCATCTCCTCGGCATCGTTCCAGGAGACAACTCGCGTACTGACAGAGGCTTCGGTGCTTGGAATGACCGATCACCTGCGTGGCTTGAAGGAGAACGTCATCATCGGCCATCTGATCCCGGCCGGGACCGGCATGTCGCGCTACCGAGGCATTGAAGTCATTACAGAAGAGGAAGATGAGACCGAGCGGGTGGCCGGAGTCGAGGAAGAGATAAAAACAGCTTGACCCTGTTTCGAAGGCGCGGGTACACTGCTCGTTCTTTGCGCCCAAATCCCTTGATGTGAGGAAACTTAAGTGCCGACTCTGAATCAGCTCGTGCGGCTTGGCCGCAGGAGACAGCTCTCCAAGACCGCGTCGCCCGCCCTGAAGGGCGCTCCGCAGAAGCGCGGAGTGTGCACGCGCGTCTATACATCGACCCCCAAGAAGCCCAATTCGGCCCTCCGCAAGGTGGCCCGCGTGAGGCTCACGAACGGGATGGAAGTGACCTGCTACATCCCGGGCGAGGGGCACAACCTCCAGGAACACTCGATCGTGCTCATCCGGGGGGGCCGTGTGAAGGACCTGCCGGGCGTGCGGTACCACGTCGTCCGGGGGACGCTGGATGCCTCCGGCGTCGATGGCCGCTCGCAGAGCCGGTCCAAGTACGGCACCAAGCGGAAGAAGGGCGCCGCGTGAGACGCGCCAGCAAGATCCACAAGTTCGAGGTTCCGCCCGACGCGCGCTTCAACAACGTCCTGGTCACGCGCTTCATCAACGCGCTCATGATCCAGGGCAAGAAGAGCACGGCGGAGCGGATCTTCTACGGTGCGGTCGACATGATCGAGAAGAAGCTCGGCTCGGACGGCCTCACGGTGGTGAAGACCGCGCTCGCCAACGTGAAGCCGGTCCTGGAAGTGAAGTCCCGGCGCGTGGGCGGCGCGACGTATCAGGTCCCGGTGGAAGTGCGCCAGGACCGCCGCACGGCGCTGGCGCTTCGCTGGATCATCCAGTACGCGCGCGCCCGCCCCGACCACTCGATGATGGAGCGGATCGCGGCGGAGCTGATTGCGGCATCGAAGAACGAAGGCGGCGCGGTCAAGAAGCGCGAGGATACACACAAGATGGCGGAGGCCAACAAGGCGTTCGCTCACTATCGCTGGTAGAGCGCTGAAGGAAGGTTTGGGAGTGCCCAGGCTGTACGATCTTTCTCATATGCGAAACATCGGCATCATGGCCCACATCGATGCCGGTAAGACGACCCTTACCGAGCGGATCCTCTATTACACGGGGAAGGTCCACCGGGTGGGGGAGGTCCATGACGGCGCGGCCACCATGGACTGGATGGAGCAGGAGCGTGAGCGGGGAATCACCATCACGTCGGCCGCGACGACCTGTTTCTGGCACAACCATCAGATCAACATCATCGACACGCCGGGGCACGTCGACTTCACGGTCGAGGTGGAGCGTTCCCTTCGGGTGCTGGACGGCGCCATCGCCGTGTTCTGCGGCGTGGGCGGCGTGGAGCCCCAGTCGGAAACGGTCTGGCGGCAGGCGGACAAGTACGGCGTGCCGCGGATTGCGTTCGTGAACAAGCTGGACCGCGTCGGCGCGGACTTCAACTTCGTCGTGGGCATGATGAAGACCCGCCTGGGCGCGATCGCGGTGCCCCTCCAGATCCCGATCTACGTCGGGGACTGGTTCACCGGCATGATCGACCTCATCGACATGGTGGCGATCACGTACGAGTCGGACGAGCAGGGCGCCAGTTACGTCGAGGGTGAGATCCCGCGCGACCTCGAGAAGAAAGCGGCCGAGGCGCGGCATCACATGCTCGAGGCGATCGCGGAGTACGACGACGAGCTGCTGCACGCGTACCTCGACGGGAAGCCGACGACCACCGAGATGATCAAGCGCGCGATCCGCAAGGGGACCCTGGCGGGAAAAGTCGTCCCGGTCCTGGGCGGTACGGCGTTCAAGAACAAGGGCGTGCAGAAGCTTCTCGACGCGGTCCTGTCGTATCTGCCCGCGCCGATCGACGTGGCCGCGGTCAAGGGCGTGAATCCCAAGACGCTGGAGAGCGAGCAGCGCAGTCCTTCGGACAGCGAGCCGTTCGCGGCGCTGGCGTTCAAGATCATGACCGACCCGTACGTCGGCAAGCTGACGTTCTTTCGCGTGTACTCCGGGACGTTGAAGGCGGGGACCTACGTGTACAACTCGACCAAGGAGAAGGGGGAGCGTCTGGGACGGGTCGTCGAGATGCACGCGAACAAGCGCGAGGACCGCGAAGAGATCTACTGCGGCGAGATCGCGGCGGCGGTGGGGCTGAAGAACGTCCACACCGGCGACACGCTCTGCGACAAGGACCACCCGATCGTGCTCGAGGCGATGCACTTCCCCGAGCCGGTGATCCAGGTCGCGATCGAGCCGAAGACGAAGGCGGACGAGGAGAAGATGGCGACGGCGCTCGGCAAGCTGAGCGACGAGGACCCGACGTTCAAGGTCAAGACCGACGAGGACTCGGGCCAGACCCTGATCTCGGGCATGGGAGAGCTTCATCTGGAGATTCTCGTGGACCGGATGGTCCGCGAGTTCAGCGTCCAGGCGAACATCGGCAAGCCCCAGGTCGCCTACAAGGAAACGGTCACCCGGAAGGTCGAGCAGCGCACGCGCTTCATCCGCCAGACGGGAGGGCGCGGCCAGTTCGCGGACGTGTCCATCATGCTGATGCCGCTTCCTCCGGGGACCGGCTTTCAGTTCGAGAACGAGATCAAGGGGGGCGCGATTCCCCGGGAGTACATCCCCTCGGTGGAGAAGGGAATCATCGAGGCGATGGAGAACGGGATCATGGCCGGCTATCCGGTCGTGGACATCCGGGTGGAGCTGATCGACGGGCAGTTCCACGAAGTCGACTCTTCGGAAATGGCGTTCAAGATCTGCGGCTCGATGGCCTTCAAGGAGGCCGCGGCGAAAGCCGGCCCGAAGCTGCTCGAGCCGATCATGGACGTCGAGGTGGTGGTCCCCGAGGAATACATGGGGGACGTGATCGGCGACCTGAGCAGCCGGCGCGGACGGATCGGCGGCATGTTCCAGCGCTCCGACGCGCGCGTGGTCGCCGCCTCGGTGCCGCTCGGGGAGATGTTCGGATATTCCACGCGGCTTCGCTCCATCACCCAGGGACGGGCCGTGTATTCCATGCAGTTCACGCGATATGACGAGATGCCGCAGGCCATGGCGGAGCAGATCATCGCCAAGGTCAAGGGGAGCTAGACCGACCCGCTGACGGGCGACCGTCGCGGCCGGAGGAGAACAAATGGCGAAGCAGAAGTTTGAGCGGAACAAGCCTCACGTGAACGTGGGTACGATCGGCCACGTGGATCACGGGAAGACGACGTTGACGGCGGCGATCACGATGGTGTTGTCGCAGAAGAATCCGAAGATCCAGGTGCGCGATTACGGGTCGATCGACAACGCGCCGGAAGAGCGGGAGCG
>DASQAV010000079.1:0-35234 GCA_035635575.1 Candidatus Dormiibacterota bacterium | reverse complement strand
TGATGGCAAGGAGGCGCTCTCCACGCCGAATACCCAGCCGGAAGGCCAGGCCGTTCGGGTCGAGATTGGCCACGGTAAATGGATCACTGAGACCGATCACTGGGGGTTCCTCGGGAAACAATCTGGTGTGAGTAAGGACCGGTGATTCTATGGACTTCCCGCCCTCGAATCAAGTTCCGCGTGAATCAACCTGCGCCGGGCCACGTTACGCGATGGGAGAAGGAAGGATCGCCGGGGCAGAGAAAAATATGGAGCGGGCAACGGGATTTGAACCCGCGACCTTCAGCTTGGGAAGCTGACACTCTACCACTGAGTTATGCCCGCTCGCACGTAGGTCGGACGCTTGATGACCCTAGGGCCTCTCCCCCATACGGTCAAGGCGATCTTCGATTTCGCGGGCCGCCCGCGCGAAGTCCGACTCATCGTGGAGCGCGATCCAGTGAACCCCGGGCGTGGAGCGGAACCAGGTCTCCTGGCGTTTCGCGAGCTGGCGGGTCTTGAGGGCGATCCGCCGGCGCGCCTCCTCGAGTGAGTATTCGCCCCGGAGGTGCGGGATGAGCTCCCGATACCCCAGGGTCCTGGGACCCGGGGCGTCCCCGGGAAGGGGCGCTTCGAGCAGGGCCCGGACCTCATCCAGGAATCCGCGCCCGAGCTGGCGGTCGAGCCGCGACGCGATGCGCTCCGCGAGCGCGGGACGCTGCCAGCGCAGGCCGAAGAGGAGCGCGGGAAAAGGGTCCGATGCCCGCTCGCGGCGGAGTGCCGTGATCGGACGCCCCGTCAGCTCGTGAACCTCGAGCGCGCGGATGACCCGGACCGGATCGCCGGGATGGATGGCCGCGAGGGCATCGGGATCCACCTTGCCGAGATCGCGCCGCAGCGATTCCAGTCCCTCCTCCTGGATCCGCCGCGTGAGGCGCGCCCGGATCGCCTCGTCGCGCGGGGGCCCGTGGAAGAGACCCTGGAGCAAGGCCCGCACGTAGAGCCCCGATCCGCCCGCCACGATGGGAAGCTTCCCCCGCGACTCGATCTCGAGTACCAAGGCGCGGGCTTCCTTGCCGTAGTGCCCGGCGCTGTAGGTCTCGGCGGGATCGAGGAACGAGACGAAGTGGTGCGGGACGCGCGCTCGATCCTCGGACGTGGGAGCCTCGGTCCCGATCTCCAGCCCCCGGTAGATCTGACGCGAGTCCGCGCCCACGATCTCCCCGCCGAGGCGCTCGGCGAGATCCAGCGCGACGAGGCTCTTTCCGGAGGCCGTCGATCCTACGAGGACGACTCTCCTACCGGCGGCCAAAACGCCGATCCAGCTCCTCCATCGAGACCCGGACGTACGTGGGGCGCCCGTGGGGATCGCCATGCGGGAGGCTCGTGGCGAACAGCCGATCGAAGAGCGCGCGCCGCTCGATCGGGCTCAGGGCCTGGCCGCTCCGGACCGCGGCATGGCACGCGAAGGATTTCGCGATGTGCTCCTCGGGGGGCTCGCCCCCCTCGCCCAGCGTGTCCACGGAACCCAGCACCGCGCGCAGCGACTCGATCGCGGCCTCCTCGGGAAGGGTCGCGGGCACGCCGCGTATGGCGACCTGCCGCTCGCCGAAGAGCGAAGCCTCGTAGCCCAGGCGGCGGAGGTGGGGCTCCATCATGAGGAGCGCGTCCAGCTCCGCGGGAGTCAGATCGATCACGCGCGGGAAGAGGAGCACCTGGCTGGTACCCGTGCCGCCGTAGAGGTGCGCGCGGGCTTCCTCGTAGAGGATCCGCTCGTGCGCGGCGTGCTGATCCACGATGACCATTCCGCCCCGGATGGGGGCGAGGAGGTAGCGCTCGTGGAGCTGCCAGATGGGAATCTCGGGCTCGGCGAGGCTCTCCTCCACGTCGCCGCGTTCCCTCAGCTGAGAACCCGCCGCCACCTCCGCCGCGGAGACCTCGAGCGCGAGCATCAGCGCCTCCTCGGTCTTGAGCGCCGCGCCCGCGGGCGCCAGGGTCGCTACACCAGCCTGGCCGCCATACTCGGGGCCGCCCCCAGGCTCCGCCACGCCTCCCTCTCCGAAGGCGATCCCCGTGGGGACGTACCGGCGCATCGAGGCTTCCACCGCGCGGCGCAGCACCTGGAAGACGCGCGCCTCGTCGCGGAAGCGCACCTCGCGCTTCGTGGGATGCACGTTGCTGTCCACCTGCGCGGGATCGATCTCGATCAAGACCAGCGCGAGCGGATAGCGATCTCCCGGAAGGAGGTTCCCGTATCCCTGCCGCAGCGCGGCCCCGAGCATTCCCGAGGAGATGACGCGCCCGTTCACGGCGAACGCCTGGTAGTCGCGCGACGCGCGGGCCTGCTCGGGAGCGCCCAGCACGCCGCTCACGTGGATGCCGCCCGCCTCGTGATCGAACTCGGCCGATCCATCCTCGGAGCCCCGGCCGTAGAGGACCTCCCACCGCTCGAGAAGATCGCGCGCCTCGGGCAGGTCGGTGTCCTCACGCCCCTCGACCGAGAACTTCCAGTGCACGCGCGGGTAGGCCAGCGCGTAGTTCCAGACAATCCGGCTCAGGACGCGGATCTCGGCTTCGCGGGACTTGAGAAAACGAAGGCGCGCGGGCGTGTTGAAGAAGAGATCCTCGACCACGACCGTGGCTCCCACCGCGCGTCCCACGCCGGAAACCTGGATCACCGCCCCGCCCAGAGCCTCGACCTGGGTTCCGGTCAGCTCGTCCGCGCAGCGCGTCGAGAGCATGAGGCGCGAGACTTCGGCGATGCTCGCGAGCGCCTCTCCCCGGAATCCCAGCGTGCGGATCCGGGAGAGGTCGTCCACCGATTCGATCTTGCTCGTGGCGTGGCGCCGGAGCGCCAGGAGCGCGTCCTCGCGGGACATTCCCGTGCCGTCGTCCTGGACGCGGATCAGCCGCTCGGGATGGGATGCGGCGTGGATGGCAATGAGGGTGCTTCCCGCGTCGAGGGCGTTCTCGACCAGCTCCTTGGCCACGGCGGCGGGGCGATCGATGACTTCCCCCGCGCGGATGGTTCCCACGACCGAGGGATCGAGGAGACGGATCCGGGACATCGCTACCGGAGGGTGAGGACCGGCAATTCGCGCGGAAATCGGGACAGGAACTCGGCGCCGGAGGCGCGGACGACCACGTCCTCCTCGAGGGAGACGAGCCCGTGTCCCTTGAGGTGGATGCTGGGCTCCAGCGTGTAGACGCTTCCCTCGCGCACGACCTCGAAGGGTGCTTGTCCGTAGCGCTCCCAGCGCGGCCCCAAAACACCGCCTCCGTCGTGGCAGGCGCGGCCGAGATGATGGCCGAGCGCGTGCGGGTACTCGGGATACCCCAGCGAGGCCAGGTGCTCGCGAACCCCGAGGTCCACTTCCCAGCCCGCGACCCCGGGTTTCAAGGACTTCGCCGCGAGCTCGATCCCACCCACGATCGCGGCGTGGGCGCGCAGCACCGGCTCGGGCACCGCTTCCCCGCCTTCGGCCGCCACGTACCACATGCGCTGGAGGTCGGAGCAGTACTGATCGCGGATGATTCCGAAATCCACGTGGATGATGCAGCCCTTGTGGATGGCCTCGTCCGCGGGCCGGACGTGCCCCACCGGCGCCTTGGCGCCCACCGCCACCGTGGGGCAGTAGCGCCGGGACCACGCGGTCGGAACCTGCGCGCGGTCCGCTTCCCCGTGGAAGAGGTCCGCGACCTCGGAGGCTCTCATGCCGATCCGGAACTCGCGCGACACGCGGTCGAACATCCGCTCCGTCTCGTCGACCGCGCGCTTCACCCGCTTGTGCTCGGAAGGAAGCTTGATTCCGCGCAGGAGCGCCAGGAGCTTCTCCGCGGACGTGAGCCGCGAGGCGAACGGCGTTCCGTTGAGCGTCTCCGCGAGGTGATCCCGGAGCCCCGCCGTGAGTCCGTCGGCGAGCGCATCGTCCATGGAGACGTTGATTCCAATGCTGCGGGGATTCAGCTCCTCGAGGAGCTGGAGGAACGAGGCGCGCGGCCCTTCCTTGTAGGTCCGCACGTCCTCGAAGAGGCCGGAGGAGACGAGATCCGGGGCGTCACCCGTCGCGACGAGCGCCGCCGTCCTGTCCCGGGTCACGAGGAAGTAGCTGTTCCACGTGAATTCCTGATCGAGGAAGAAGCGGAGGTTGGGATCGGGCCGCTCCACCGATTCGCGGACGAGAAGGAGCCAGGAATCGAGCGCGCTGTCGCGCAGGAGCTCCTGGGCCTGGGCGAGCTTCTGGGCTCCCAGGGAGCGGGTGTCCGTCTCCACGGCGGGCATGAAAGGAACATAGCCCGCGCCGAGCGGAACGGCAAACGGAAAGCTGGATTCGGGAAGATGGCCCGGGTCGGGTCGAGCTAGGCGGCGGTGCGCACGAGGGAGAGAAGCTCTCCGCCGGTCGCGATCTCGTCCGGGAAATAGTACTGACGGCCGGAGAGCCGCACCTCGCCCGGATCGAACATGGCGCGCACGCTGGGAAGCTGGGCCAGGAGCGCCTCGAGCCGGCGGAGGAGCGCGCCCGAATCCTTCTCGCTGGCCGGCGACAGCACGGCGAACCGTCCCTCGGCGATGCGTGCCACCGCGTCCACTTCACGGACGTTCCGGCGAAGGGCCTGCGCGAACTCCTTCTGGACCGTGTCGGTCCAGGCGGTCCCGTTCGCGTCGGCGAGCCTGCCGAAGTCCGCGATGGTGAGCACGGTGAGGAGGAACCGCTCGCGGTACCGCTCCGCCCGCTTCACTTCCTCCTCCACGCGCGCGTCGAACCCGTCGATGGCGAGGAGCCCCGTGAGCGAGTCCTCGACCGCGCGCTCCCGGCGCTTCCCCATCCGGCCCGCGTTCTCGATCGCGAGCGTCACGTAGAGCGCCAGCTTGCGGAGCGTCTGCACGTCGAGCCGGCTCAGGGCGGGCACGGGATCCTGCCCCCGGCGAGGAGCCGGGCGCATGACGCCCAGGACGCCCGCCACGTCCTCCCCCACGCGAACGGGGATGAACGCGTACGCCTGCACCGCGTGCTGCTCCAAGACTCGCCGAAGCTCTTCGGGCGGAAGCCCCACAGAAGTGATCTCGCGCTTCGTCTCGATGGCGCGGCGCGCCAGCGTGGATTCCAGCTCGAGCGCGCGCTCCATCTCAGGCTCCGATCCCTCGAACGCGCTCCGGAAGAGGAACCCTCCCCCTTCCCCGCGGATCCGGACCGTGTTCAGCCCGGTCGGGAAGAGCGACCGCAGCGCTCCCAGCACCTCGCTCAGGAGCGACTCGGGATCGTGGGCCGTCATGATGCGCCCGGCGATGTCGGCCAGGTTCCCGAGGAGCGTGCTCCGGCGGCTCAGCTCCGACTCGTCCGCCTGTCCCTCGATCGAGCGCGCCAGGAATTCCGCGATGCGCGCCGCCAGCTTCTCGAACTCCTCCTGATCGGTCGCGGCCCGGCCCACGCGCTCCAGCGCGAGCACGCCGAAGGGACGCGACCCCAGAAGCGGAGCGAGAAGAAGGTTCGGGAGGCTCTCCTCGGATTCGCCGGAGGATCGCCCCGGCCGTGCCGTGAGGAAGACCGGCCTTTGCCCCGCCAGCGCGTGCGCGAGGAGCCCCTGGTGGAGCGGAAGCTCTCCCTCCTGTCCCGGGCGGCCGCCCGAGGAGACGATGCGGAACCGGTCGAGCGATTCGTCGGCGAGATGGATCTGCGCCGCCTCCGCGCCCAGGATCTCGGCGAGCTGCCCCGCGACCATGCGGAGCCGCTCGGTCAGCTCGAGCCCCTTCCGGCTGAAGGCGATCTCGATCTCGCGGCGCGCCCGAAGCTCCATGGCGTCCCGATCCCGGCGGGCGACCCGGATCGCGCGGTCCAGGATCCCCGAGATCTGCTCCGCGGTCTCCGTGAGCTTCGCCAGATCGCGCTCGTGGAAGGTCGCGCCGGGCTTGCTGCTCGAGACGTTGATCACGCCGATGGTGCGCCCCTCCACCTTGAGCGGCGCGGACATGGCGGCCTGGGGACGCGAGCGGTCGCGCTCCTCGCGGCGGCTCGCGTGCGTGACCCGCACGTTGATGATCTGGGGCGTCCCTTCCTTGGCCACTTTCCCGGCGATTCCCTCCCCGAGACGCAGGCGCGCGGTGCGCACCACCTCCGGGGAGAGACCGTCCGCGAAGGCGATCCGAAGCTCCTGCGCCTCCTCGTCCACCACCATGATCGAGCCCGAGTCGGCCTGGGACTGCTCCACCACGAGCGCCAGCACCTCGCTGAAGAGGAACTGGCGATCCTCGGAAAGCGCCAGCGCCGCACGGATGCGATTCAGCCGTGAGGCGCTCGCTTCGTCGTCGTAGCGGCTGTCCCACGTCTCGATCGGCTGCGGCGTCTCCGCCGGCCCCTTGGCGGGCGCCTTGGCCGCTTCCGAGGGCCAGTTGTTGGAGAGATCTTCCAGCGTGACGAAGATCCGGTCGGAGATTCCCGCGCGCACGAGTGCCGAGGCGCTGGGAGAGGCGAGCGAAGGTAGAGCGACGCGATCGGGCTTGAGCGCGAGCAGGTCGAGCGGCTCCGTGGAACGGGGAATCTGGAGCACTTCCGCGATCTTCAGCGCAAGCGCCTCGGGATCGGGATGCGCGACCAGCACGATCTCGATGTTGGCATCGTGCCGCGCTCTCGAGATGAGATCTACTCGCTCGTCAGGAAGATCCAGAAACGCGAGCTTCATGACACCCCTGCGTGGCCGGCCAGCCGTGGAGAGCCAATGATCCGGGCTGGTTAGCGCAAGGATCGTACCACCATGGCAGCGGCGCTCTTCGCCCGCGGAGAGGCCGTGGATGCTTCAGTTGGGGTTGGGTTTCAGCGTTCTCGCGACGGTGCGCGGGATGGGTCGCAAGACGAGCGCGTCATGCAAATCGCACGGTCATCGCGTTGTTGCGATGATCTTGCCCACCGAGACGTTCCGCTGGGAATCGGAGGCCCGGACGGTGATCGCATGCTCCCCGGCCGGCAGGTCCGGGACGTCGAAGTGGAAGCGCTCCTCGGGCGAATCGAAGATCGAGTCGTCCGGGAAGATCTGCTTCCAGCCTCCCCCGTCCACCGAGTATTCGATCCGCGCGATTCTGGAATCCGCGTCGATCGCGACGCCCGAGACCGTCACCGTCGTCTTGTCCCGCGTGCTTCCGGAGCGCGACGCCGTGCGGAGGTTCTCCACGCGCGGAGGAATGTTGTCGATGAGGAAGGGCGCGCTGAGCCGCTCGGTGGTGCCGGCGGTGCCGTCGGGATTGTCGGGAGCGTCGCTCGCCTCGACTTTCAGGCGGTAGGTGCCGTTCGCGAAGGACTCGGCGTCCCAGCTATAGGCGCGGTCGTCGAGATCATCCGCGAGCTTCTTCCACGAGGACTCCTTGTTCTCTTTGATCGAGAGCTTGTAGCGAAGGTTGTCCCCGTTGGGATCGGCGGCCTCCCAGGAAGCGCTGCGGATGCCCCGCGCCCAGGCCGCGCTGGCGTCGGAGACCGGCCGCGGGCCCGCGCGCGGCAGCGAGTATTCCACCTTCATCCCGTTCGGGAAGGACTGCGAGATCTGAGGGGGCCGGTAGTCGGGACCGCCCTCGAAGTAGGGATTCTCCGGACCGTAGAGCGTGACGCTCGCGATCGAGGGAGGCAGGTTCCGCTGCAGATACGCCACCTCCACCGAGGATACGACGGCAGGATCGCCCGAGCCGCGCTTGAAGCGGAGCCGGTACTGGAGGAACCGCGCGGGCGGACTCTCGATCTTCGCGAACTCATTCGTGGGGACCTCGCGGGACCAGGGGCTCCATCCATCGTCGGGTGTCTTGCTGAATCCGCTCCGGCTGGACCAGAGCACCTCGCCTCCTCCGGTGCGCGCGACCCTCGCCTCTCCCCAGGACGCCACGGAGCGGAGGTCGTGCGCCTCGGAAATGTAGGTCCCCTCTGCTCCGCGCCCGGCCCCCAGCCAGTAGAGCGCGGCCGAGTTCCCCGCGGAGACATACGTCTCCTTTCCGACACGAAGGAGGCCGAGGAGCTGCTTCGATTCCGTGGCGCCGAGGAGCGCGTACTTTCGCTCCGTGTCCACGCGGAAGAGCGCCGCGGGATTCCCGGTCGTGAACCAGACCGAACGCCCCTCGCCGGGAATCATGGAGAAGAGGAACTCGCAGGGAGGGGCGATGAGAAGCCGCGCGGAGCCGTCGGGCTGCACCAGGAAGACGCCGCACTTTCCGCCCACGGGAGTCACCTCGATCCCCAGGGAGCCCGGCAAGACCGGGCTTCCCGCGGCCGCGCCCGAGCCGCTCGAGCCGCGATTCGTGCCCACCGCGATCGATCCGTCGTCCAGCACCGCGATCGCGCGGAGCTCCTCCTGGCCGGAATCGTAGAGGACGCGATTCTGGCCGTCGGGCTCGACCCGGAGCAGGAGCCCCTTCGGGGAGGTGCCGGCGAGGAGGCCGCCGTCCTTCGCCCAGGCGAGCGTGAGCACGTTCAGGTCTCGGGTCTCGGAGTAGACCGTCCCCTTTCCGGGACCCGTGATTCGATAGATGCGTCCGCGGCTCCCGGTGCCCGCGTAGAGCGCGCCGTTCTTCCCCAGCGTCAGGGCCCACACCCCCTGCTCGCCCGTGTCGAAGTAGCGCGTGGTGTCGCCGCGCGCCGTGACCCGGAACACGACGCCGCCCGGCGAGGAGCCCGCGTAGACGTCGTCGTTCGGGTCGATCACGAGCGACATGATCTCGGAGGCGCCGGTCTTCCAGAGGAGCTGCGGCGCGCTTCCCTTGGTCCAGCGATAGATCCGCCCCTGGTCCCCGGTGCCGAAATAGATCCGCCCCTTCGAGTCCTGCGCCAGCGACCAGATCTGCGCGACCTCCGGAAGCCGGGTCACCACGGAATCCCACGCCGCGCCGAGGAGCACCTGCCCCTCGCTCGTGACGGTCACGCCGGAGACGTCGCCGCTCAGGAACTCCTCGGGGCTGTCCTGCGTCCAGAGGGAGGTCTTGACCGCCGAAGCCTGCGAGGAACACAGGAGGATCGTGGCCCAGAGGACCGCTGCGTAGCGCCGCTTCATGCGCACGGAATCGTAGCTCCTTTCCTTGGGAGTCCGGCCGGAGTTACTTCGCCCGGTACGGCAACACCGTGATGGTCTTCTGCTCGCATCCGTTCACGACACGGCCCATCGGGACGGGAACCTCGAGGAGCGTGGCGCCCTTCACCGGACCCACGTCGCCGGTCTTCGCCGCACCGCCCAGCACGCTCGCGATGGAAGGCGGCGGCTGCGAGATCTCGCCTCCGCGCACGGTGAGCCCCTTCGTCTCGCGATAGAGCTGCACGAAGAGCTGATCCCCACGGCGCTCATGGCTCAGGAGCCCGAGCAGGTGATCCAGGCTCTGCGGCTCGAAGGCGTCGGGCGCGCGCTCGCGCTCCCACTTGTCGGTGTCCTGGCCGCTGCACACGCGGACGGAGAGGTCCCCCGGCGAAGTCTGCGGCGGAACGACGAACGCCACGCGGCGCGTCTCGGGCTCTCTTCGCGCCGGCTGGATGGAGAGCTCCACCTCGACCCTCTCGCCCGGAGCGACCATCGTGGGTGTCACCCGGACCGAGGTCAGGGTCGCCTGGTCCAATCCCTCCTCGACCGCGATCTCCGCGCGCAGCGAATCCAGCCGCACGGTCTCGAAGCGGTTGATGAGGAGCAGGAACAGGGTCTGCGACACGTCATCCCCGGTGCCGGCCACGGGCGCGGGAGCCACCATCGCGTTTCCGCGGTGAAGGACCTCCTTGCCCCCGTTCATCCAGTAGGTCAAGTCGTAGCGCGTGGTGGCCAGCCCCACGTCGAAGAGCGCCTCGGAGATGGAGCTCACGATGGTCGCGGCCGCGAGCCCCGGCGTGAGGGAGCGGCTGCGGGCGATCTCGTAGTGGTAGGTGCGGTCGCGGCCCGTGCCGCGGATCACGACACTCACCGGGATCATCGACGGCGCCTTCCCCAGCTCGCCCGCGATCCCGACGCTGCGATCGGCCACGAGGGTCCCGCACGTGCGCGTGGCGGAGCCCACCTTGGTCGAAATCTGCTGGCTGGCGAACACGGTGTGGATCGTGGCCGCGCTCATCGGGAGCTGCACGCGACCGAGCGCGTAGAAGGGATGTCCGAACGCCAGCACACGATTCCCGTCGCGGTAGGTCACCGTGCCGATGGCGGTCGCCTCCATGTCCCCGCGCACCAGCTCCACACCCACCGCGGATCCCGGCACGATCGAATCGCAGGAGCCCGAGGCGGAGGATCCCCCGCCGGGCGCCGAGACGAATCCGTGGTCCTGGAGCCAGGGTTCCATGTAGCGGAGCGCCTCCGGAGTGAAGCCGGAGAGCGCGAGCGGGGTCACGATGGGGTGTGCCTCACCCGGAAGGGGCGAGGACCCTCCCGGCGGAAGATCCAGCGCGCCGTATCGGGCGTCGGAAGGCTCGGCCTGGTTCTCGGGCTCGGGGCGGAGCGAGCTCAGCATCTCCGTGATCGGGGTGATCCCGGCCACGGGGTCCTTCGTGAAGGCCCAGGTGTAGGAGACGGCGCCGATCAGCCGCCCTCCGATATAGACCGGGCTCCCGCTCATGCCCGCGATGATTCCGGTGCGCTCGAGGAAGGCCCCCTGGGCCCGTGCCAGGATCAGGTCGGCCCCCGGCCGGTTCCCCTTCAGCACGCCCAGGATCGTCATCGGGAAGCTGTCCACCGAGGTGCCCTTGAAGACGCTCAGGCCGTAGCCCTGCATCCCGGCCTTCACGGAGTCGGTGGGCATGGTGAGCGGGAGGATGCCGCGGAGTGGGACTTCGGCGCGCGAGTTCCCCGCGCCTGCTGCCAGAAAGAGAATCGCGATCGTCGGGAGCAGGCCAAGCCTCGGGGCGTTCCGGAAGCGGAAGCCCCTCGGTCCAGATACGCGAGGGTCTGTGTGCGGAGCACCGATCATTGAATTAGGGAAAGAATACGGTTCGGTCCAGGCCCCGTCAATGCTCCCGGGACTCCTGGGCGCGGTCGCGAAGGCGGGCAAGCTCGTTCAGGGCATCCAGAGGCGTCATGGACTCCACGGAGAGCCGCGAAAGCTCCCCCGCGAGCGCGGCCAGAAACCCCGGCGGCATGCCCGCGGGGGCAGCGCCGCCGTCGCTCGAGCCCCGCACCGGGGGCCGCTCTCCCGACTCGAGCTCATGCAGGATCTCGCGCGCTCGATGGAGCACGGGCTCGGGCACGCCGGCCAGCTTGGCCACGTGGATCCCGTACGAGCGATCCGCTCTCCCCGGAGCGATGGCATGGAGGAACACGATCTCGTGCCCGCGCTCCTCGACCAGGACGGTCCGGTTGCGAAGCCGGGGCAGCGTGGACTCGAGCGCGGTCAGCTCGTGATAGTGCGTGGCGAAGAGGGTCCGCGGCTTGGGGCCGGGCCCTTCGTGAAGCGTCTCCGTTACGGCCCAGGCCAGGCTCAGCCCATCGTAGGTGCTGGTGCCCCGTCCGATCTCGTCGAGGAGCACGAGACTCCGGTCCGTCGCCTGGCGGAGAATGGTCGCGGTCTCCTGCATCTCGACGAAGAACGTGGAGGCGCCGCGCGCGATCTGGTCGCTGGCGCCGACGCGCGTGAAGATCCGGTCCGCAAGCCCGATCGTGGCCTTCTCGCACGGGACGAAGGAGCCGATGTGGGCGAGATAGACGGAAAGGCCCACCTGGCGCAGGAACGTGGACTTCCCCGCCATGTTCGGTCCCGTGATGAGCCAGATCTGCTCCCGATCCGCATCCAGCGCGACGTCGTTTGGCTGGAAGGCGCCGGGCGGGAGCGAGCGCTCCACCATGGGATGCCGCGAGGCGACCAGATGGAGCGCCTTCGTCTCCTCCAGCGTGGGGCGAATCCACCGCTCGCGAGAGGCGCAGTCCCCCAGCGCGAGATGGAGGTCGATCGCCGCGAGCGCCCGCGCCGCGGCCTGGATCGCGGGAACCTCGCGCGTGGCGAGCTCGCGCAGGCGCTGGAAGTGCTCGGTCTCGATGCGGTGGCTCTCCACGCTCGCGGCCTCGATCCGCTCTTCCATGCGGGTGAGGTCGGGGGTCACGTAGCGCTCGCCGCCGGTGAGGGTCTGGCGCCGCACGTAATCCGCCGGCACGCGCTGGAGCTGTGATTTCGTCACCTCGAGGTAATAGCCGAAGACGCGATTGAACCCGACCTTGAGGTTCTGGATCCCGGTCCGCGCGCGCTCCCGGGTCTCGAGCTCGAGAACGAGCGAGCGCGCGTCCTGCGCGTCCCGGCGGAGCGAATCGAGTGCCGTGTCATACCCCTCGCGGATGATTCCGCCCTGCGTGGAGATCATGGGCAGCTCGTCCGCGAGAGCCTTCCGGAGCTCCGACGCCAGCGTGGACAAATCCGGAATGGACTCCAGCCACTCCCGCGTCACCGCCCCCGCGTGGGTTCGAAGCACCTTCGCGACGTCGGGAATCCGGAGCAGCCCCTCCCGGAGGAGCCCCAGATCGCGCGGGGACGCGCGGCCGGAGCCGAGGAGTCCGAGCGCGCGCTCCAGATCCGGCATCCGGTGAAGCCGCTCGCGCGCGTCGGCGCGAAGTCTCGGTGATTCGGCGAAGGCGGCCGTGCGCTCGAGCCGCGACTCCAGAATCGCCCGGTCGCGGCTGGGAGCGCGAAGGAGGGCCCGGAGCGCCCGGCCGCCCATCGCGGTCTCGGTCCGGTCGAGAAGCCGGAGGAGCGTGTGCTCCGGGCCCGCCTGCGATTCGAGCACCTCGAGATTTCGCAGCGTGACCTCGTCCACCACGAGCGGCGCTCCCTCGCGGAGCGGTTGCACGTTTCCGATCTGGGGAAGGTCCGATTTCTTGAGGGAGCGAAGGTAGTCGAGCAGGGCACCCGCGGCGCCGAATCCCAGGCCCGGGTCGCCCAGACCATAGGATTGGAGACTGAGCACGCCGAAGCGCCGCTCGAGCGACTGCCTGCCGGCGCGCGCGTCGAATCGCGCGGCGTCCCATCGCGTGGTGCGCGCCGCGGCTCCCCAGGGCGGCGCCCCGTCCGCGGCCGTCCCTGCCGGAATCAGGAGCTCGCGCGAGGGATACTCGAGGAGAAGCGCCGGAATCTCGTCCTTGGCCACTTCTCCCACGCGGAACTCTCCCGTCGAGACTTCCGCCACCGAAACGCCGACCCGGTCTCCGTCCGGATAGAGCGCCACGATGTAGTTGCTCTCGACCGCGTTCAGAATGCCGTCGCGCGTGATGGTTCCCGGCGTGAGCACTTCCACGATCTGCCGGTCGACGAGACCGCGCGCCTCGGCCGCGGGCTCCATCTGGTCGGCGATCGCGACCGAGTGCCCCTCGTTCACCAGCGTGCGCAGGTAGCCGTCCACCGCGTGATGCGGCACGCCCGCGAGCGGGAGCGATCCTTCCTTCTTCTTGTCGCGGCTGGTGAGCGTGATGCCGAGGACACGGGACGCGATGAGGGCGTCCTCGCCGAAGGTCTCGTAGAAATCCCCCATGCGGAAAAAGAGAATCGTCCCCGGATGCTCGGCCTTGAGCCGGCGATACTGGTCGAGCATCGGGGTCGATTCCACGGCGGGCGGCTAGCGGGGCACGATGTTGTACGAGAAGCCGCGCTCGCGGCGTAGCCGCTCGCCCAGGGCGCGCGCTTCATCGCGCGTGGCGAAGGCTCCCGCGCGAACGCGGTAGATGGGTGTGGTCTCTCGCCCCTCCAGCACCTGGACGTCCCCCACCCCCGAGAGTCTCAAGTCCTTGGCAAGCGCCTCGGCCAGCTCGCGCCGCGAGAAGGCGCCTACCTGGATGGAATAGCCGCCGCCGATCGGGAGCCCCAGCGTGGGCGTCCCGACGTTCCGGATTCCTCGATCCCGCGCACGCGTGGCCTCGTAGGAATCGGGGAATCGCTGCGCCACCTGGCGGAAGACGGCGGATGCATCCGCCGCGCGCCCCATGGTCTCCAGCGAGACCCCCATCGCGTAGAGTGCCTGGGGCGCGTAGTCCCCGCGTGAATGGCGCGCGAGGATCACCTTGAGCGCGTCCACGGCCTCACGCGGCTTGCTGGCGCGGAGCGCGGCCTCCGCCATTCCGAAGTAGTAGGCCTCCTCGAAATTGCTGCCGTCAAGATCCGGCTTCGCCGAGAGGAAGAACTGATAGGCGCCCGAGGCGTCTCCGCGGCCCAACTGGGAGAGCCCGCGCCAGACCAGCCCCTCTTTCCCCAGCGGATCGCTCTCCACGCCGGGCGAGAAGATGCTCAGAATATTTTCCGCCTCGCGGTAGTCCCCCTGCGCGAACTGGCTCCTGCCCAGCGCCAGCGTGACCGCGCGCCTGCGCGCTCCGCGGGGATAGTTCTTGAGGTATTCGTCCAGGAGCCTGTCGTACGCCGCGGCGTCCTCGCTCAGGGACGCGGTGAGGAACGAGGCTTCCTCGCCCAGCCCCCGCGGGAGCTGCGCCGGGTCGATTCCCTTGAGGAGGCCGCGCGCCTCCTCGACGCGCCCCTGCTCGAAGGCACTCTTTGCCTGGGCCAGACGCCGCTCCTGCATCGTGACCCGCGGCTGGCCGCGCATGGGAGCCGGGCTCCGGAAGCGCTCCTGCGCGCGCGATTGCGCGGGCGCGGGAGCGTAGAGGGCGCCGAGAAGGAGAGCGGCCGTGGACACGAGGCGCGCGAGAACCAGGGAGCGGATCCTCATGCCGTCGTGGACCCGGCGACCGGCTGCGCGAACGCGTGGCACTCGGGACAGCGCGTCCAGAATTCGTCGGACGTGGCGCCGCACGAAGCGCACGTGAAGGACGCCACCTTGGGCACCGCGCGGAGGAGAGCCTCCACCTCATCCAGGGCGCTGCTCAGATCGCCCAGGCGCCGGTGCACGTTCACGAGGAGGAGCCGGGCCTCGACCGATTCGGGATCGATCTGGAGCGCGCGAGAGAGCGTGTGGGCCGCCTCCGGCAGGTCCCCTTTCTTCTCGTACATCCGGGCGAGCGCGATCAGGATTCGGGCGTCGCGCGGATTGCGCGACAGGAGCTCCTCGTAGGCCAGGGCGATCTCGCTGAACCGGCCGCGCTCGAAGTAGGCGTTCGCCAGCCGGTCGAGGACCACGTGAGCAAGCCCGGGGTGCATCCGCGCCAGCCATTTCCAGAACACGATGGCACGGTCGCGGTGATCGCGGCGGTAGCAGATGTCTCCCAATCTGAGAAGTGCCGCGGGGTGGTTCTTGTCGAGGCGAAGGGCGCTCTTGAACTGCCGCTCCGCCTCGCGCGTCTTGCCCGCGCGAAGGAAGCTCTCGCCTGCGGCGGAGCGATACTTCGCCAGCGAACCGTTCCCCCGCTCCCCGCTGAGGCGCGCCAGCTCCGAGCGCGCTTCGTAGGCGCCCTCCCAATTTCCCGCGGCCTCGTGCGCCTTGAGAAGGACATGGAGCACCTTGGGATCCTTCCGGTCCAGCTCGCGAAGGTCCTCGGCCTCCTCCACCGCCTGTTCCGCCCTGCCGAGAGCGATGAGGTCGAGCACCAGGCTCTCCCGCACGGCGCGCTCCTGGGCCGGGGTCAGCCCCGAGCGGACCGTCAGCTCGCGGTGGACGTTGATCGCCCGGGCGGGCTCACCTCGTTCTCGAAGCAAATTCCCTATGTGAATGTAGGCGTCGACGTTGTCGGTGTCGATCCGTACCGTCTCGGCGAAGGCGAGGAGCGCCTCCTCGTTCTCGCCTCGAAGCAGCGCGTCCAGGCCATGGCGGAACGGGGTCTCGGGACCGCGGCGGTCCGTGGTGAATCCGCCCGAGAGCGTCCACGCCGCCCACCCCACGATCGCCAGAATCGCGCCCCCCAGCACGAAGGCGTAGATGCCGGTCGTCACGCCTCGCTTCCCTCACGCTCGCCGATCCGCAGATCCTCGAGTGGGAGGTTACGGAGCGACCGCAGCTCCTGCTTCAGGCTCTGGTTCTCGCGGGAGAGACGGCCCTGCGTGGCCAGCCCCTTCAAGTAGCTCACGAGGGTGAGAAGGAAGGCGAGGAGCATCCCCAGCGCAAAGGCGGCGAAGAGGGCGATCGGAAGCGGAACGTTGGCGTAGACCGCCCCCGGAACCCGGATCTCCGTCACGAGGCCGTTCATGTTCAGGTACCCGAACCCCACGGCCGCGACCATGATCAGGAGCCAGGCCAGATTCTTGAGGATCCACATGACAGTCCCCTCCCTGGTTGCGGTCGGACCCGGATGCGGTCGGCAGGATATCCAGTGGCTCGCGGGGGGTCAACCGATCGCTCGCTGGGAGCACGGAACCGTTTTCATGACCGGGAGTTCGGGCGTCGAGTCTTCCGAGGAGCCGGACCCCGTCCTCCCCCGAAATCGTGAAAAAGAAACCCGAGGGGCCTTGGAAGACCCCTCGGGGAATGTCGTGACCTGTTCGGTCATTCTGCCTCTAGAACTCTCCCGGCGCGTCGTCCGCCACCTCGGCCTCCGGCGGAACGGTCTCCTCCACCGATGGCTCGCCGGTGGATTCGCCCGTGGATTCCGCCGAGGGTGTCGGCTTGAACCGCGTCTGGAATTCGGCCTGCGCCGCCTGAGGCTGATCGGTCAGCCAGGCGCGAACGCTCAGGATGATCCGATGCGCCTGCGTGTCGACGCGGGTGACTTTCAGGCTCAGCTCGTCTCCCACCTTGAAGCTGTCCGCGGGCTTCTTCAATCCATCCACGCCCAGCTGCGAGAGCGGAATGAATCCTTCCAGCCCCTCCTCCAGATCCACGATGACGCCGCGATCCAGGAGGCGGACCACCTTGCCCTTCACGATGAGGTCCGGAATGTATTTCTCGGCGAGCGTGGGCCACGGATCCTCGCTGACCTGCTTCAGGCCCAGCGAGATCCTCCGCGCGTCCTTGTCGATGGAGAGGACGACCACGTCGACCTTGTCCCCCTTCTTCAGCACCTCGCTCGGATGCACCACGCGGCGGGTCCAGGACATGTCGCTGATGTGAACCAGACCATCGATGCCTTCCTCGATTTCCACGAAGGCGCCGAAGTTCGTGAGGTTCCGCACCTTTCCGCTGAGCTTCGTGCCGATCGGGAATCGCTGATCGAGCGTGAGCCACGGATCCGGCTCGGTCTGCTTCAGGCCGAGCGAGATCTTCTCGTTTTCCTTGTCGATCTTGAGAATCACCGCCTCGATCTGATCTCCGATCGCGACCACCTTCGAAGGATGCCGGACGTGACGCGTCCAGGACATCTCGGAGATGTGGATCAGCCCCTCGATTCCCTTCTCCAGCTCCACGAAGGCGCCGTAGTCGGTGATCGAGACGACCTTGCCCTTTACTTTTTGTCCCACCTGGTAGCGCTTGTCGACGTCTTCCCACGGGTAGGGCGTGAGCTGCTTCATGCCCAGCGAGATGCGCTCCTTCTCGGGATCGAAGGAGAGGACCTTCACCTTCACCTTCTCGCCGATGGAGACCAGCTCCGAGGGGTGGCTCACGCGGCCCCAGGACATGTCCGTGATGTGGAGCAGTCCGTCGATGCCGCCGAGGTCCACGAAGGCGCCGAAGTCCGTGATGTTCTTCACCACGCCCTCGCGAATCTGATCCTTCGCCAGCTCCTGGATGATCTCGCTCTTCTGCTTGGCCCGGTGCTCCTCGAGGACGGCGCGCCGCGAGACGACGATGTTCCGGCGGCGCTTGTTCAGCTTGATGATCTTGAACTCCATCCCCTGGCCGATGAGGGAATCCACGTTCTGCACCTGGCGCAGCGCGATCTGGGAGCCGGGCAGGAACGCTTCGACCCCGTAGAGGTCGACCACCACGCCTCCCTTGATCTTCCGGACCAGTTTTCCTTCGACCAGCTGGCCCTGGTCCGCGGCGGTCTTCACACGGTCCCAGACCTTGACGAAGTCGGCGCGCTGCTTGGAAAGGACGACCAGGCCGTCCTGATTCTCGGTCTTCTCGAGGAACACCTCGATCTCGTCCCCGACCTTCACGCCTTCCAGGTCGGGAAACTCTTCCACCGGGATCACGCCTTCCGACTTGAACCCGACGTCCACCGTCACTTCCTTGTCGTCGATCTTGAGGACGCGTCCCCGGACGATCTCCCCTTCTTCGAGGTCCTTGAGCGAGTCTTCGTAGAGCTGGAGCCATTGCCCCATGCTTTCGGATTCGTCGTCCTCGTCGAGCTCCGCGATGCCGACGGCGGTCACCGTGCCCTCGGCTTCCACGTCCTCATGGATCAGCCTCGTCTGCGGCTTGCGCTTCCGGGGCTTGGTCTCGACCTCGGCTTCATCCGCCGACTCGTCCTTTACGTCCACATCCTCTTCATGACGTCGAACCATTCGCTTGTGTTCCCCCTTGCCTCTTCTATGAAATTCGGCCGTAGAGGCCGGTGTTGCCGATGTCAGCCCCCCGAGGGCTCTCCCCCTGGGGGTACTTCACGCGCTCGCGGGAGCGGGCTCCATGTTCGTGATGCGCTCCACCACCTCGGCGATGACCTCGTCCGGAGTGGAGGCGCCCGCCGAGACGCCGACGCGGGTCAGTCCCTGGAACCAGTCCTCGTGCAGCTCCTCCGCGGATTCGATCATGAGCACCCGCGGATTCACCTTGCGGCACACTTCCGCGAGCTGCGCCGTGTTCGCACTCTGCCGGCCGCCCACGATGACCATCGCCTCCACCTCGCCGCTCAGCTCGATCGCGGTCTTCTGCATCGAGGTCGTGGCGCCGCAGAGCGTGTTGAACACGCGTACTTCCTTCCCGCGCTTGAGGAGCGCGCCCACCACTTCCTGGACGTGCCCGATCGCATGCGTGGTCTGGAACACCACGCCCATGCGCGGGATGAACTTCAGCTTCTCCGCCTCCTCGACCGAGTCGAGGATGATGGCCTGGTTCTGCGTGTGCGCGACCACGCCGATCACCTCGGGGTGGTTCTTGTCCCCGATCATGACGACCTTGTAGTTCTCCGCGATCAGCTTGGCCGCGTACTGCTGCGCCTTGGTCACGAACGGGCAGGTCGTATCCACGACCGTGAGCCCGAGCGAGAGCGCCTTGTTCTTGATCTCCGGTCCCACGCCGTGCGACCGGATGACGACCGTGTCCTCCGGATCGACCGCGTCCAGGTCGGCCACGACCTCGAGCCCGCGCTTCCGGAACGAGCTGACGACCTGAGGATTGTGGATCAGGGAGCCCAGCGACTTCACGGCCCCGCCACCGTCCATCGTGTCGTTCGCCATCTTGATCGCTCGCTTCACTCCGAAACAGAATCCGGCATTGTCGGCGACGATCACTTCCATGTCGTTTTCTCCTGCTCCGCCCGCAGCCCCGCGATCTGATCCATGATCGCTCGCGCGAACGCGCGTACTTCCTCCCGCTCGGGATTCCCCGAGCCCGGAGGCATCACCGGCGAGCCGAACGTGATCCGGATGGGAACCTGCCGCAGCATCGAACGGCGGATTTGGTTCGAACCCGTAATGCAAGCGGGCACGACCGGGGTCCTCGTGATCGCGGCAAGACGCCCCACACCCGCACGGGGCGCCTTCAGCTCGCCGCTCTTGTTCCTTGTCCCTTCCGGAAAAATCAGAATGGCACCACCGGAGGACAACACATCCTCGGCCCCGCGGAGACCGGCGCGGGCCTGAGCACCCCGTTGAATCGGGATGGAATTATAGGCCCGGAGGAGAGCCCCGAACAAGCGATTATGGAACAATTCGGCCTTCGCGACAAAGTGCATCTCACGAGGCAGATGGGCGCCCACCAGGGGCGGATCCCAGAAGGAGATGTGGTTGCAGGCCACGATCACGGGGCCCCGGCGCGGAATCCGGTCCAGGCCCTGGATGTGGAAGTCGAGGAGCGTGCGCGCGAAAAGCCGCGTGAACCCGGCCCCAAAGGCGTAGACCAGCCCGGGCCGGTGGACCGGCTTCATCGCGAGCTCCGCCCACTGGGCAGCCACCGAGACCGCCTCCTCGGGGCCCATCGCGGTCGTGTCGAGGGGAATCGCGTCGGGCGCCCTGACGAGCGGGCTCGCCACCCGCTCGGAATCCCGGCGATCCCGCTCGCGGATCTGGGACACGATCGCCTGGCGGTCGGGGTTCTCCCCGTGCTTCTGAAGCTCCTGGAAGCGCCGCTCCGCGCGCGCCTCCGCGGACGCGGAGACAAAGAGCTTCAGCGTGGCGTCCGGGAACACCACCGTCCCGATGTCCCGCCCTTCCATGACCAGCCCCGGCGGGCGCGCGAAGGAGCGCTGGAGCGCCACCAGCTTCCGGCGAAGCGCCGGGTGGAGCGCCACACGCGATGCCGCTTCCCCCGCCTCGGCCGTCCGGATCATGCGCTCGACCGAGGTTCCGTCCACGGAGACGCCATCCATCCCGGGCACGATCCGCGTCGTCTCGAGGAGCGCCACGAGCGCCTTCTCGTCGTCGAGGGACACGCCCTTCTGGATCGCGGCCCAGGCCACCGCCCGATACATCGAGCCCGAGTCCACGTGGAGCAGCCCCAGCCGCTGCGCCACGCCGCGCGCGGTGGTGCTCTTCCCGGCGCCGGCGGGTCCGTCGATCGCGAGGACGAACGGCTTCAACGCAAGAGGCCTCGAAGCCGGTTCAGGAATCCTGGGTCGGAGACGCGCGCCGACTCGGCGCCGAGCACGGTGACCCCGTCGCGCGCCGCCAGCCCCGCGACCATGAAGGCCATCGCGATCCGATGGTCTCCGGCCGCGTCCACCGTGCCGCCCCGGATGCGTCCTCCCTTCCCGTGGATCGTCCAGCCGTCGGGGTGCTCCTCCACCTCGACCCCGATTGCCCGGAGCCCGGCCGTCACGGTGGCCACCCGGTCCGATTCCTTGACGCGAAGCTCGTCCGCGCCGCGCACCACGGTCTTCCCCTCCGCGAAGGCCGCCAGAACCGCCACGAGCGGAAGCTCGTCGATGAGCCGCGGTACCGCCTCGGGGGCCACGCGGGTGCCCTTGATCTTTCCCGCGCGCACGCGCAGGTCCGCCACCGGCTCTCCCGAAGCGAGGCGCTCGTTCCCGCGCATGAGCCCGGACCCCACGCGCTCGAGATGATCCAGGAACGCGGTGCGGGTGGGATTCACGCCCACGCCCTTCAGCGTGATGTCCGACCCGCGCACGATGGCGGCCGCCGCGAGGAGAAAGGACGCCGCGGAGAAATCCCCGGGCACCTCGAGATCGGCCGGAGTGGGCGTGACGGGGCCGCGCACGCGAACCGCCATGCCGTCCCGCTCGACCGCCACGCCGAACTGAGGGAGCATCCGCTCGGTATGATCGCGCGTCAGCGAGGGCTCGCGCACCGAGGTGATGCCCTGCGCCTGGATTCCGGCCAGGAGCACGGCGCTCTTCACCTGGGCGCTCGGCACCGAGGTGAGGACCGCGGCGCCCTGGAGCGGCCTTCCGCGCACCACGATCGGAGGAAGTCGGTCTCCCTGGCGCGCCGTCAGGTCCGCGCCCAATACTCGTAAAGGCTCGATCACGCGCGCGATGGGGCGGCGGCGGAGCGATGGATCTCCCGTGAGGATGGAGAGGAAGGGCTGCGCGCAGAGGAGCCCGGTCGAAAGCCGGAGCGCCGTGCCGGAGTTTCGCGCGTCCAGCACGCGGTCGCTTTCTTGAAGGGTGCCTCCTCGGATGAGGATGCCGTCCCGCACCGAGGCGCTGACTCGCACGCCGAGCTGACGCACGATCCCGAGCGCGGCGCGGGCGTCGAGCCCGGGATTCGCGCCCCGGATGCGGGTCGTGCCCGAGGCCACAGCCGCGATGAGGATCGCGCGCTGGGTGATCGATTTGTCCCCGGGGACCTTCGCCTCGCCACAGAGCGCCCCGCGCGGACCGATTCGCGCGCGGCTCACGGCGCGATCTCCCGGCGGAACTGGCGCGCCTCATCCAGCATCGCCCGGAGCTCCGGATCCTTCCGCTCGATCGCGTGACGGAGCGCTCGCACCTCGCGCTCCAGGAGCTCGAGCGCGGGCGTGAGCTTCTCCGCGTTGAGGGTGAGGATGTCGAACCAGAGGTCGGACGGCGAGGCGGCGAGACGCGACATGTCCCGGAGTCCCGGTCCCGCGCCCTGCGCCAGGAGTCCGGTCATGTTGCCGGTGCGCCGCAGGGTGCGCACGAGCGCGGTCGAGACGACTTGCGGAAGATGGCTGGTGAGCGCGACGAGCGCGTCATGCAGCATCGGCGCCATGGACGCGGGAAGGGCGCCCACGGAGCGCCACATCGCGGCGACCCGCTCGGCGGCGGTGCCCGGCGTGAGGGGAGCCCCGATCAGGACCGTCGCGCCCTCATAGAGGTCGCTCCGGGCGGCGCGGATCCCTCCCTGCTCCGCTCCACGCAAGGGATGCGAGCCGACGAATCGGGCCGCGGTGGCTCCGCCGCCGGCCGCGGTCAGGATGGGAAGCATGACGCTCGAGAGATCGGTGAGCACGGCACCCGCGGGGATCGTGGCGAGGAGCCGCGGCACGAGCGAGATCGCCGTCTTGGGCGGCACCGCCGTCACGACGAGGTCGGCCTCCGCCCCCGCGCGAGCCGGATCCTCCATGAGCGCATCGACCGCCTGGCACCCGACCGCTCCGTGCGCCGCCTCCGGATCCGGATCGAATCCCAGCACACGCGGTGGGTCGGGGCACGCGCGGAGGGCCAGCCCCAGCGATCCCCCGATCAGCCCCAGTCCGTGGATCGCGACGACGCGCCGCGTCACAGCACCCGGCGAAGACCGTCGAGGAGCCTCGTGAGCTCGGGCCGCGTTCCCGCGCTGATCCGGGCGTACCGCGGGGAGAGCCCGAAGGAGGTGAGCGGGCGGATGATCACCCCCAGCCGCTCGAGGTTCTGGGCCGCTTCCACCGCCGATCCCGGAAACTGGGCGAGCACGAAATTGGCCCACGTGGGCGTGAGCGTGAGACCCAGCTTGGGAAGCTCGGCGCGAAGGATCGCCAGCCCCTCCTCGTTGAGGGAGCGGCTCCGCACGACCTGATCGGCATCGTCGAGGGATGCCTTGGCCGCGGCCTGCGCGACGCTCGTGACGTTGAAGGGAAGCCGCACGCGGTGCACGAGCGCGGTCACTTCGGGCGAGAAGAACCCGTAGCCCACGCGAAGCCCCGCGAGCGCGTAGATCTTGGAGAAGGTCCGGAGAACCGCGACGCGTTTTCCCTGCCGCAGATAGTCGAGTCCGTTCGGGTACTCGGGATCGGTCACGTATTCGAAGTAGGCCTCGTCCAGGATCGTGAGCACGTGATCGGGCACGCGGGAGAAATACTCGTCGAGCTCGCGTCGCGTCACGCGGGTGCCCGTGGGATTGTCCGGGTTGCTGAAATAGGCGAGGCGCGTGCGGTCGTTGACCGCCGCGAGCATGGCCGAGGGATCGTGGAACATTTCGCGTCCCGGGGCGCGGACCAGCGTTCCGCCCGCCACGCGCACGGCGATCGCGAACATGATGAAGGCGGGATCGGACATCACCGCCTCGTCCCCCGGCCCGAGGTGAATGCGACAGAGGATATCGATGAGGTCGTTCGATCCGGCGCCGACGGCCGTCTGCTCGAACGGAACCTTCCAGAAGCGCGCAAGCGCCTGGCGGAGATAGTAGGAGCTGCCGTCCGGGTAGCGGTTCACGCCCCGCGCCGCCTCGGTCATCGCGCGGATGGCGAGTGGCGAGGGCCCGAGCGGGTTCTCGTTGGACGCGAGCTTGATCGCGTCCGAGATATGGAGCTCGCGCTCCAGCTCCTCGACGGGCCGGCCGGGCACGTAGGGCTCGAGGGAGCGGATTTCTGACCTAACCGGTTCCACCGTGCGGGTCGTCATCGGAGTCCTCTCGATCTTCCGCCAAGGATCCGAGGCAGTGTACCACTAGGAAACGGGCTCCGCCGCCGGGAAGCTGCCGAGCACGCGGTGCAGCAGCGTGGCCGGGCGCAGATCCTCCAGCGCCTCGCGGAGCGGTGACTCGAGCTGATGGCCGCTCAGCTCGAGGAGGAAGAGATGCTCCCCCGGACGCCACCGATGCGTCCGGGATTCGATCCATCCGACGTTGATCTCGCGCGCGGCGAGCCGCCGCAGCACCTCGAGCAGGCGGCCGGGGCGGTTCTCCAGGGAGAGGAGGAGCGCCGTCTTGTCCCGTCCGCTGGGTTTCGATCCGCGCGGGCCCAGCACGAGAAACCGGCGCGGGCGGTGCGGCGCGTCCTCGGCGGAATCCTCCACGACCGGGAGACGGAGCGTCTGCGCCACGATCGGCGGCGCCAGGCAGAGCGACTGCTGATCCTGACTGGCCAGCGTTCCAGCTTCCTGGCTTCCCGAGGCGGGACGGATCTCCACGCCGGGAGGCATGGAGGCGGTCCATCGCTGGCAGCGTGCCAGCGCACCCGGATGCGCGTGGAGCCGCTTCGGCGAGCGCTGAAATCCCAGGGCCTGGTATCCGGCCACGTCCACGAACTCCGCGACGATCTGGACCTCCGCCGTGAGGAAGAGATCGAAGGCGTCGAAGGCGGGGTCCTCTGGATCGCCCTCCATCGCGAACACGCCGTATTCCAGCCGCTCCGACTCGATCCGCTCGAGAAGGTGTTGCGGCGAGGGGATGGCCTCGAGGGTCGAGGATTCCCCGAACCGCCGCACCACCGCCTGATGCGCGAAACCGCCGGGCTGCCCGAGGTAGCCGACGCGGAATCCGCCCTGCAGCGCGCGCGACGCGGAGAGGATCTCGCGGAAGATCGCCTGGAGGCCGGTGAGGGGGAATGAGCCCCGGTCCTCACGCTCGAGCCGCTCGATGAGGTCGCGCTCGCGGGCCGCGTCCAGCGCGGCCTCTCCGGACTCGCGCTTGCGCGCGCCTACCGAGGCGGACACCTCCGCGCGCTCCGCCAGGAGCCGGACCAGCTCGCGGTCGATCCGGTCGATGCGGGCGCGAAGGTCTCCGAGATCAGCCACGGCGCCTGGCCTTTGGCTTGGGCCGCGCCGGGCGTCCGCTCGCCTGCTGGCGCGGTGGCCGCGCCGCGCTCTGGAGCTCGCGCACCTCGGCACGGGTCAGGGGCCTCGTCCTTCCCACCGGGAGCCCCTCGAGCCGGATGGGTCCGAACTGGACACGCTGAAGCCGCGTCACATGGAGCCCCGCTGCTCGCGCGAGGAGCCGGATCTCGCGCTTCTTCCCTTCCGAGATCTGCACCAGAAGCTTGCCCTGGCCATGCTCCGCTCCTTCGAGCAGCACGCGGTCGGGTGCGACCGCGATCCCGTCGATGGTCGCCCCGTCGCGCAGGCGGCGGAGGGCCGCCACGTCCGGGACCGGAACGACCCAGATCCGGTACACGCGCGCGATTCCCGTTCGAGGATGGAGCAGCGCCTCCGCGAGCACGCCGTCGTTCGTGAGGAGAAGAAGCCCTTCCGATTCGAGGTCCAGCCTGCCCACCGCGTGAAGGCCCCGCGCGGCGTCGCCGAGGAGGTCGAAGATCGTGGGGTTCCCTCCCTGGCTTCGGCGGCTCACGAGCGCGCCGGTAGGCTTGTGGTAGGCGAGGTAGCGAAGCTCTTCATCCCAGCGGAGGGGCTTTCCATCGAGGGTGATGCGATCGCGCGCGGGGTCGACGTCCGGTCCCATCCCTTCCGGGGGCGCGCCGTTGATCTGGACGCGTCCCTCCCGGATCCAGCGATCCGCTTCGCGCCGCGATGCCGATCCGGCGCGGGCGAGAAACTGATTAAGCCGCACCGTCCGCGGTCGAGACCTCTACCTCGGGCTCGGGCGAAGCCTGCTCCCCCTCCTCGGAAAGGCGCTCGCGCTCCTCGAGGAGCGGCGCGACCTCCTTCAGCTCCGGAAGGTCCGTCACCTCGTTGATTCCCATGTAGGAGAGAAATTCCTGCGTCGTGGAATAGAGGAGCGGCCGGCCGACGCCCTTCGAGCGTCCCTTGATCGTGACGAGATTCCGTTCCAGGAGCGTGTGGAGCACCCCCGCGGAATCCACGCCGCGGATGGAATCGATCTCCACCTTGGTGATGGGCTGCTTGTAGGCCACGATCGCGAGCGACTCCAGCGCGGGCTTGCTGAGCCGGATCTTCCGCCGGGAGCGGAGCATCTGCTCGACCCAGGGAGCACATTCCTTGCGAGAGAGAATCTGGAATCCGCCCGCGATCTCCGAAAGGATGACTCCGCGCTCCTCGCTCTCGTAGGCCGCCGCCATCTCGGTCAGGACCGCCCGCACCTCCGCGGCGCTCCGGTTGCCGAGAACCTGCGTCAGGACGTTCAGGGTCACGGGAACATCGCTCGCGAAGAGCACGGCCTCGAGGATCTGTTTATCCGTCGGCATGTTGCTCCTCCTCCTCGGAATCCACCGGGCGCCGCGCGCTGTCGGCACGCCACACGATCCAGATCGGCCCAAACAACTCCTCCTGGGACACCGTGATCTGTTCCTGCTTCAGGAGCTCGAGCAGCCCCAGGAACGCCGTGATCTTCTCCAGGCGCGAGACGAAGCCGGAGAGCACCTCCTCGAAGAGCGCGCGCTTGCCCCGCTCCAGCTGCCCGCGGATCACCGCGATGGCCTCCTCCAGGCTGATCGGCTCGGCCGTGATCGTGTGCACGATGGCAGGGACCTGCCGCTGCAGAACGTTCTTCAACGCGTCCAGCAGCCGGAAGAGGCTCACGGGCTGGAGCTCCCCGTCCTGGGGATCTTCGAGCTGGGCGGGTGCGCCCCGGTCGAAGAGTAGGCGCCGCTCCGTCTCCAGCGCTTCGAATTCGCGCGAGGCTTCCTTGAATCGCCGGTACTCGAGGAGCTGCCGCACCAGGCCCTCGCGCGGATCCTCTTCCTCCTCGTCCGCGATCGCGGGCGGCAGGAGCATCCGCACCTTGATGCGCATGAGGGTGGCGGCCATGACCAGGAACTCCCCCGCCACCTCGAGATCCAGCTCGCGCATGAGCTCGAGGGTGTCCAGGTACTCGCGGGTGATCCGCGCGATCGGGATGTCGGTGATCTCGACCTCGTCGCGCTGGATCAGATGGAGCAGGAGATCGAGCGGGCCCGTGAAGGCGGGCAGCGCGACGCGGATGAGGCTCATCCCGCGCGCTTCGCCGTCCTCGGCCGCCGCAGCGTCCCTCGGCGGCGCCGTGAGGGCCGTCTGTCCCCGGGTCTCTTTCATGGAAGCTTCATCGCCTCACGGACCTCCCGCATGGTTTCCTGGGCCACCTTGCGCGCCCGTTCCTCTCCCGTTCGCAGCGCCTCGCGCACGCGCTCGGGATGCGCTTCCAGCTCCCGGCGCCGCTCCCGGAAGGGGCGGAGCTGCTCTGACAGGATGGCCGCGAGATTCCTCTTGTTCACGACGCATCCCAGACGGCCCGCTCTGCAGTCCTGGCCGATCTGCTCGGCATTCTCGCCGTTGAAGGCCCGGTGGTAGGCAAAGACCACGCACCCGTCCGGATTTCCCGGATCGTTCGCCCGGAGCTTCTTGGGATCGGTGTAGGCGGTCATCACCTTGGCCGCGATCACCTCCGGAGAATCCGAAAGATAGATCGCGTTGTCCAGCGACTTGCTCATGCGCCGGCCGTCGAGGCCGGGAACCCGCGCGAACTGGGTCAGCCTCGCGTCCGGCACGGGAAACACCTCGCCGTAGAGATGGTTGAACTTCCGCGCGATCTCGCGCGTGATCTCGACGTGCGGCACCTGGTCCTCGCCTACCGGAACCAGGTTCGCCTTGTAGAGGAGGATGTCCGCGGCCTGGAGCACCGGGTAGCCCAGGTGGCCATAGCTCACCGACTCCTCGAGGTGCAGATCGCGAACCTGTTCCTTCACCGTGGGATTTCGCTCCAGGCGGCTCGTCGTGATGAGCATCGAGAAAAGGAGGTGCAGCTCCGCGTGCTCCTTCACGTGCGACTGGATGAACACCGGGCTCTTCTCGGGATCGATCCCGGCCGCCAGCCAGTCGATCACCATGTCCATGGTCTTGGGCGCGATCTCGCTCACGTGCTCGTAGTCGGTGGTGAGCGCGTGCCAGTCCGCGACCATGTGGAGGTTCTCGCAGCTTCCTTGAAGCGCGACCCAGTTCTGGAGCGCGCCGAGATAGTTTCCGAGATGGAGCTTCCCCGTCGGCCGCATGCCGCTCAGGATGCGCGGCTTCTTCTTCGTGCCCGCGGAAGCGGACTCGGACCCGGTGGATGCCATCTTGGGCTGCACGGCTTTGCTCAAAGCACTCCCCCGGTGAACAGTCTCCCGAGAACGTAGATCACGGGATAGACCACGTAGCTGAATAGATTCACTCCGGTCGTCATCCCGAGCACCACGATTCCCATCAGCACGAACGGGCCGTACGGGTCGAGCTCGCGGAAGCGCTCCGCCGCCACGGGGCTCAGGATGCCCGTCAGGATACGCGATCCATCCAGCGGAAAGATGGGGATCAGGTTGAACGCCGCGAGCCCGAGATTCACGATCACGCTTCCCTCGACCATGGCCAGGAGGATCCGCTGCGCCACGCTGGTCACCGGCATCGGAGCCCAGAACCGCACGATCGTCCCGAACAGGAGCGCGAGGATCGTGTTCGAAACAGGGCCCGCCAGCGCGATCCACATGATGTCACGCCGCGGATGCTGGAGGTAGCGCTCGTCGATCGGCACCGGCTTCGCCCATCCGATCCGCTGGGTCAGGATGAAGACGAGCGTTCCCATCGGATCGAGGTGCGCGATGGGATTCAGCGTCAGCCGTCCCAGGAGCTTGGCCGTGGGGTCCCCGAGACGGGTGGCGACGTAGGCGTGGCTGTACTCGTGGAACGTGAGCGCGAACAGAAGCGGCGGGATCATCAGGAGGATCCCCGTCACATCGCCCACCGACCCTCCTCCCTCCCCATGCGCCTCGAACCGCGAGGGCTCGTTAAAGCTTGGACTCGCTCCTGACCGGTGTGATGGCCGCCTCGGAGGAATGAGTGAACCATCGCGTCGCGGTTTCCCGGAGGCTCTCGGGATTCAGCTTGAGCAGGGCCTCTTCGAAACGGCGCTGGAAATCGTAGCCGACCCCGGCCGCCTCGAACTGCGACATGGCGCGCGCGCGCACCAGAGGATCGTTCTGGTTGACGAAGGTGGAGTTCTGGACGCGCTTCAGCTGCTCCGCCCACTCCCCGTCATCCAGTGGCTGGATCCGGAGACGTCCCATCACCGCGGCCACCGTGTCGCGCGCCGCCTGAAGACGGCTGGGAGGGGTGCCCAGGTAGACCGCCATGCTGGACCGCTTGGGATACGGCGGGTAGATCACGCCGACCACCGTGGACTGTCCCCTCTGTTTCATCCAGTACGCGATCGGCGAGCGGTCCTGAGACGCCAGGTAATACTCGATGATCTTGAACGCGGCGTAATCGGGCTCGGTGTAGCCCGGCGCCGGGTACCCGAACGTCATGACGGATGAGGGCATGTCGCGCTCGGCCGTGACCGTCGTGTCGGCCGCGAGGGGAATGGGAGGACCCGGGACCGGGTCCAGCGCTTTGCCGTCGGGTGCCGACGTGAAGGCCTTCTCCAGCTGGGCCATCACCTTCTTGCCGTCCAGATTCCCCACGAAGCAGACGACCATGTTGCCGCCCGCGAAATACTTCCGGTGGAGCGACACGAGGTCCTTCTTCCGGCAGTCGGCGATTCCCGAAACGGTGCCCGAGATCGGCCGCGCCAGGGGACTTCCCCGGAACATGGTGGCCAGATACATCGAGTACGCCGCCTTGAGTGGGTTCTCGTTCTCGTCGGCCGCGACCGTGAGCGCGCGCTGGCGCGAAGCCTCCACCGCCGTGTCCGGGAAGTCGGGCTGGAGCACTACTTGTGAAAGGAGGTCGATCGCCTGATCCACCTGCTCCCGCTTGGTCGTGATCGAGATCTGGCCCAGGTCCGGACCGGCTCCCGATTCCATCTTCGCGTCCGCGGCCAGGAGCCGAAGCGCCAGCTCGGTGGGCGGGAGCTTCTGGGTGGCGACGGTCATCGCCTTGATGAGCACCTGGCCCCGGCCCGCGTCGTCGTCGGACTCGTAGACGGCCCCCATCCTGACGGCCACGGCCCCCGCGACCCGCTCGCTGGTCCTCTGCTCCTGAACCAGGAGGGTGACCCCATTACGCAGGATCTTCTTCATCACGGGGGTGCCGGGATCGTAAATCGGGACCCTCGGGACGACCTTGGGCGCCTGCCGCTCCTCCTGGCCGAGCGCCAGGGCGGGGATCAAAAGGAGAAATGCGGCGACGGCCGAAAGCGGCCAAAGCCCGCTAATCGAATGAAATCCGCGGTTTTGGGAGGGCATGACACCAACCTATCAGAGGGGTCGGGCCGCGTCAATGTGACGCGGCCGGTCTGGAAGTTGCGAAATGAGCGGAAGTGCCTAAGTTTTCGGCCCTTCGTTCCGATAATTGTACCAGGGACCGCTCGGGGCGGTTCCGTTCCGGAGAAGGACATATGCAGGATTCACGTCCCGCCGCGGCAACGCGGAAAGGAAGGGCTCTCCTTCCGGCATTTGCGCTCACGCTCGTGCTGACCGCAACGTCCCCGGGTATCGGGAGCGGCGGCAGCGCCCGCGGAGACAGCGCCAATTTGCAGGGGTTGGTGCAGGAGTTCAACGCGATCTGCTTCGAGCTCCAGAAGGCCCGCGTCGATCTCTCGACCCGCGATCTCGACGACACGGAGTTCGGGGACCGCATCCTGGGTCTCTTTGTCCGCGCTGACAGCATCAAATCTCTCTTCGACAGCTCGTTCCCCAGGGCCCGCAGGCTGGGCCCGGCGTACGCTCTCGAGTGGGCACTCAAGCACCTGATGGAATCGCTTCGCGAGAACTACGAGGGGATTGTGGAGGGGAACGGCTATCGGTTCGTGACCGCCGACCTTGCCTTCAAGGCCGCGGAGGCCTGGAAGGGGTCGCTGGTCATGGAGCAGGTGCCTGCTGCAAGATGAAGAAAGTGGAGCTGGGGGGGATCGAACCCCCTACCTCCTGACTGCCAGTCAGGCGCTCTCCCAATTGAGCTACAGCCCCATCCGTTCGTTGCCGATCGTAGAACAAGCTAAAGGCACGGCCGCAAAGCGTCAATCGCGTTTGGATGCGCGAACACGACCGGGAGCCTCAACTTGACCCACCGGACCCAGAAAGCCACACTCGCAGAATGAATTCCCTTTCCGAGAGGCGCTACCACTTCAGCGGCGTGGGCGGGAGCGGCATGGCCCCGCTGGCTCAGCTGGTATCGCTCTTCGGGGCGCGTGTCACGGGCTCCGATCGGAATCTCGACCGCGGTCTGAGATTGCCGATCTTCGACGCCCTCGAGGAAGCCCGGGTCACGCTGGTGCCGCAGGATGGCTCCGGGGTGGTGCGCGGGCTCGACGCGCTGGTGCACTCGACCGCGGTGGAGCCCACGAACCCCGATTACGTCCGCGCGCAGGAGCTGGGGATCCCACGTATCCGCCGGGGCTCGTTCCTGGCGGAGCTGGCGGCGGAGCGGCGCACGATCGCGATCGCCGGCACGAGCGGCAAATCCACCGTCACAGCGATGGTGGCCCACATCCTTCTGGACAACGGATTCGATCCTTCGTTCTACGGCGGCGGCGCCGCCGTGGACCTGGCGGGCGCGTTTCCCCCCGGTAGCTTGCGCGTCGGCGGAAGCGACTGGTTCGTCGTGGAGACGGACGAGAGCGACGGAAGCGTGGCGGAGTTCGCGCCCGCGATCGCCACGCTCACCAATCTCACGAGAGACCACAAGGAGATCGACGTCACGACCGCGCTCTTCGCGAAGCTCCTGGAGCAGACGCGCGAGCGTGCGGTGATCCACGTCGGCGACCCGGCGCTTCAATCCGTGCTGCGCCCCTCACACCTTCCCGTGCTCACCGTGGCGGTGGAGGGGGAGCCCGTGTGGAGCGCGCCGGATCTGATCGCGGGCGCGGTTCGCCTCACGCCGAACGGCGTGCGCTTCACGATCGGCGGCGCCGAGGCTCACGTTCCCTTCCCAGGCCTCCTCACGGTTCAGAATGCGGCCTTGGCGATCGCCACCGCCGTAGCGGCGGGGGTTCACGTCGAGCCGGCCGCCCAATCGCTCGAGCGATTCGCGGGAGTGCGCCGGCGGCTCGAGCGGGTGGGAGCCGCGGACGGCGTGGACGTCTACGACGACTTCGGTCACAACCCGGTGAAGATCCGCATGGCGATCGAGGCGCTTCGTCCGAACGGCTCCCTCTGGGTTCTGTATCAGCCCCACGGCTACGGGCCGACGAACTTCTTCCGCGACGAGCTGATCGAAACGTTTCGAGCGGCGCTTCGCCCCGGGGATCACCTTCTCCTCTCGCCCATCTACGACGCGGGGGGCACCGCCAATCGAACGATCCGCTCCGAGGACATTGCCGAGCCGGTGACGCAGTCGGAGCGGGCCGCCAAGGTCGCCACGCGCGAGGAAGCGCTCCGGGACGTCATCGAGGGCGCCCGGAGTGGCGACCGCGTGGTCGTCATGGGCGCCCGCGACGACACCCTTCCCTCATACGCGCGCGAGATCCTGGCTGGGCTTCTTGCGCGAACGGGCGAGCCCACGGCGAGTCGCTCCCAGCGCTAGGCCGCCGATCAGGAGCGTCACGCTCGCCGGCTCCGGAACCGCGGACGGCGGAGGAGGCGGCGGCTCCGCGACGATGGAAGGTCCCGAGCAGGTCGCGCTGAAGGCCCCCGTGGTCACCGAGATCCCCCCCGAGCTGAACGTCGGCAGATCGAACCCGAACGCCATCCGCGCCTCGTCGTTCGTGCGGTGGAACGCGGTGAGCTTGGCGAAGTCCGGGATATCGATGTATTCGCCGGGATTCAGCACGCGATTGGCCAGGTACTGGGAGAGATGATCCCCGGACGCCCCGGTCATCGCGATCCAGTTCTCCGCGACCGCGGTACCCGCACCGCCCCCACCGCCGTTCGAGATCGTCCCCGGAGTGCTCTCCACCAGGAGATCGTAGGACGTATCGAGCACGGTGCGGCTGATGGTGCCGTCCGCACCCGCCGCTCCGCTCGCGCCCCGATTCCCTCCCGTTCCCACGTTGAGCCTCGAGGAATAGCCCGGGATTCCATTCAGCCCGGTCAGCACGGACACGCCCGGAAGGAATTCCGGAAGCGTGATCGCGGCGGCGGACGTGTTGGTCAGGCGCACGGTCAGGCTGGTGAGCGCGTCCATCTGGGGATCGAACACGAGTGGCGAGCCGAGCTGGGCGAGCGTCGATCCGGAGAGGCTCTCCTGCCAGACCGGATCCTGGATCTCGGTGCTTCCCGTGAGATCGGTGAGTCCCGAGATCAGCGAGAGCGAGAGAACTCCCGGGGACGCGGGAGGGGGACCAACAAGGAGCAGCGCGAGAAACAGAGCGAAGAACAGGATGGAACGGGTCACGGCGCTCACCTCCGGTTGAGTGCGACGGGGTGGGATGTGGAGACAGCGAGCCTATTGCGGGAGGCGTGCCGAATGGAGCGAACGGTGAAAGAATCCATAAAGCGATGGATGCGGCGGGAGTTATTCGGTGCCAGGGGATGGGTGATGGAACCGGACCACCACGCGCCACGTCAACGCTGGGTTACTTGGCGTAGCTGCGTGTTACCTGCCCCGGAGCATGTTGGCGGAATCTTGAACTGTTCGGCGCTCGCAGAAGTCTCAGCCCACGTATTCCGCGATCGACTTCCCTTGCAAGAAGAGCCCGAGGTAATCGCGACCGCCGGCCTTGGAATCGGTGCCGCTCATGTTGAAACCACCGAAGGGATGAATTCCCACGAGCGCGCCCGTGCACTTCCGGTTGATGTAGAGATTGCCCACGTGGAGGCGGCGCTTCGCCTCGGCCACCTTGGCGCGATCCCGGCTGTAGTAGGAGCCCGTCAGCCCGTAGATCGTGCCGTTCGCGATCTCGATCTCCTCCTCGAACGACCGCGCCTTGATCACCGCGAGCACCGGACCGAAGATCTCCTCCTGCGCGATCCGCGCCCGCGGCTTCACGTCCGCGAAGATCGTGGGCTTCAGGAAGTATCCCGGACCGGAGTGCTTGCCTCCGCCCGTGATCAGCCTTCCCTCCCCCTTCCCGATCTCCATGTACTCGAGAATCTTCTTCTCCGCGGATGCGCTCGCGACGGGGCCCAGATAGTTCTCCTTCTTCTCCGTCGCGCCGATGGTCATCGCGTCCGTCCGCACCCGAAGCTTCTCCACGAATTCGTCGTAGAGCTTCTCGTGCACGATGGCGCGCGAGCAGGCGGAGCACTTCTGTCCCTGGAATCCGAACGCAGCCGCGTAGACGCCCGCCACCCCGGAGTCCAGATCCGCGTCCTCATCCAGGATCATGAAGTCCTTTCCGCCCATCTCGAGGATCGCACGCTTGAGCCAGATCTGTCCCTTGGGCACCTTCGCCGCGCGCTCGTTGATTCCGATCCCGACCTCCATCGAGCCCGTGAAGGCGACGAACCGCACACGCGGATGCTCCACCAGCGCGTCGCCGATCGTCCCGCCGGGGCCCGGGAGGAAATTGAGGACGCCCGCGGGCACGCCCGCCTCCTCCAGGACCTCGAAGACTTTCCAGGCCGTGAGGGGCGAATCGCTGCTCGGCTTGAGAATCGCGCTGTTCCCGGTCACGATCGTCGCGGCGGTCATCCCCATCGCGATCGCGCACGGGAAATTCCAGGGCGGGATGACCACGCCCACACCGAGCGAGATGTAAACGAGCTCGTTCTTCTCGCCGGGATTCTGCACGAGCGGATGCGGCCCTCCCCAGCGGATCATCTCGCGCGCGTAGAATTCCAGGAAGTCGATCGCCTCGGCCGTGTCGCCGTCGGCCTCGGACCAGTTCTTCCCCACCTCGAGCACCATCGTGGCGTTCATCTCGTGGCGGCGGCGGCGCAGGATCTCGGCCGCGCGCAACAGCACTTCCGCCCGAGTTTGAGGAGGAGTCCACGCCCAGCCCTGAAACGCCTTGTCCGCGGCAGCCACGGCGTCGTTCACGTGCTCCACGGTCGCCTTGGAGAAATTCCCCACGATCTCCGAGGGGTTCGCGGGATTCTTGCTCTGGAAGGTTTCCTTCGTCGTGATCCGCTTTCCCCCGATCACGAGCGGATACGTCGTCCCGAACTTGGCGCGGACGCGCTCGAGCGCCTCGCGCATGCCCGCTTCCGCATCCGGGCGGGCGAAGTCGAGCATGGGCGCGCTGGTGAATTCCGGGAGCATGACCTCGAGCATGACTTCTCCTTCCGAGTGCGTGGGAAAACGCCCTATACTGCGCGCCGTTATGATACCCGCCCTGGCCGCCTGTGTCATCCCGGCCCTCGTGCTCCCGCCACTCTTGTTGTCGTTACGGAATCCGGTTCTCTTCGCGGTGCTTCCCGTCGTGCCGCTCGGGATCGTCTATGCGCGCGCGATCGCGGCGCGAAGGCCGCGCGAGGCCGTGCTCCTGGCGCTCGCGTGGGCCG
>DASQAV010000078.1:0-3331 GCA_035635575.1 Candidatus Dormiibacterota bacterium | reverse complement strand
CGAGCCCACGTCCTCGGTCTGGATCGCGAGCGGGATCTCCAGATTCGCGAGGTCGTAGTGGACGAGCACGCCGGATTTCCCTTCGGGGACGTCGCGCATGGTTTCCGGATCGAGCACGCGCGTGCGCACCCAGGGCGGAATCGCGAATCCGGGACGCGGGGCACGGTCTTCATGCGCGGCGAGAAGCGAGTCCCCGTAGAACTGGCTCCCCATCTCCGCCATCCCGTACTCGTTGACGACGTGCGTGGCCGGAATTCCAAGCACTCGTTCGAAGGAGTCCTGGACGGTCTCCCGGCTGATGTCGAAGGCGGCGCCCTTGGAGCCACCCGTGTCCATCGCGCGGCTCCCTCGCGGGAGCTGGAATCGAATCCCCTCGCGATCGCAGCGCTCGAACCAGGCCTGGAAGAGCAGCGTCGTGCCGAAGAGAAGAAGCGGCTGGCCCCCGGCCTGGGCGCGCTCGAATTCCTCGTCCGCCCGCTTCCAATTCGGCTCGCCGCCTTGAACCACCCAGGTCCCACCCGCGCAGAGCTCCCGCACCAGGTGATCCGCCATGAACCAGAGCGAGGAGTGAGGTGCCTCGGCCTTCGCGGGGCCGAAGATCACGGCATGAACCCGGGCCCCATCGGAGAGCAGGTGGCGGATGAAATTCCGCGAGACCGAGGCTTCATAGATGGAGGTGTCGGTCAGCCGGACGCGCCCCGGCCGCGAGATCGTCGTGCCGCTCGTCTCGAAGGTCGTAGTCTCGCCCTCGGACGGGGACGCGCTCAGGTCATGCGAGCGGAACGCCGAAACCGGCACCGCGGGGATGTCTTTCCATAGCCGGCAATCGCGCGTTTCCAGTCCCAGATGCCGCGCGTAGGCACCGTAGTCCGGAATGACATCCTGCTGGAAGACGAACGTCCGGATGGCTTCGATGGAGAAGTCCCGGTCCGCTTCGCCCGCCTCCGGGGCCTCCCCGGCCCAGGGCGCCGAATCGATGAACTCGATGCGCTCGGGCGTCAGGTCGCTCAGGTCCGCCCGACACCCCTCGAGCCGGCTCAACTCGACCCTCCGCACGCAACCTCCGCGGCTTCCTCGGCACTCGCGGCCAGATGCACGAGCGCGCGGATCGGCGGATCCACCTCGAAGCGGTTCTCGAGCATCATCATGAGATCCAGCCAGGGGGTGCCGAGGAGGATGAGTTTCCTCCCGCCGCCCTTTCCATGAAGGAGCAGCGTCCAGAGCCAGAACACTTCGTTCAGCGTGCCGATTCCCCCGGGCAGCGCGATGGCGGCGCTCGTTCCCTGGAGCAAGAGCTCGAGCCTGCGCGGCAGATCCGGCGCTGGGAGAACCTCGTCCAGGTAACCGTTGGGCCGGCGCGTGTCCTCGAACCAATCCAAGGTGCAGCCCACGACGCGTCCGCCCGCGGCCTTGGCGCCCTCGGCCACTCCCTCCATCACGCCGGCGTAGCCGCCGCATCGAACCTCGGCGCCTCTCCGGCCCAGAGCGTCCCCCAGCTCGCGCGAGAGGACGTAGTTCGGACTGCCCACGCCGCTCCGGCTGCTCCCGAACACGACGACCGCTTTCTCTGTCGCGATCTTTCTCTCCATCGCTTCGCCCTTCATGATGGATCGTTCCAACGGGGCAACCCTTTGGGCCGCTTTAGAATCGGTGGAAGCGGCGCCCTCGACGTGATACCATCGTTGCCGTGAAATCCCGTAGTGATTCCGCTGCCGGCGCCCAATCCGAGCGGATCGTCCGGCTCGCGCTGGCCCAGATGAATCCGACGGTCGGCGACCTCCCCGGAAACGCCAAGAAGGTCATCGAGACGATCGCCCATGCCCGCGACCTGGGCGCGGATCTGGTCGCGTTCCCGGAGCTTACGCTGACGGGATACCCGCCCGAGGACCTTCTTTTGCGTCCCGAGTTCCTGGACCAGAACCAGGCGGCCATGGAAGAGGTCGCGCGCGCGACCTCCGGCATCACCGCCATCGTAGGATTCGCGCAGCGCGCGGGAGACGTGTACAACGCCGCGGCCATCGCGCACGACGGCGAGATCGCCGCAATTTACCAGAAGCGCCACCTGCCCAATTACGGCGTCTTCGACGAGGTGCGCTACTTCCGCCCCGGGAACGAGTCCTTCGTGTGCAAGCGCGGAGCGCTGACGTTCGGCGTGAACATCTGCGAGGACATCTTCTCGCCCGTGGGCACGACCGCGGCGCTGGCGGTCTACGGAGAGGCGGAGCTGGTGATCAACCTCTCCTCCTCGCCCTTTCACGCGGGGAAAGCGGCCGCGCGCGACCGCATGCTCTCTACCCGCGCGCTGGACGGCGTCTCGGTCGTGGCGTTCGTGAACACGGTCGGGGGACAGGACGAGCTGGTCTTCGACGGAAACAGCCGGGTCTATGGGCCGCAGGGGAACCTCCTCGCCCAGGCACGCGCCTTCGAAGAGGATCTCGTGCTGGTGGACATCGATCTGGAAACGGTGTTCCGCGCGCGCCTCCACGATCCGCGCAGCCGCATCGCGGCCCAGCGCGAGGACGCCCCCGAGATGGGGCAGGTGATCCTCCGTCCCGTGAAGCCGCGCCCGCGCCCTCCGCTGGGGCCACGCAACGTCCTGGTCCCGTCGGGGGTCGAGGAGATCTACCAGGCGCTGGTCCTGGGCACGCACGATTACGTCACGAAGAACGAGTTCACGCACGTGGTGATCGGGGTGAGCGGAGGCATCGACTCCGCCCTCACGGCTTCGATCGCGGCGGACGCGCTGGATCCCGACAAGGTGACGGGGGTCTTCATGCCGTCCTCGATCACCTCGCGCGAGAGCAAGGAGGACGCGGAGGCGCTGGCCAAGAATCTCGGCATCCATCTTCTCACCGTCCCCATCGACCCCGAAGTCGGCGCGTATCGCAAGAGCCTCGAGCAGGTATTCGCGTCGCGCGCGGAGGACGTCACGGAGGAGAACATCCAGTCGCGGGTCCGGGGCACGATCCTCATGGCGCTCTCGAACAAGTTTGGCTGGATCGTGCTCACGACCGGGAACAAGAGCGAGCTTTCGGTGGGGTACGCCACCCTCTACGGCGACATGGCGGGCGGCTTCTCGGTGCTCAAGGACGTGTGGAAGACCCTGGTGTACGACCTGGCCTGTCACCGGAACGCCCACGGGCCCGGCGCCTGGATCCCGGAGCGCACGATGACGCGCGAGCCGACGGCGGAACTGAGGCCCGGGCAGCGCGATACGGACACCATCCCGCCCTACGACGTGCTGGACCCCATCCTCAGGGCCTACGTGGAGGACGATACGGAGGTGGAGCGAATCGTCGCGATGGGGTACGATCGTTCCCTCGTGCAGCGG
>DASQAV010000077.1:0-8669 GCA_035635575.1 Candidatus Dormiibacterota bacterium | reverse complement strand
TGGAGGTGGTGTTCGCGCTCGCGTGCTCGTCCAGCGCGGATCCGGGGCTGACCAGGGCGCACACCTGCGCCACGGCGACCAGCACGGTCGTGCCCCGGTCGCTGGAAGGCGCAGCCACCGTGAGCTGATCCAGGTCGCGCGAATCGTCGTTGTCGATCGAGCACCAGAGGAGGGAGCGCAGGTCCCGTACCCCATTGCCGTTCGGCGCGGCCGGCCCGGGGATCCCTTGCGCCTCGGCCGTCGCCTCCGGAGAGAACTCGGGCTCGAGTCCCTGCTCCAGCATCGCGCGGCGCGCAACCCGCAAGAGAAGGGCGCGGTGCTGACCGTCGGGTCCGGTCACGGCTTGGGGACGGGGTCTTGGGGTGTCTTCGACTTCGCGATGGCCGGTTCCTCCGTTGCGGGCTTCGAGTCGAGGGTCTTCTGCAAGAGCTGGAGCGCATCCTGAGGAGCGTCCACGAAGCGGAACAGGTCGAGATCTCCCGCGTCGATCATCCCGCATCTTACCAGTCCTTCGAAATTCACGGTCTCCTTCCAGTACTCGCTGCCATAGAGAAGCACGGGAATCGTTCGGTCCAGCTTGTGCGTTTGCGAGAGCGTCAAGAGCTCGAAGAGCTCGTCCATGGTGCCGAAGCCGCCGGGGAAGACGACCAGCGCGCGTGCCAGATGCGCGAACCAGAGCTTCCGCATGAAGAAGTAGTGGAACTGGAAGCAGAGGCCGGGCGTGATGTAGGCGTTGGGGCGCTGCTCGTGGGGAAGGCCGATGTTCAGCCCGATGGTGCGCCCGCCGGCATCCATCGCTCCACGATTGGCAGCCTCCATGATCCCGGGGCCGCCGCCGGTGCTGACGAGGTAGCGGTGCGACGGGCTCTTCAGGCCTTCCGACCATTCGGTGATGAGACGGGCCAGCTCCCGCGCCTCGCGGTAGTACCGGCCCAGCGGCCCGTCTTCCCGGATACGCGCCGAGCCGAAGAAGACGATCGTGTCGTGGACCTTGTGGCGGCGGAAGGCGTGCAGCGGTTGAAGGTATTCCGCGAGGATCCGGATCGGTCGTCCATCCTCGCTCTCGAGAAACCGCTCGTCCAGATACGCGAGAGGCGGGTCCAGGAACGCGCGCTCTTCCTTCGATGGCCTCTTCATGCCTTCCTTCCGTTGCCCGATTTGAGTGTGTCCACGTCCAGGTCCTTGAACTACGATCCACGAATGCTAACCCGATCGCGGCCGGGGCACCAAGGAGAGAGCGCATGAAGACACCGAGCGGGGTGACGGCCTGACGCAGCGCAAGCCCAAGCCCAAGCCAAGGCAAGCGCCCCGAACCGGTGGGTACCTCCTCTGGCTCGGGGCGATTCTCATCCTCACCTTCCTCGCCTACCTGCCCAGCCTCTCGAACGGCTTCATCAACTGGGACGACAACTGGTACGTGACGGAGAACGCGCTGATGACGAATCCCACGCTCCACGGGATTCTCACCACCCCTTACGCCGGCAACTTCCACCCCCTCACGATGGCCTCGCTGGTCCTCAACTACACGCTGTCGGGGATGAACGCGGGCTCGTACCACTGGCTGAACCTGCTCCTTCATCTCGCGAACACGGCCTTCGTCTTCTTCTTCATCCGGAAGCTCTCGGGGGGAAGGCTCTGGACCTCCGTCGCGACCGCGCTCTTCTTCGGAATTCATCCGATGCACGTCGAGTCGGTGGCGTGGATCTCCGAGCGGAAGGACGTTCTCTACGCGTTCTTCTATCTGATCGGCCTTCTCACGTATCTGCGGTATCTCGAGACCAAGGGGTGGAGCTGGCTCCTGTGCGCCTGGATCGCGTTCGTGCTGTCCTGCGCCAGCAAGCCCGCCGCCGTCGTGTTTCCGCTCACGCTTCTGGCGATCGATTGGTTCCGGCGGCGCCCCTGGCGAACGGGCGTGTGGCTGGAGAAGATTCCGTTCTTCGCAGTCTCGGTGGTGACGGGGCTCCTCACGATCAAGGCCCAGGTGACCGTCGGCGCCACCGTCGCCTCCGGAATCTGGAATCTTCCCCAGCGGGTTCTCTTCGCCTGCTACGGAACGGTGATGTACATCGTGAAGCTCTTCCTCCCGTTTCACCTCTCCGCGGTCTATCCCTTGCCCAGCGCCACGGCGCAGCTCGGGGTGCGGTTCTATGTGGCGGCGGGGATTCTCGCGGTGGCGATCCCTGCGATCCTGTACGTCTGCCGGCGCGTGCGGCCCGTGATCTTTGGAATCGCGTTCTTCTTCATCAATATCGCGCTCGTGTTACAAGTATTCACCGTGGGGGCGGCGCTGATGGCGGACCGCTACACGTATCTGCCGTACATCGGGCTTCTGTTCGCGCTCGCGTGGTGGCTCGACGAGCCCGCTTCGGCCACGCGCGTTCCGGTGAAGCCGGTCGCGGCCGCGGTCTTCCTGCTGCTCCTTCCCATCTCGCTGGTCCAGACCTGGAAGCGGAGCCATATCTGGAAGGACCCGGAGACCTTCTGGAACGACACGATCCAGAAATACCCGCGGCAGATCGTGGACGCCTACTACAACCGCGGGAATCACTACATGAGGACGGGACGGCTTCCACAGAGCCTGGCGGACTTCGATCAGGCGATCGCGCTGAATCCCGGGGTTACGCGGATCTGGTACAACCGCGGGCTGGTCCTGGCCGAGATGAATCAGAACGATTCCGCGCTCGTCTCCTTCGACCATTCACTCCGGATCGATCCGAAGAACGTGGACGCGCTGAACAATCGAGGGGCGATGGAGTATCGGCTGGGCAAACTTGCGGGCGCCGCCGCCGACTTCACCCGCGTGATCGAGCTGAATCCCCGGTACCGGGATGCCTACTCGAATCGCGCCTTTGCCTATTACGACATGAAGGAGTACGAGAAGGCGGCCGCGGATCGAAGGATGGCGATCCAGGTCGCGCCGGGGAATCCGGCGAATGACGAGGAGTATTTCTGGCTGGGGGTCTCGCTCCAGCGCCTCGATCGCCAGCGGGAGGCCGTGGACGCGCTGACCGAGGCGATCCGGATCGCGCGTCCGGGAAGCACGCGGCTGGGTCGCTATTACCTCTCGCGCGCGTATTCGCGCGAGGCGCTGCGCGATCGCGCGGGCGCGATCCAGGACGCGCGCGAGGCCCAGCGGCTGGGCGAGAAGGTGGATCCGGCGTTCCTCCACGCCCTCGGAGGCTGAGGTACGCTCCCGGCATCGAGCTTCACGCCGACGCCGGACCGGGAAGAGTCCGGCCCGGCATCGACATGAAGTTACCCCTGCGCCCTACTCCGGGTAGTTCTTACTTCAAGAGGATGAGTCTTCCTTCGAACGTTCCATCGACGGACGTGAGCCGGTAGAAGAGCACGCCCGAGGAAAGCGTTGTTCCGCGCGCGCCTCTTCCGTCGAACGCGACTTCGTGATCGCCCGCATCGAGAGCTCGAATGTCGAGCAGGGTGCGGATCAGCCTGCCCTGGATGTCGAACAGTTGCGCTTTCGCCGGGCCCATCCGCGTGGTCGAGAACGTCAGCTTGCTCCGCGGATTGAGCGGGTTCGGCGCGAACGCCACTCCATTGGAGTGCCCCACCTTCTTGACGTTGAGCTGGACATCGGCGCAGAAGGCTCTGCCGTCCAGGATCGATCCCCTCACCTCCGCGGTGACCAGCTTGGTCCGATCGAGGCGATCAAAAAGCGCCAGGAGATCGGAGCGAGCGAAGGTGATGCCGATGTCCGGGATTCCGTTCTGGTCCGTGTCCGAGATGACCACGCTCTTCGGCACGATGGAGTGGATCTCGCTCACCGAGCCGGTCCCTTCGGAAGTAAGGGTCACCGAGCTCAGATCGACCTGCTCGTTTGCGTAGGAGCTGTGTACCGGCTCCAGACGGATCTCCGTCGTATTGTCCGAGCCGGCGAAGATTGGCTTCTGCTCTTTGGGCACGAACGCCCGCGCCTCCGCAGCGAGGGTTGCGGGCGCAAAGGTATTCAATCTCACGAACACGTCGCCGAAAGTCGACGACACGACGTCCGGCCTGCCATCATGATTCATGTCTCCCATGGATATATAGGTATGCGGTACGGCTCCGATCGACACAGGAGCTCCAAACCCGCCGCTGCCATTTCCGAACAGAACGGCGTCGATACCATCGCTTCCGGTCACGAGGTCCGTGTTGCCGTCCTGGTCGAGGTCTTCCGCCGTGATTCCGTAGAGAGCGGGCATATTGGCGACGATCGTCGGGGCCGCGAAGGAACCATCCCCCTGACCGATCAACGTCTTCACGCTTCGATTGCGAATGTCCGTGAGCGCCAGGTCCGGTTTTCCGTCCCAATTCCAGTCTCCCGAAACGATCGTGATCGCAAATCCCGTGAAGGGAGTCGGGATCGGATCTCCAAACGTGCCGTCCCCCAGCCCAGGGAGAATCGACAGTTCCGGATTCGGTGGTCCTGAGAGATGCGACAGGGCAAGATCGGGGCGGCCGTCGAGATTGAAGTCCGCGACTGCGATGGCCATGGGCCCCGTGCCTGTCGCGCTGTTCCGCCTTGTGAGAAACGTTCCGTCTCCGGCTCCCAGAAGGACCGAAACGGTGTTGTCATCCTGGTTGGCGGAAACCAAGTCGAGAATCCCATCACGATTCACGTCGCCCGCCTCAATCTGTTCGGACCCGTGTCCAACGGCGTACGGGTGCGCAGGAAGCAGAGTGCCATCCCCTCTACCGAGAAGCACGTCGACATAGCCTTGAACGTCGGGAACCGCCACGTCGATGGTTCCATTCCGGTCGAAATCTCCGACCGTGAGGTCGTAGGCCCGGCTTCCGATGTCGTAGCTCACGCCCGCGGCTAGATCTCCATTGCCCATACCCAGAAACACGGTCACCTTGGCTCGATCCTCATAGGTGCCGATGACATCGAGCTTCCCGTCCCCGTTCAGGTCCGCGACCTGGGTTGCCCAATTGTCGCCTGTACTGTGTGTCATATGGAGCGGAGAGCCAGGCGGATCGGTCGGGGTGAGAACCTCGACAGGCACGTCCTCAATAATCTGGCTGACCCCATCCGACACGGAGAGGCGCACGGTCGCGGAGCCGACGTCACATAGAGTTGGCGACAGGCTCAGAACCCCCGAGGCGCCGCCGGGTCGCCCAAAGAGGTTGTTCACCTGCGCGTATCGGGGTCCCGTGACCTCGGCAAAGCGTAGGGTCCCTCCGTCGGGATCTGCAGCGCTCAAGAATCGCTTCACCACGCGGCCCGCGATGACGTTCGCCCGAGGGTGCTGGAGAAGGGCGGGATTGTGGCCCGGAGATGCGGTCACGTTGACCTGAAGGGAAGCTTGATCGCTCGCAGCTCCATCGGAGGCGCTCACGCTCGCGGTGTAGGCGCCCACATCCGAAGCAAAAGGAGCGAGGCGGATCTCTCCGGACGCGGTGCCGGAACCTACGTCCGCCGTATACACGAACAGGAACGATGGCCCCGAAACCTTGGTGAAGGTGAGAGGCTGGCCATCGGCATCGGTTGCCGTCAGGCCCTGCGTCGCGCTCTCACCCGAGAGGACGCTCATATTCAGAGGTGGAGTGAGGACTGGAGTCCGGTTGCCTCCCCCGCCTGCCGCGAAGACAAGGCCATCGGCGTCGAACCAGTTGACGTCGAATGTGATGAAGTTGGGATAGGCGGTGCCGTCGCAATGGGACCCGAAACCCGTGTAGGATTCGTTCGGCGGACCGGGCCACGAGAACGTCGACAGGAAGCGAAGCGACGGGGTCCCGCTCGCCACGTTTACCGTGAACGTTCCCAGAAGGTATCTGCCCTGAAGGAGGGAGATACCCAGCGGGGCAAAGTAGGCGCCCACGTCGAGATGGGTGCCGTCCACCTTAGAGGGGGATAGCACGCCGAACTGGGAAAGCCGGTTCGTGAAAGAAGAGAAGGTCAGCGAGCCATCCGTGGCCTCCATCACTACCTGGTACGCGAACATGTCCAGAGGTTGAGTCGGGTTCGCCGTGCAGGAGGGCACCGTTCCGTCACGGTTGTGCCCGGTGTCGAGCCAGATATCAACAACCGTGGGTCCGACCTCGTGCAGCACGTCGGCCGAGGTGTGGATCCCATCGCCGTTCGAATCCAGATACATGTACTGGGCGGTAGCGACGCTGGGAGCTTGGATCAGGAGTGCGAAAACGAGGATGCGGAGCACGAACGCGGGCGGGTTCATGAGAACCCCCTTCTCGGCACGAGTGCCGTCGTGGCTGTGCCCCGGGGGGAGCCGGGGCGGGTGTTCAGTGAACATACACCCGCGACCGGATCGAATCCCACTGCCCATGCGCCGGATCAGAGGGGGAGTCGGCAACCCGGTATCCCCAGCGGAGTTATGCCATGCGGGAATTGGTGCATCCAGAGCTGGGGTCGGGAAAATTCCGAATTGACCGATCGCCTGCGGGGTCCCAGAGTTGATGCTGTAACTGTCAGCGGCGCGGTTCGGACATCGAACATCCCCCTGCGTCACAATCAATGACTTTTCGGCCCTCCCCGTTGGTAGGGCTGTCGCGGTCTTCGCCTCAGTTCAGGTCCGATCATGGCCGATCACCCCGATACCAATTCCGGGCAACCGTCGCCGAATGAGATGGAGGCTGCGCCAGCAGCGATTCCTCCTTCCTTCGAGCCGGACCCTCGCTCCACGTTCAAGTCGCAGAAACGCCGGCTCCTCGAGGCCTTCGAGCGCAGCTACCTGATCCGCCTCATGACCGTGTTCGGCGGCAATGTGAGCCGCGCCGCCAAGGCCGCGGGGAAGGAGCGCCGCGATCTGGGCAAGCTCCTGAAGCGGTACGGACTGGGATCACGGCAATTCGCGCGGCCGCCCCAGACTCAGAGGCAGAAGGCCTCGGTGGACTGAGGGGCGGGACGGAGCTCCGTGTCGCCGGGGGATCGGAAGCGAATCGCGCGGACCACGTCGACGATGAAGGCGATCGAAGCGCCCACGGCGACCCAGACCAGGCACTGATAGATCAACAGATCGGTGAGCGCCGTCGCGCCGGCCGCGCCGCTGACGTGATCGCCCGCGCCCCGGAGGAGGCGCCACTCGCCCCGGGAATTCGCCCACCCCTGGAGCACGACGATCGCGGAGAGGAGCGCTGTCGCCCAGTACGTGGCGGCGCGAATCGCAAGCCGCGTCCGGGTCCAGTACGGCTTGGCGAGGTTGGCGCAGGAGAGGCCGATCATCGCGAGCGAGACGATCAACACGGGCACGAAGAAGAAGCCGTGATGGAGGTGCTCCCAGGTCGGTCCGGCGGACCAGGTGGATCCGTGGGACTCGAGCCGGAGAAGTGCCTGCGGCCGGATCCACCAGAGGAAGAACGCGGCCTGGATCGCGAGCTCGGTGATCGAGGAGCTTCGCTCGATCCGCCCCTTCTCGCGGATCGGCTGAAGGTCGCGCGGATTCCATCGCGTGAGAAGGCCCGTGCGGCCCTGCACCCGATCGAGGATCGCGAACACGAGGGTCACGCCGCCGAAGAGCAGGAACGCAGTGGTCCAGAACGTCGATGCCGCGTGGAGCAGGAGCGCGCCCGGGGCCTCGCCGCGGATCGAGGGCGACGTGATGAAGAGGTACGTCCACCGCACGACCGTGAGCACCACGAAGGGAACGGCCAGCGCCCGGAGCGCGGTCGCGTAGATCGGGAAGAGCGTCGGCCCGATCAGGGACTCTTGCTTGCGAAAGCGTCCCGCCGCCACGATCGGCCGCCCTCTCCTTCTCAAGAGTGACTCCACCTCGGCGCTCTGGAGCTTCCGCCCCAGCTCGCCCTCCCGCTCCTGGACCTCGGACCGGATGTCCTCCCCCAGCTCCGCCGCGATGTCCTCCTTCTGCGCCCTCGGCAGCCAGAGCTTCACTGCCTGGATGTAGCGATCGACCAGATCCATGGCTCCTCTCCTATAGAATTCCGTTCAGGGAATCGTTGATGCTTCTCCACTCGGCGAGAAGCTGCTTCAGGGTCTGCTTCCCGCCCGTGGACAGCCGGTAGAACCGCTTGTTCCGCTTGTCCTCCTCGCGCCACTCGGACTCCAGCAATCCATGGCTCTCCAGGCGGCGGAGCAGGGGATAGAGCGTCCCCTCGTCGATCTCCATGCCCCGCTCCGCGAGCGCTTTGCGCAGGGTGTAGCCGTATTGCTCGCTCCGGAGCGCGGCCAGGACCGCGAGCACGAGACTGCCCCGCCGGAGCTCCAGGCGAAGGTGCTCGAACATGGCGGTCGGTTCTGAACTGTGTGCCATATGGTGTATGTCATATACTATACGTCACACAGTATAAGAGGTCAAGGGGAAATGTTCCAGGGGGCTTCAACCGTTGGGGTGACTACCGCGTGGGGCGCGACTTGGCTCGCGACTTCGAGGCGGGCGGGCGAACGACGATCGCCTCCATGGCGAAGTATTCCGGCAGCCCCAGCTGATCCACCAGATGCGCCGTGGCCTTGTTGCGCTCCTCGATCCTCTCCCAGAACTCGCGCTCGTCGACGCCGGGGAAGGGCGCCCGGTCCTTCTGGCTCTGGTGCTTGAAGATCGCGCTGATCTTTCGCCTCAGCTCCTCCTCGGAGAGGGGGATGAGGATGTCGGCATCCGCGATCGACCACTCCTGCCACGCGCCGCGGTAGTACCAGATGTCCGGCGGAGGCTCTCCCTGGTACTGCTCGAGCGCGCGTTCCACCGCTTCGTGGCACA
>DASQAV010000076.1:0-2266 GCA_035635575.1 Candidatus Dormiibacterota bacterium | reverse complement strand
GGTGATGGGCTCCGACTCGGCCAAGGTGTCGCTCTGGTGGTGCGATGGATCGGGAGTGTCGCGCGTTCCCTACGCGGTCACGCTCGGGGCGATCCAGCACTATACCGAGCTGACCGATCGATTCCGCGCCCACAACTTCCGCGGCGCCTGGGACCACAATCTCTTCTGGACCGACCTCCGCTACGACGCTTCGATCTCGTTCCGTCCCCACTATTACCTGGAGGACAGCACCGTATCGAACGTCTATGTCGCCGAGATGGCTTTGTCCTGGAGCTTCGATGACGGCACCTTCGTTCCGGTCGCCATCGCGCACCGCGTGGTCGTGATGTCGCGCGAGGGGGACGTCCTGGTGGTCAAGGGGGACGGCTACACGGACGAGCAGGTGTACATGTCCTCGCACCGGGGGATCGGCAGGGTCGAGCAGCAGATGCGGTAGTACCCGGGAGAGGACCTAGTTCTGCCCCGACAGCCACGCGTCGAACTGCCGGAAGTCGTAATCCCGCCCGAGAAAGTCGTGCACCATGTCCTTCGCCGGACGCGTTCCCCCTGGAGCCAGGACGACATCCCGGTACCGCGTCGCCACCGTGGGGCTCAGGAGGTCCGACTTGTCGAAGGCGCTGAACATATCCTTCGAGATCACGAGCGACCACATGTAGGTGTAGTACATCGCCGAGTAGCCGTCGAGATGCCCGAACGAGGTCTGCATGTGTGCGTCCGGCATGGGCGGCACCGGCGTGAAGCGCGGCTCCAGGTCGGTGACGATGGCGTCCGTCACCACCTGGTCCGGCGGCTTGTTGTAGATGTTCAGGGAGACCGCCGAGTAGAACGCCTGCGTTGCGGTCTGGAGCGCGCGCCCGAAGGCGTCCGCGCGGCGCATCTTCTGCACCAGCTCCACCGGGATGGGCTGGCCCGTCTGGTAGTGCTTGGCGAAGGTCTGAAGAACTTTGGGATCCCACACCCACTCCTCGAGCATCTGCGAGGGCGCCTCGACGAAATCCCGCTCCGTCGCCGTGCCCGCCACGGGCTCCCACTGGCCCTGTCCACCGAAGATCGCGTGGAGCAGGTGCCCGAACTCGTGGAAGAAGGTCTGCACGTCCGAGTGCTCCATCAGCCCCGGATCGCCGGGCTTTCCGCCGGGGAAGTTGCAGACCAGCGCGTGCTCGGGCAGCTGGAGCCCTTTCGCACCCTGGCGGATCGAGAACTTGGCCGCGTGATTGTATTTTCCCGGCCGCGGATGGAGATCGAAGTAGAACCGGCCGAGGAGCTTCGGCCCTTCATAGACCTCGTACGCCTCCACGGAGCGGTCCCAGACCGGCGCGTTCACGAGGCGCTTGTAGGTGACGCCGAACATCTTCGAGGTCACGTCCAGCACGCCCTGCTTCACGTTGTCGAAGGCGAAGTAGGGCCGCACTTGCTGGGGATCGAAATCGAAATCGCGCTTCCGGATGAGCCGGCCGTAGTAGGAAGTCTCCCAGCGGTTCACCTGCGTGGCGGAGGGATCGTCCTCCTGCTTGCGCTTGAGATAGACCGCGTATTCCTCCTGGGCGCGCTTCATCGTCGTCTCGTTCAGGCGCTTGATGAAATCGGCGGCGTTCTGGGCCGTGCCGATCATCTTGTCCTCGGTGATGTAGTCGGCCCAGGTGGGATAGCCCAGGATGCGCGCCACGCGGTAGCGCTTCGCCAGAAGGGAATCGAGCACCGCGATGTTGGGCGGGTAGGCGCGGTTCAGCGCCTCGTGCATGAGATTCTTCCGCAGATCGCCGCTCTTGGCGTAGCGGATCACCGGAAAGTAGTCGGGATTCTCGATGCTGAGCGTGACCTTTCCATCCGCGCCCGGGGCGTGCGCCCGGACGAAATCCTCGGGCAGCCCCTCGAGGTCCGCCGGGGCCACCTCGATCTTGCGGGAGTCGGTCCGGATGTTCCGGTCGAACTCCTGGCTCGTCTTCACCAGCTCTTCATCGATCCCGGCGATCTCCTTGCGTGTGGCTTCGTCCTTGTCCACGCCCGCGCGCCGGAAATCCCGGAGCGTCCTCATCATGAAGTACTGTGTCGCGGCATCGGCCTTGGAGACGTCGACGCTCGAGAGCGCGTCGTACACGTCCCGGCGCAGGCTCAGATCGTCCAGGAACTTGTTCGCGCTCTGGGTAACCGTCTCGGCGGCGTAGCGGAAGGACGAATCGGGATGGACCGCCTCCAGCAGATGGGACTGGTAGGCGACGTTCTCTCCGTGGGTCATGGCCTCGTTGAAGACCATCACGGTGTTCGC
>DASQAV010000075.1:0-1800 GCA_035635575.1 Candidatus Dormiibacterota bacterium | reverse complement strand
CGGCTCGGCGATCTTCCTCGTGTGGCAGCAGAGCCGGAGCGAGACGCAGCCCTTCGGAGACTTCGACTTCTCCCGCGATTTCAGGGCGCTCCTCGACAGCGGGCCCGAGAACATCGTCGCGGTGAAGGCGACCTACTGGCTCGGAATCTGATATCCTGACCGCTTCACCTCCACCCGATACGACACACTTTCAAGGGAGTAAACGTCATGGCGGACGTCGTTCGTTCCATCATGCAGCCCGCGGAGGGTTTTCGTTCCCGCGAGGCCGCCGGCTTCTACGTGCAGATGCTGGACCAGGACCGCGTCCTGCTCGAATCGCTCAAGGGAATCACACCTCAAGAGTTGGAGTGGCAGGCCGAGCGCGGCATGAACACCATCGGGATGTTGCTCGCGCACAATGCCGTCGTCGATGTGTTCTGGACCCAGTTGGCGATCCTCGGTCTGAAAGAATATGACTCCACTCCGGTGCTCGGAATCGGAATGGACGACGACGGCCTGCCGCTCGCACCCGATGCGGAGCCGCCCGCCAATCTCCGTGGCAAGCCTCTCGCCTACTACGAGGACCTGATTTCGAGGGGGCGCGCCTACGTCAAGGATTCCTGGTCCAAGGTCACCGACGCCGATATGGACAAGGAAACCACGCGGGAGCGGCCGGACGGGAGCAAGCGAATCCTGAACGTCCGCTGGGCCATGTACCACATCCTCGAGCACTTCGCGGGACATCGTGGGCAGATCCAGATGCTGCGCCACTTCTACCGCGCGAGCGTCGGCGCCGCGGCCAAGTAGCGGGAACTCAGATGGACCGAAACGAGCGCCGCGACGGAAGCGCCAGGGCAACCGTCCGCTACGAGGTCTACACGTGGGTGCCCGAGGACATGCTCACGGAGTGGAACGACTGGCACAACCGGGTTCACATCCCGCACGTGCTCGCGGCGCCCCAGATGAAAAGCGTGCGTAAGTTTCGTGTTCAAGACAGCACCGGCGATCTGAGATTCCGCCCTCAGTACGTCACCGTGTACGAGCTGGCGAGCGCTGCCGACTTCGAGGCCTACCGCACGGGCCCCGGCGCCGCGCTGAAGCGCGAGTACGACGAGCGCTACGGCGGCGTCGGGAAAATCGCCCGAATCCTCTATTCCGAGACCCCGCTGGGGGAAGTTCGACCGGCGCTCGTCCCGGAGGATCTCGTGCTCGTCCGTTCCCTCTTCGAGGAGTATGCGTCCTCGCTCGGGTTCGATCTCTCCTTCCAGGATTTCAAGAAGGAGGTGGCCGGACTCCCGGGAGAGTACGCGCACCCCGCTGGCGCGATCCTCATCGCCTTCGAAGGGGAGCTGGTCCAGGGCTGCGTCGCGCTGCGTCCCATGGAGAAGGGTGCCTGCGAGATGAAGCGTCTCTTCGTGCGCCCCGCCTTCCGCGGCCGGGCGCTGGGCCGCAGGCTCGCGGAAGCGGTCATCGCCGAGGCACGGGGGAAGGGCTATCGCAACATGCGGCTCGACACCGTGCCCGCCATGGGGGAGGCGATCGCGCTCTACCGCTCGCTGGGATTCCGGCCCATCGATCCCTATCGCGCCAATCCGATTCCGGGCGCCCTCTTCTTCGAGAAGGATCTCGGCGCGTGACGGCCGTTCGGTGACCGCGAAACGGATTCTCAGCATCGTCCTCTGGCAGACCGGAATGGCGATCCCGTTCGGCGTCTTCTTCAACCTGATCTATGGCGAGGGCTTGAAGACATTCCCCAACTTCTTCCTGGTTTCCCTCATCTTCTCCTACTTGATCGGCGCGTGCATCTCGGCGAACCGGACC
>DASQAV010000074.1:0-7132 GCA_035635575.1 Candidatus Dormiibacterota bacterium | reverse complement strand
GCTCCGCCCGCCTCCGTGATCGAGGCGACCGCGGCGGCGCTCCGCACGGGCAAGACGCACTACGCGCCGACCGCCGGCGTCCAGGAGCTGCGCATCGCCCTGGCCGAGAAAGCCCGCATGCGGAACGGACTCGCGGCCTCCACCGATCAGGTGATCATCACTCCCGGCTCGACCCAGGCGCTCTTCGCGACCCTGGAGATCCTGTTCGGCCCCGGGGAGGAAGTGCTGGTGCCCGAGATCTACTGGCCCAACTACGTCCAGGAAGTGCTCCTTCTCGGGGGCCGCCCCGTATTCTACCCGCTTGGGCCGGGATATCAGCCTGAAGTTGGCGCGCTCCGCGGTTTGGTGACTCCGCAAACGCGCGCGATCATGATCAACAGCCCCAGCAATCCCACGGGCGCCGTATTCCCCGAGGCGACGCTGCGCGCGTTCTACGAGCTGGCTCGCGAGCGCGACCTCTGGATCCTGAGCGATGAAGCCTACGAGGATTTCGTGTTCCGGGGCGAGCACGTCTCCACGGGGTCTTTCGAACGCGATCTCCCGGAGGAGAAGCGGCGGGTCTTCACGCTCTTCACGTTCTCCAAGTCCTATTCGATGACCGGTCTCAGGCTGGGATACGTGGTCGCGCCCACCGTATATACCGCGACACTGCTCCGGAAGTGCCAGGAGCCTCTGGTGGCGAGCGCGGGGATGCCGATCCAGTACGGCGCGTTGCCCGCGCTGGGCGAGGCGGAGCGGGCAGGGGTCGCGAAGATGCGCGATACGTACCGAAGGCGGCGCGATCTGGCGCTCTCGATCCTCCAACCGGCCGGGATGGCGGACTACGTCCCCGAAGGAGCCTTCTATATCATGGCCGACGTGTCCGGGACGGGAATGACCGGGGATGATTTCGCGGTGGCCCTCTTGAAAGAGGAGCGCGTCGCGGTGGCGCCCGGTTCCGGTTTCGCCATCATGCCGAAGTTCGCGCAGGACGGCTCCCTGTCCGCGGAGCCTTCCCCGAGCGGCGCGCCGGAGTATCCGACGAATCCCAAGGCGAACCACCGCGTCCGGATCGCGTTCTGCGTGTCAGACGAAGATCTCGGCGAGGGGCTGCGGCGAATGGTACGGTTCGCGGAGAAATGCCGCGCGGTCGGGTCTACTCGCGCCTCGCGCTAGCGTCCCCCACCAACGCGCGTTCGAATCTCCGATCCGGAATGATCCACATGATCGCGACGGCGGCGTAGATGGCACCGGCGATCCAGGGCGCCGCGAACGCCACCGCGATCGCAATCGCGTAGAGCACGATCGAGACCTTCCCCTTGAAATCGGACCCCAGCGCCTTCGCCAGTGTGGATTCCGGGCCGTGGTGGGCGACGAGGCTTCGGGCAAGGATGTAATACGCCACGCCCGAGAACAGGAGGACGATCCCGTACACGGCCACCGGCCAGATCGCGAAGTGCGTTTCACCCATCCAGTGCGTGACCAGGGGGACCAGGGAGAGCCAAAACAGGAGGTGTGAATTGGCCCAGAGGATCCGGCCATTCACCGAGTGCACCGCTTGAAGCATGTGGTGATGGTTGTTCCAGTAGATGGCCAAATAGACGAAGCTCATCACGTAGCTCAGGAACACGGGGATCAGCGGTTTCAGGGCGGTGACGTCCGCGCCATGAGGCGCGCGCATCTCGAGGACCATGATCGTGATGATGACCGCGATCACGCCGTCGCTGAAGGCTTCCATCCGGGACTTGGTCACTCAGCGCCTCACGGCTAGAAGAGCTGGTGCGACCAGCGAATCAGGACGTACCCCAGCAGTCCCAGCAAGCCCGCCACGATGACCACCGCGACGAGTGCTGCCTTGCGGTAGAGGGCGCCGAACTGCTCCTGCCGCGTCACGGCGCGCTGCTGAAGCTCCAGCGAGCGCGTTGTTACCCTCCGGTATTCTTCGAGATGCTCGCGTTGAAGATCACGGATCTCTTCCAGAAGCCTACGCACCTCGTCCCCCGCCTCCATGCTCCCCCCTATCGTATGGCCCTGATGAGAGGTCAGAGCCTCTCGATCTTCTTGATCTCCACTAGGGTTCCCACCATGTGCACGCTAACCATGTCCGGTCGAGAAACCGCCTCCATGCGGACCCGTAGGCCGTCCTTCTGGAATTCGGTGGGGAGGCCCGCAACGGGGTCGTACGTCTTGCCGTCGTCGCCTTTGATCGCCCAGAACCCGCCCTCGAGATCGTAGTACGTGACCGTGCCGGTCACGTTGATGGTGCCGGAATCCTTGTTTTTCGTTTGGCAATCAGGCGCGATCACCGCCAACAGGACGAGTGACAGACAGAGAATTCGGCGCATGGTGACCTCCTATCCGGCATGAATCGCTACCACGACACGACCGCCCCGAAAAGGATTCTAGCGGGCACCGTAGTCAGATTCGCTCCCACTTCTTCGATTCCGCGACCTTCTCCCGGGCCTCCCTGCTCGCGAAGAACCGGGTGAGGCCGCAGTCCTTGCAAAGGATGAGGCGGAAATTGGCCGGGGCCATCCACCCATGGAGTCCCGGCAGCTGGTCTGGAGCGTATCCTCCTCCCGCACTGACTTCCGCGCTACGGAAGAGATTCGTGCTACCACACACGGGACAGGGTGATTCCTTCATGGTTCCCTCCTGGCGGCCATTCTAGCTCCTGGATCGATACAGCCGCGCTTCCTGATACTCACGGTGAATTAGAAACAAAGTGCGCTCGACGTCTCTCGCCGGCACTCGAAACATCGCGGCGTAGCGGCGCACCAGGGTGAGGAATTGATCCCAGTTCGCGTGGGTGAGACCGGTGCCACCGGGGTTACCGTCCACCAACCCGAGCCGGTGCAGGAGCTGCCAGACCCGGATGTCGATCACTCCGTAGCGCACCGGATCGAGGAGCGTCAGGATCGCCGAGGCGCTGGGAACCGAGACGCCCTGAAGCTCGGTGAGCGCCTGAATGCGATCCCGTTCGTTCTTACCCGTCAGCGCGACGGATGTCGCCGCCCGGATGCGGCGCGGGCTGTTGAGCCGCACCCGACCGATCGAGCGAGGCGACTTCCAGCGACACGCAGCCATGAGCTCACCCTTTGTCAGGTAGCCACGGCGGCGCGCGGCGCGGAAGCGCTCGATCAAGGCAGCGGTCTCTGCGTCTTCCACACGGGAGAGGTGATCGCGAATCAGCGGGCGGAGGGTACGGTAGGGCAGCTCCCGAAGTGCCATTCGCGGGTTACTCCGGACTTGTAAGCGCTATCGCGGACCTGCCGGCAGCTGCGGACGCGGCAGGTTGAAGACAGACTCCTTCGTGACGTGTGTGTACATCGGCCCGCCCAGGCGCCCGATCGCATCCAGCGCGGCCGAATCGACCCGCAGGCCGTTCAGGACCGCTTCCGCGATGTGGAAGTACACCACCTCGCCGATCACGTAATTCGCCCGCAAGGGCCCCGAGCCGTGCTCCACGATCTTGAACAACCGGCACTCCATCGCCACGGGACATTCCGCGGCGCGCCAGGGCTTCACCTTCACGCTCGGCACTTTGGTGAAGCCGGCCTCCACGAACTCGTCCACCTCGGGACCATAGTCGGCCGAAGCCTGATTCATCCGCTCGCGCAGTCCCCAGGGCGCGATGTGCACCACGTATTCCTTGGTCGCGGCCACGTTGTGCAGCGTGTCCTTGTCGCGCCCGGCGCCCGACGTCACCGGCGAGAACACCAACGAAGGCGGATGCGCGCCCCCAGCGTTGAAAAAGGAGAACGGGGCCAGATTGGCGATGCCGTCGCGCGACAGGGAGGAAACGAACGCGATCGGACGGGGCACGACACACCCGACCAGGAGCGCGTAGACATCGGAGGGATCCAGCTTCGCGGGATCGAGATCCCGCATCACCGGGAGGAGCGTCACCCCGTGGCGCCCTCACCCGCGAACGTCCCCTCATTCTCCAGCCAGGAGTACGGGTACTTCGGATCGTCGTAGGGCGAGGCATCCGTCGTCATGTACAGGGGGTGGAAGGTGTCCAGCATCACCGCCAGCTCCGCGGTCTCCTTGGCGCCGATCGAGGCTTCCGCGGCGCCCGGATGCGGCCCGTGCGGGATTCCGGAAGGATGCAGGGTGAACGAGCCTACCTCGATGCCGCGGCGGCTCATGAAATTTCCGTTCACGTAGTAGAGCACCTCGTCCGAGTCCACGTTGGAGTGGTTGTATGGGACCGGCAGGGCGTCAGGGTGGTAGTCGTACATGCGCGGCACGAAGGAGCACACCACGAAGTTGCGCCCCTCGAAGCACTGGTGCGTCGGCGGCGGCATGTGGACGCGGCCGGTGATGGGCTCGAAATCCTCGATGTTGAAGATGTAGGGATAGAGGAATCCGTCCCAGCCCACGACGTCGAGCGGATGGAAATCGAACTCGTAGGCCGTGACCTGGTCTCGGGCCTTGATGCGAACCTCGAACTTGCCCTTGTCGGTGAAGGTCTCGATCCGCTCGGGCTTCCGGATGTCACGCTCCGAGAAGGGCGCATGCTCCAGCAGCTGTCCGTACTCGTTGCGATACCGCTTCGGCGTCTCGATGGACGACGCGGACTCGATCACGAGATATCGCTGCGTATCCGCCTCCGGATGGAACATGTAGGACGTCCCGCGCGGGATCACCACGTAATCGCCCGGACGGTAATGGAGCTCGCCGAAGATGGTCTGGATGCGGCCCGTTCCCTCGTGGATGAAGTACATGTCGTCGCCCTGGCCGTTCCGGTAGAAGTAGCTCATCTTCTGGTCCGGGACCGCGATCGCCATGGATACGTCGCTGTTGTGGAGCAGCACGACGCGCCCGCTCACGGGATCGCCGCTCTTCTTCAGATCCTTCGTCTTGAAGTGATGATGTCGCAGGACCTGATCCTCGGCGTACTTCACGCGCGTGTCCTGGATTCTTTTGATCTCGCGCGCCTGCGTCGGCATGTTGTGGTGATAGATCAGGGAGGAGCGGCCCGAGAATCCGCGCGAGCCCATGAGCTGCTCCGTGTAGAGCTTCCCGTCGGGCCGGCGGAACTGTGTGTGGCGCTTGTGGGGTGTCTTCCCCAGCGTGTGGTACATCGGCATACAGATCCTTCCGTCAGACGATCGTGTTGGTGAGCGTGCCCAGGCGCTCGATCTCGAGCGTGACTTCGTCTCCGGGCTTGAGCCAGGCATGAACCTCGGGACCCAACTCTAGAATACAGCCTCCCCCGACGGTGCCCGATCCAATCACGTCACCGGGAAAAAGATACACGTCCTGCGAGGCCCTCGCAATGATCTGGCCGAACGTGAAATGCATGTCCTTGGCGTTCCCCCTCGAGAGCGTCGCGCCGTTGACCCGGGCCTCCATCGTGAGATCGAAGTGGTCGCCGCGGCGCTTCGGCTCCAGCTCGTCCAGGGTCACGAGCGCGGGACCCAGTGACGTCGTGAAATCCTTCCCCTTGGCGGGCCCGAGACCGATCGCCATCTCCTTCCGCTGGACGTCGCGCGCGCTCCAGTCGTTCAGGATGGTGAACCCCGCCACCACCGAGCGCCAGCGATCCACCGGCACGTCGCGCGCCCGCGTTCCGATCACGCACGCGATCTCCAGCTCGTAGTCCAGCGCCTCGGTCCAGGAAGGCTTCCTCACCGGAGCCCCATCGCCCACCAGCGATCCCGGGTTGGAATAGTAGAAGGCGGGAAACTCGTACCACTCGGGCGGGACCTCCAGCTTGCGCCGCGCGCGCGCGTTCTTGACGTGGGCTTCGAAGGCGTAGAAATCCCGCACGGTGGGAGGGCGGGAGACCGGAGCGTGGAGGGTGACGCGCGACCGCGGGTGCCAGGCGGGGCCGAGCTCTGCAGTCTGCTTTCCGCCCCCGGCGCGCTCCATCACGGAGCGGGCGAGCGGGAGTCCCTGTTCCCAATCGGAAAGCAGGCAATCGAGCGAGCGGAGCTTTCCATGTGAGTCGAGGCCGGGCGCCACGATGGATGCGGCCGCCCCGAGCTCCAGAACGCGGTCGCCTTCCAGCGCGCCGAGCAGACGCTCCTGGGTACCGGGCGGGCTGAAGGAAACAAGGCGCATCGCGCCTTAGAGATTTCCCCGGAGAGCCTGCTCGCGCTCGATCGCCTCGAAGAGCGCCTTGAAGTTTCCCTTGCCGAAGCCGCGGCTTCCCTTCCGCTCGATCACCTCGTAGAAGACCGTCGGGCGGTCCTGCGCGGGCTTCGAGAAGATCTGGAGCAGATATCCCTCCTCATCGCGGTCCACGAGGATCCCCAGCTTCGCGAGCTGGCTCTTGTCCTCCTCGATCTTTCCCACACGGCCTTCCAGCATCTCGTAGTAGCTGGGCGGCACCTTGATGAACTGGATGCCGGACTCACGGAGCCGGGACACCGTGTTGCAGATGTCGTTCGTCGCGAGCGCGATGTGCTGGACGCCGGGGCCGCGGTAGTACTCGAGGTACTCGTCGATCTGGGATTTCCGCTTTCCGGGCGCGGGCTCGTTGATCGGGAACTTCACCTTGCCGCTCCCGTCCGCCATCACCTTGGACATGAGCGCCGAATACTCGGTCGAGATGTCCTTGTCGTCGAAGTGCTGGAACTGGGCGAAGCCCATCACGTCGCGGTAGTACGCGACGAACTTGTTCATGTCTCCCAGCGCCACGTTCCCCACGACGTGGTCCACGTAGAGAAGAGGGCCTTCGGAGGGCTTCACGCCGGTATCGCGATATCCCGGCAGGAACGCGCCGCGGTACTTCGAGCGGTTGATGAAGGAGTGCACCGTGTCGCCGTAGGTGGCCACCGAGGCGCGGCGGATCTCTCCGGAATCATCCCGCACCGTGGTCGGCTCCTGCACGCTCCGCGCTCCGCGCTTCGTCGTCTCCTTGTAGGCGCGATCCACGTCCTCCACCTCGAGCGCGATGTCGTGGACGCCGTCACCGTGAAGGCGGATCTGCTCCGCCATGAATCCGTCCGGGCCGAGCGGGGTCGAGAAGACGAACCGCACCTTGCCCTGCTGGACGACGTACGAGGCCCGATCGCGCACGCCCGTCTCCAGCCCCGCATACGCGGTGACGCCGAGCCCGAACGCGTGCTGGTAGAAGAACGCCGCCTGCTTCGCGTTCCCCACCCAGAACTCCAGATGGTCGATGGCGCGAATGCTCAGG
>DASQAV010000073.1:0-12153 GCA_035635575.1 Candidatus Dormiibacterota bacterium | reverse complement strand
AACGCGGATCCCCAATGGACGAGCTTCTCGAACAGACGATTTCCCACTACCGCGTCGTCAATTTGCTCGGCGCAGGCGGCATGGGCAGGGTGTATCGAGCCCATGACGACCGTCTGGACCGGGACATCGCCCTCAAGGTACTTCCCTGTGATCTGATGAAGGATGAGAACGCGCGCGCGCGATTGATCGGCGAGGCCAAAACCACGTCCTCGCTCAGCCATCCCTACATCGGGCACGTCTACGACGTGGGCGAGGACTCCGGGCACATGTTCCTCGCCATGGAGCTCATCGAGGGGAAACCGCTTCGAGACGTCATCCCGCGCGGCGGGCTTCCGCTCTCGACCGTCTGCCAGTATGGTGCGCAAATCGCGAGCGCCTTGGCGTACGCGCACGAGCGCGGGATCGTCCACCGCGATCTCAAGAGCGCGAACGTGATGGTCACGCCCGAGGGTCGGGTCAAAGTGCTCGACTTCGGCCTCGCGAAACGGATCCAGGAAGGCCGAAAGGAGGAGCGGCGGGATCCCGACCTCACGGCCAGCGGCATGATCCTCGGCACCCCGAACTACCTGCCGCCGGAAGTCCTGCTCGGCGGCGCTGCCGATGCGCGAAGCGACATCTGGGCGCTGGGCGTGATGCTCTACGAGATGGCCTCGGGCAAGCTCCCCTTCGACGGCTCCTCCGTCGCGGAGCTGGCGGGAGCGATCGTCAACGAGACTCCGAATCCCCTGAGCGCGCGCGTGCCGACGGGGCTCCAGCTGATCATCGCGCGCTGCCTCGCCAAGGAACCCAACGCTCGATACCGCTCCGCGAGCGAGGTAGAGGCAGCCCTGGAGGCGATCGATCCCTCCGCCATCAGAAAGACCTCCGGACAGGGGGGGTGGCGTGTCTGGGCCATGGCCGGGGGCGCACTCACGATCCTGGCCCTCGTGGTGGTTCTCGCCATGCGCACCGCGGACATCCAGAAGCGGATTGCGGGAGGGGGCCCTGCCGGCGGCGGACCGGGAGGCCGCCCCCACATCGGCTCGCTCGCGGTGCTGCCGCTCGCGAATCTCTCGGGAGATCCGACCCAGGAATACTTCGCCGATGGGATGACCGAGGAGCTGATCACCCAGCTCGCCCCGATCCGCGCCCTCAAGGTGATCTCGCGGACGTCGGTCATGCCCTTCAAGGGATCCAATAAGTCGCTCAAGGAGATCGCGGCGGCGCTGGACGTGGATGCGATCGTCGAGGGCTCCGTGCTGCGCGCCGGCGACAGGGTGAGAATCACGGCGCAGCTCATCGAGGCCTCGAAGGACCGCCACCTCTGGGCCAAGAGCTACGAGCGCGAGGTGAAGGACATTCTGGGGCTGCAGAGCGAGGTGGCCCGCGACATCGCGAGCGAGATCCAGCTCCAGATCTCGCCCGAAGAGCAGGCCCGCATGATGATGCCGAAGCGGGCGGTAAACCCGGAGGCCTACGAGCTCTACCTCCGTGGACGATACGAATGGAGCAAGGTCAGTCCGGAAGGGGTGGCCGCGTCCATCGGTTACTACGAGAAGGCGCTCGCCCTCGACCCCGGCGATCCCCGGTACCCGAGCGGGCTCGCCGATGCGTACCTCCTTCAGACCCAGGTCATCGCCTCGTTGCCACAAAAAGAGGGGATGGCCAAGGTGAAGGAGTTCGCCAAGCGCGCGCTCGCGGCGGACGACGCCTCGGCCGAGGCGCACGCGTCCATGGCCATCGCGGTTCTCTTCGCGGACTGGAACTGGGCCGAGGCGGAGCGTCACGTTCAGCGCGCGATCCAGCTCAACGCGGGCTACTCCACGGCGCATCTCGTCTACTCGGTCATTCTCGCGACCGAGGGGAGGGTCAACGAGGCGATCGAGCAGGATCACCTTGCGACAGATCTCGACCCGCTGTCGATCATCGTGAGCTGGAACGCCACCGCCACGCTCTTCTATGCGCGCCGGTACGAGCAGGCGATTGCCCAGGCCAACCGTACCGTCGCCCTCGACCCTTCCTCCCCGTTGCCTCATGGCGCCATGGCCCGGACGTACGAGGAGACCGGCAAATACGAAGCCAGCCTCGACATCCTCGGGCGGCATCTTCCGGTGGGAGAGCACGGCATGATCGCCCAGCTGAAGCAGGCGTACACCGCGGAAGGCCCGGCCGGATACTGGCGCAAGATGCTCGCGTTCGAGACGGCGAACCACCGGAAGGACTATCTGAGAATCGCGGTGATCCAGGCGAAGCTCGGCGATCGCGAGCAATCGCTCCGGTCCCTGGAGCGCGCGTACGGCGAGCACGTCGGCGACATGATCTTCATCAACATCGAGCCCGGATTCGATCCCATGCGCGCGGATCCCAGGTTCCAGGCGATCGTGCGCAAGATTGGATTTCCGAAACAGCCCCAGGTTTGAGAGGAGGACCGTTGCGCGCTTCCCCGCTCGTGCTCGTGCTCCTGGCCCTGAGCCTTTGCCCAGCGGCTCCCGCGCTCGCGCGGAGCGAAACACCTTCTCGCCCCGACTCCACGGAAAGCTACTGGGGCCCCATCCCCGACGATGCCGCGTCGCGGGCGACGTTCCAGCGCTCCGGCCCGTCGTGGGAGCACGTGGTGCTCACGCCCTTCACCTTCGTGACCTACCCCGTCTTCCTCCTGACCCGCGGACTCCGGGTGGGCCTGATCTTCGCGGACGAGCACGGCGTACTCCCGAGCCTCGGTGCCGCCCTGCCGATCCACATCCGCAACGTCCATGCGGGTCCCGGATTCACCTACGGAGGACACTCCGGATTCGGCGGCGGCGGCACGATCCTGGTGGACCGGAATCAGCCGGGCTCGGACTGGCTCAAGCTCCGGTACCTCACGACCGTGAAGGGAATGCACCAGGGGGCCGCGGGACTGCGCGGTCCCTGGGCGGGAGGCGACGTCGAGGCAGGGGGCGGGTATCGCCTCGAGCGAAACGCGCGCTTCTTCGGACTCGGTCCCACGAGCCGGAAGTCGGACCTTTCCTATTTCACCGAGGAGCAGTCCTGGGCGGGCCTGAGCTACCGGCGTGCGCTCGGAGGCCCGTTCGGCTCGGAGTGGAGGGTCGTCTATACCTCGATCGGGACGCGGGCGCCCCGGCCGAAGGACGGACCCGCGCTGGCGCAGCAGTTCGCGCCGGCGATTCCGGAGGGATACAACCAGCGCTCCGATGGCGTTCTCTCGAGCCTCCTCTTGCGCTATGACCACACCCGGGGAACGGGCCGCCCCGAGCCCGGAGTGATCACGCAGGGACAGGCCGACTACTTTCGCCCGACCGGCACCTACGGCGACGCCTTCTGGCGCTACGTGGGCGAGGCCGGCGCCTTCGTGCCGCTCTGGTTCACCGATCGCACGCTGGCCGTCCGCGGCGCCGTCTCCTGGGTCGACGAAGTGGGAACCGGGGTCGTGCCCTTCACGCGGCTCTCCACGAATCATTCGGGCGAAGAGCTTCGCGGATTCCAGAACGATCGCTGGCGGGATCGCGGCCTTCTCGATCTCTCTGCGGAGTACCGGTGGCCGGTGTGGGCGCATCAGCGCGTCCACGACGTGGGTGTGGACGCGTACGCGTTCATCAACTCGGGCCAGGTCTTCCGGGAATGGAACCAGGTCGCCTCGCGTCTCTGGCAAACCTCCTGGGGCGGCGGCTTCCGCGCGATCCTGAGCGACGGCTTTGCTGGACGGATCGAGATCGCGCGCAGCAGAGAATCGACGCAGATCCGGCTCCGCGCCGACCAGATGTTCGACTTCAAGGGAGGGCTCTATGCGGGGAACGCCCATATCGCGGTTCCGAACTGACGGCCGGGCCGCGATGAGAGCGTGGGGTGTTGCGTGGCTGGCGCTCCTCGCGTTGGCCGCGCCCCAGGCCTCCGCCGCGCCCCTCCGCGAAGGCCCGGTGCTCTGGCAGGAGGACGACCGCAAGAACGTCGTGAAGGCACCCGTGGAGCGCAATCCGAACCTCCTCTGGACCTCCACGAACGAGACGTTCCTGCGCCCCATCGGCCGCCTGGTGAACCCGGTGCGCCTGGGCCGCAGGGTGGGCACCCTCTTCGGCGGCGAGAACGTGCACGAGGCGGGCGATGTGAACACGCTCGGCGAAGTGGCCAATTCGAGCTGGTTCACGAACCGGATCGGTCTCTTTCCTCTCTCGCCGGAGAAGGTGTCCCAGGGCCCAGGCGACGGCCGGGGGCCTTCGACGGAAGCCACATGGACCGTCATCCGCGCAAAGACCCAGGGTGTGACGCCCGGGTTCGACATCAAGGACGCCACGGGCCAGGTGTACCTCATCAAGTTCGATCCCCCGGGCGAGCTGGGAACGACCAGCGCCGCCTCGGCGATCACGGGGCGGATTTTCCACGCCGCCGGATACAACGTGCCGGACGACGGGGTCGTCACGTTCACGCGGGATCGTCTCGCCGTCGGGCCGAAGGCCACGATCCGTGACGCCACGGGCGTGAAGCGCCCCATGACGGAAGCGGACCTGGATACGATCCTTCATCGCGTGGACCGACTCCCCGATGGGCGCTGGCTCGCCATCGCGAGCCGCTTCCTGGACGGGAAACCCCTAGGACCGTTCAGCTACAAGGGCATCCGCAAGGACGACCCCAACGACAACCTACGCCACGAGGACCGCCGCGAGCTTCGCGCGCTGCGCATGTTCTGCGCGTGGCTCAACCACTGGGACATGAAGGAGCAGAACTCCCTGGACATGTACGTCGAGGACGGCGGAACGAAGTACGTCCGGCATCACCTCATCGATTTCGCGAGCACGCTCGGCGCCGCGGCGGGCGGGGGCGCCCAGCCTCGCTTCGGCCAGGAGTACACCGTGGATTTCCCCGCGATCGGCGGACGTCTCTTCGCCCTGGGCCTTCATGAGGACGCCTGGCGCCGGGGCCGGAGGCCGGAGGGACTGGCCGAGGTGGGCTACTTCGAGAGCCGCGGATTCCAGCCCATGGAGTGGAAGCCGCTCCAGACCAACGTGGCCTTTGCCAACATGAACCGGCGCGACGGCTACTGGGCCGCAAAGATCATCTCGGCGTTCACCGACGAGCACCTGCGCGCCGCCGTGTCGATGGGCCGGTATCGGAATCCGGAATCGGCCGCGTACATGGCGCGCACGCTCGCCGAGCGGCGCGATGCGATCGCCCGCTACTGGTTCGACCGTCTCCCGCCGCTGGATTTCTTCGTGGTCCGGGGCGACGCGGTTCTCTTCCACGATCTCGGCGCCGAGCGGAATCTCTATCCCGGCGCGACGAGCCGTTATCGCGTCCGCTTCGCCAGCGCGGCTCCCAACGGCAGCGTGTCCCGATGGACGGACTGGGCCGACCTCACGAAGACTGAAGTGCCCCTCGGCTCGGGCCCCGCTGCCCTGGCCGTGAAGGGCGGGGACGCGGGTGAATCGAGCCGGCCCTTCCTCGCCATGGACGTGCAGACGTCGCGCGGAAACGGCTGGAGCCGCTCCGTGCGCGCCTACGTCTCTCGCGCCTCGGGAGCGGTGATCGCGGTGGAGCGCTAGAGCTCCTACCGCGCTACGCCGGCTCCGGCGCCGGTCCCGGCCTTCGCTTCGACGGGAAACCGCTCGACCCAGACGACGAAGGCGTTGAGGAACTTCTGCAGCTGATCCCGCGTCTTCTCGTTCGTCACGCTCCCATCCTCGCCCAGCACGGTATTCACGTGGGCAATGTACATCTCGGGAGAGGGCATGACCGCTACCCCGACGGCGGCCAGCGATTGGCGGAGCTGGTGGTGGGAGGCCATGGCCCCAAAACCACCCGGCGTGACGCTCACCGTGCCTGCGGGTTTTCCGCCCCACGTGTTCTGGCCTGGAGGGCGCGACCCGACGTCGATGGCGTTCTTCATGGCGGCGGGCATGCCGCGGTTGTGCTCGGGGGTGAAGAAGAGGAGGGCGCCGGCGTCACGGATGCGCTGACGGAACTCGGCCCATGCCTTCGGCCCGGATTCCCCTTCGAGATCCGGGTTGTAGAGGGGAAGGTCGCCGATCTCGATGAAGGAGAGGCTCAGCGTGGGCGGCGCCATGGCCATCAGGGCACGCGCGATCTTCCGTGTGTACGAGTCCTTGCGAAGGCTGCCGACGATCACACCGACGTTCCGGCTGGGCATGGTTGCCTCCTGTGCCGCAGAGGGTAGCATAAAAAATTCGGGGACTCCGTGAGGAGCCCCCGAACGTGGACGAGACGCTCGCGCGATGGCGAAGCGCTAGCCCATGTCGATCCTGCTCGGGTGTTTCTCGCTCATCTTCACTTCACGCGGAACCAATCCCTTGCTGACCTTGACGTAAGGGCCGCGCCAGGACGCCGCGCGGAACCAGTCGCCATTGTTCTTCATGTACCACGAGCTGTGCATCTGGAATACCTGATGGCCCGTCTCATCGGTCCGCTGCGAGACGGTCGTCGTGTACATCCCCTCGTTGGAGGCCGGTGCGGTCTCCGCATAGGAGTACCGGGCCGGACGGTGATACGTGCTGGTCACCGTCGTGCGGCGATGGCGCTTCACCGTCGCGGTGGCCTGGTAATGGTGCCGCCGGGTGGCGGCGGTATACGTGGCGCGATGCCGATGATGGACGCGCGCCTTGGAGTACCTGGCCGTGTGCGTGCGGCGCACCGTCGCCTTCCTCTTCGGCGTCTCGGTGTACTGGGTGCTGCTGTAGGTGTAACGATCCATGCTCTCCGGATTCGTGTACACCATCGAGCTGGGAACGACCGCGGTGCCCGTTTCCATCACGGACGGAGGAGCGTTGAACGTCCGAACCGGACGGTCCCCCGCTGCCACCGCGAGCCAATCCTGGCGGTACTCCGCGAAAATCGGGACGACCTCGGGCCGATCCGGACCGGTCGTCGCGGCGAAGGCAGCTGTGTTCTTCCAGTGGTTGTCCTGGAACGCGGTACCATCGCCGACCAGGAACCAGTGGTCCCCCGCGCCGGAGAGATCGTATGCGGGATCGTCGTTGACGAGATAGATACGCGAGCCCGGGGTCATCACCATTCCGGGACCGACCACGTGGACCATCGTTCCGGCGGGCTCGAACATCGGCCCGTCGTTATCGACGTAGGTCGGCTGGGTCATCGAGGTCTGGGAGGAATAAGAGTGGACCTCCCCGTTCTCGTTCGCGATGACCCTAGGGGCTGCCGCCAAGGAAGCGGTCAGGGCTACCCCTACAATCGTTGCAGTGAGTCCTTTCATGTACACATTCCTCCTGACTAGGGTCTTGACCTGCGCGGCGACCCTGATGGGAGCCTCGCATAGCTTTCTATTCTGCATGGGACGTGCCGGGAAGGCTTTGCTGCAAGTGTGGCAGCGGTAACGATTACGGAAGGGGCCAGGCCGAGGAGTGCTCCCCCAGGAACATGCTCACGCTCATTCTTTCAATTTCCGGGTGTGACCCCGGTCACGGAATGTGAGCGGCTTCCTGGTGCATCATCACTTCGTTCCGAAATACCCGGCGGTACTCGGCGTTTTGACCGTCAGCAGCCCTTCCCCTCGCATCTCGACATCGCGCACATTCCCGAGGGACGAGCTACTCTCCACCGGTCCGCCGTTGTGCCGCCGGTCTTTTATTGGGATTCGCCCGCCGCCAGCCCCCGCAAGGTCGCCCTGTCTTGCAGGAGAATCCGCCCGCGCGTCAGCTGAACCGCGCCGAGACGTTCGAACTCCTTCAAGAGGCGGCTCACGACTTCGCGCGCGGTGCCCAGGTCGGCCGCGATGTCCGCATGCGTGATCTCGACCTGGCCGTTGGATTGATCGGTGAGAAGATCCAGGAGCCTGTGCGCCAGGCGGCGGTCCATGCGGCGGAACGCAACCTCCTCCACCAGCGACATGACTTCGATGAGGCGGCTCGAGAACATCTGGAACACGAAGGTGCGCATCGATTCATGGTTCGCGATCCAGGAACGGAAGGTCGGAGCCGCAACGACGATCGCCTCCACCGGCTCCTCCACGCGTGCCATCGCGGGCACGGGACGATCGGAGAGGATGCAGGACACGTTCAGCGGGCATGCCTCGCCCGATCCGACGTGGTACAGCGTGATCTCCTGCCCTCCCTCCCCCAGCTTGAACACGCGGATCCTTCCCGAGACGACGATCGCAAAATGCGCGCAGGTGTCCCCCTCGCGCAGGAAGTACTCCCCCGCCTCGAGGTGAACCACGGTGGCCGCCTCCAGGAGCTCCTTTCGGAGCTCGCCAGGGGCCTCCGTGAAGAAGGGAATCTTGCTCAGAATCTCACGCTTGGATCCGGCTGGAGCGCGGCCGGCCGCGACGCTGTTCACCATATTCGGGCCTCCGGGGAGTGCAGCCATGTGGAGACGATGGGATGGTGAACCGTAGAACAGAACCGGACCCGAATACAAGGCCCTGGCCCGCGGCTACCGGGGGAAGGGTTTTCAGCGGGGGCGACTTCAGCGAGGCAGCGATTCCATGAATTCGTGGATCCCCCTGGAAAAGGCTTCGGGCTCCTCCAGATGCCCCATGTGGCCGCTGTGCTCGAGGAGGAGAAGCCGGGACCCGGGGATCTGGTCGTGAAGCATCCGCCCGAACCTCTCCGACGTGACGAAGTCCCGCTTCCCCACGATGACGAGCGTCGGCATGGAGACCGAGCGGAGGCGGTCGCGCACCTCGAAGACCGGAGCCACCCCGACCTGGTCGGGTGCTGTGGAATCGGACGTGGTCTTGCTGGGCGCGATGGTCAGCCGGACGTTTCTGCGATAGGGCTCGTATTCCTTCGCCCGCCGGCTCCATTCCGCGAAGTAGAGCGGCATCTCGCGCTTGAAGATCGCCGTGATCTCCGCGTCCGTGGTGGCGCTGGTCTCGCGCGCCAGGGCCTCGGTCGCTTCCCTGAACCAGGGCTCCTTCGCGAACCACTGGAGATTGGACGCGACATCCTTCTGCCACTCGATGCCGGTCGTGGGTGAGGTGTCGTAGAGAATGAGCCCTCGAAGGTGCTCGGGGTGCGCCAGCGCGTACGCCTGGGCCACGAAGCCTCCGTGCGAATGCCCGAGAAGAACGAAGGTCCTGAGCCCGAGGTCCGCGCGGACTCCTTCGACGTCGCCGACATAACGATCGAACGTGTATCCGTGGGGATCGGACAGCCGGCCCGAAGCGCCGGTCCCGATGGGCTCGATGTAGACCACGGTGGCGAATTTCTCGAGACGGCGCATGCGTACGAAGCTCCACTCGATTCCGGGGCCGCCGGGGTGGACGAAGACCACGGGACCCGAGCCCAGGACGTGGTATTCGATTCGGGAGCCGGCCACGGTCACGTGGTGGGCGCCCGGCGTGAGGCCTGGCGAGGTTCGGGCGGCTGCCGGCGAGTGGGGCAAGGCGAGGAGTGCCAGGAGGAGAAGGCTTCTCATGGAGGGCGGAAGATACACGAATCCGTCACGGCGCGCACGCATCCAAGTACCAAGATTCGGTAGCAGGTGGAAGTACGAAGAAGCAATTCTGGCCGCCGGCGACGAGCTGGTGGCCCTTTTGTATGCTCGTAATCCCTCGGGTACCGATGCCCGGCCCTTCTGGCCGGGGCGCTGCCGCCGCGCTTGGCGGCGATGTCGGAACCGAGAGGTTTTGGCAGAACGAAAGGATTCCAGTGAATACTGGCACCGTGAAGTGGTTCAACGAGGCAAAGGGCTTCGGCTTCATCGCGCAGAGCGAGGGGGACGACGTGTTCGTCCACTACTCCGCGATCGAGGGCGACGGCTTCAAGAGCCTCATGGACGGCGATCGCGTGGAGTTCGAGGTTACGAACGGCCCGAAGGGGCTCTCGGCCAAGAACGTCCGCAAGATCTAACCTCGACCACGAACGAAACAGGCGGCGCGAAGGGCGAAGGCTCTTCCGCCGCCTCGTCGTTTCAGATCGGCTCCTCGCACTCCACCGCGACGACGTCCTCCAGCGCCTCGCGCCGGGCCACGAGCGTCGCCTTCCCCTTCTCCCACCACACCTCCGCGGCGCGTCCGATCGAGAGATAATTCGAGCTCATCGACGCTCCGTAGGCTCCCGCGTCGTGCAACGCCAGGAGGTCGCCGGGATCGGGGCGCGGCATCGAGCGCGGCTCGAGAAGCTCCTGCTCCCCTCGGGTGAACACGTCGCCGCTCTCGCAGAGCGGCCCTGCCACGACGAGCGGCTCGGGAGCACGCCCCGCCCGAGCTCCCAGCACCTCGATCCCATGATAGGCCCCGTAGAGGGCCGGCCTCACGAGGTCGCAAAATCCAGCATCCACCATCACGAACGTGTGCCCCGGCCCGCGTTCGTTCGCGCGCGTCTCCTTCACGTCCTTCACCCGCGTCACGAGAACCGCTCCCCCGGCCACGAGAAACCGTCCCGGCTCGATCTCGACCCGGATGGGCCGGCGCGCTGCCGCGGAGAGATCCCGGACCGCGCGCTCCAGAAGCGAACGCAACGAGGCCGGATCGTAGGCCGCGTCCCCCGGACGGTACGGGTGTGGGATTCCTCCTCCCAGGCTGACGGCGGATGCGTCGGCGAATTCGGGCAGGAGCGCGCGAAAGAATTCCACGAGCCGGTTCACGTTCATGTCGAATTCGAGGAGCGCGGGACCGGTCCCCACGTGCGCGTGGAGGAGCGTGATCGTGAGCCCCGATTCCTTGGCCCGGCGGCGCACGTCCGCCAGGCGATCGGGCCAGATCCCGTGCTTGGACGAAGGCCCGCCGGTGTCCGTCGCGTCGACGTGCCCTTGCCCGAACCCTGGGTTCACGCGGACCGCGACCGGTCCCCTGTAGCCCGCCGCGCGCAGCTCCTCGAGCATTCCCGGAGAGCCGACGTTCGGAGTGACGCGCTCGCGCAGGACCGTCTCGAGGGCGTTGTCCCGGAACACGTCGGAGGTGAGGAGAATGACCGGCGGCTCGGGCCCTCCCGGAAATCCGGCGCGGCGCGCGCGCAGCACCTCGTTCCCGCTCACCGCATCGATCCAGAAGCCCTGCTCGCGCATCAATTCGAGAATCTTGCGTGAGGAGTTCGCCTTCATGGCGTACCGGGCCGCGGACCCCTGCCCGAGCGCCGCGCTCGCGAATCGGGCGGCGGAATCGCGAAGCCAGTCGCCGTCGTAGAAGTAGAAGGGCGTGCCTACGCGCGAGGCAATCGCTTCCAGGGATTCACGTTCGAGCTTTCGCATGAGCCGGAGAGAGTACGCCGCAAATTGTCGGTGCGTCGTCACATTTCTGCCACAGGCCGGGGAGTAGGTAGGAGCAGGAACGGGCAAGGGGGTCCGCTCCCGGAGCTCCGGACACGATGTCCGGAGAGCCACTCGGTCCCCAGGTCTCCATGGAGGTACTACGATGAAACGACTCGCCGCCGGACTATCGCTTGCCGCGGCACTCCTCTGGTCCACGGGCGTCGGCTTGGCGCAGGACAGCGGCACGCAGCGTGACCCGGACTCGCAGCAAGGCTACGGCTCCCAGCGGGACCATGGCTCGCCGGGGAACTACGACACGCAGCGGAATCGAGGCGACTGGGGACGCGAGCGCGGCCGGTTCCAGCGCGTCAACCTCGAGGGCCGTTGGGTGGCCGAGGGGCGCGATGCCGATTTCCGTCCGGATCGAGGGGACTTCCGCGGCGGAGGAATGCGCGGGATGCTTCTCCCCGGAGTCATCCGCATCGACCAGAGACCCAGCATGGTTCGGGTCACCGATGCGCGGCATCGCACGCTCCAGGAAATCCTGATCAACAGGCGCTTCGACCCCCGCGATCAGGGACGTTTCGACTCGCGGAGCCTCACGGGTTCCTGGCGCGGATCCTCGCTCGTGGTCCAGTCCACCGGCCCGCGCGGCGGGGCGATCACGCAGACCTTCGCGCTGCAAGATCGCGGACGGACGCTCGTGGTCCGCACGAAGCGGGAGGGGTGGAACGCGGCGCGGACGGTTGAATTCACGAGGGTCTATCACCGGGCCTAAGAACATCGCGCACGAAAAAGGGCGCCGCCCCGCGAAGGGGCGGCGCCTCATGTTTCCGTATCGGTTGCTTCGCTTACCGGTGCTTCGTCGTCCGGTGAGCCGGCGCGCGGCGCGTCGTGTTGTCCGAGGAGTTGCCGCCCACGTCGAACGAGATTCCCACCTTCATCGAGAGCTGGGCCACGTCCGAGACGGCCGTGTACCAGAAGTCCACGTAAAGGTCGTTCTTCTGGCTCAGC
>DASQAV010000072.1:0-6029 GCA_035635575.1 Candidatus Dormiibacterota bacterium | reverse complement strand
AACCTCGATCTTCGTCATCTTCATCATCGCGCTCATGACACGATTCGCCTTTGCCTTGTCGGGATCGCTCACCAGCTGCCCCAGCTTCGTAGGAACGACCTGCCAGGAGAGCCCGAACTTGTCCTTGAGCCACCCGCACTGACTCTTCTCCCCACCCTGCGAGAGCTTCTCCCAGTAGAGGTCCACCTCCTTCTGGTCCTCGCATTCGATCATGAAGGAGATGGCCTCGCTGAGCTTGAAGTGCGGCCCGCCGTTCAGCGCCATGAATGGCTGACCCTTGAGCTCGAACCGGACGACCATGACGCTGCCCTTGGGCCCGGGCCCGGTGTCGCCGTAGTACGACGTTTGGACGATTTTGGAGTTGGGGAAGATCGAGCAGTAGAACTTGGCGGCTTCCTCCGCCTGATGGTCATACCAGATGAACGGTGTGATTCCCTTCATGATTGTTCTCCCTTCGTCGATGGCCGGCGCGATCGGAACCTGGGCGAAGCCATCAATTCTAGCGCACCGAAGCGCCTCCGGGCCTCAAGTACGCTTCGAGCCATCCGAGCACGCGCTCCCAGCCTTCCACATACTCGTTGGCGGCCGTCCGCTTGCCGACGAATCCCTCGTGGCGCACGATGACGCGCGTCCCGGTGGGAATGGGCTCGAGGGTGTAGGTGACCATCGTCTCCTGTCCCCCAAGCGTCGGGTGCTCCCACTCGTGTTTTCGTGTATGCATCACCCTGCGAGGGGGATCGATCTCCAGAAACCGCCCGGTGGTGGGATTCATGCTGCCGTCGACCCCGCGGACGACGACGCTCCATCCGCCGCCGACGCGTAGGTTTGCGGTCCAGTCCGTCATGCGATAAGTATCCGCGGATCCCCACCACCGCTCCACCTCATTGGTGGTGAGCGCGCGAAACACGCGCTCGGGCGGCACGGCGACTTCCACGGTTGCGAGTACGACTCCGCGATCGAATACGGCGCGGGGGCCCCTCTTCGATGCCGGTCTCTCCCTGAGATGTGTGGTCATAACGCCTCCATGACTCCTTCGAGTCTCATGCGGAAGCCGGCTCGGCGATGGCTGCCTCCGGCTCCTCCGCGGCAACGGTTCTGCGCGCCCCCGCGACCAGCATGTAGATCGAGGGCACCACGAAGAGCGTGAAACAGGTTCCGATGATCATGCCGCTCACCAGCGTGATTCCGATGCTGTTCCGCGCGCCGGCGCCGGGACCGTGAGCGAACACCAGCGGAAGGTGTCCGAACACCGTCGCCGCGGTCGTCATGAGAATGGGCCGCAGCCGGGTCCCGGCCGCCTCGATGACGGCCTCCAGCTTCGCGATCCCCGTCTCACGAAGATGATTCGCGAACTGGACGATGAGGATTCCGTTCTTCGCCACCAGCCCCACCAACGTGATCAACCCCACCTGGCTGTAAATGTTCAGGGTCGTGAAGCCCAGGAACGAGAAGAAGAGCGCCCCGGAGATGGCCAGGGGTGCTGAGCCCGCCAGGATCACGAAGGGATCCCGGAAGCTCTCGAACTGGGCCGCCAGCACGAGGAAGATCAGGACCGACGAGAGCAGGAAGATCCCCAGGAACCGGTTCCCTTCCGTGCGCAGCTGGCGCGACTCGCCCGCGTAGTCCACGTTGAAGCCCGGAGGCAGCGTCTTCGCGGCCTCGGCCTCGAGATAGTGGAGCGCCTGATCCAGCGACACTCCCGGCGGGATGACGCCCTGGATTCGGACGGCGTTCAGCTGCTGGAACCGCTTCAGCTCACGCGGCTGGGTGGTCGTCTGCAGCGTGGCGAAGGTGGACAGGGGCACCAGCTTCCCTTGCGTCCCGGTCACGTAGATGTCGTTCAACTGATCCGGGGTGAGGCGCTCGCTGCGCTTTACTTGTGGAATCACCTTGTAGCTCCGGCCCTGGATGCTGAACCGGTTGACGTAGTTCCCGCCGAGGAGCGTGGACAGGTCCTTGCCCGCCTCGCTCATCTCCACGCCCTGCGAGCGCACCTTGTCGCGGTTGAAGACCACCTCGGTCTGCGGCTGGTCGAACTTCACGTCCGCGTCCGCGTACATGAACATCCCGCTCTGGAACGCCTTCCCGACGAGCTGATTGGCGAACGCCACCAGCTGTTCGGGCTCGGCCGTCGACGCGATCACGAAATCCACCGGGAAGTCCCCGCCTCCCGGAAGCGGAGGCGGAACGACGGAGATCACACGGATGCCGGGGATCTTGGAGAGTCCGCCCGCGGCCTCCATCTGGACCTGCGTCGTCGTCTTCTTCCGCTCGCTCCAGGGCTTCGTCACGATCCCGCCGAAGCCGCCGGTCGGGAACACCAGCTGGAACGAGTTCTTGTACTCGGGGAACGAGCGATACACCTTCTCGACCTCGGCGGCGTAGAGCTTGGTCTGGTCCAGCGTGGAGTTGGGCGCCGCCTGGATGATTCCAAAGACCACGCTCTGGTCTTCCTTCGGCGCCAGCTCGCGCTGCGAGAACAGGTAGAAGGGCACGATGAGGAACACCACGAAGGCCCAGAGCACGTAGATGACGCGCCGGTTCTCGAGCGTGCCGGACAGAAGGCGCATGTATCCATCACGGATCCCGTCGAAGCGGCGATTGATCCAGCCCGCGAACCCTCGCTCCGTGTCGCCGGCGCGCAGGAGCTTCGAGCCCATCATGGGCGAGAGCGTGAGCGCCACGATCCCGGACACGATCACCGCACCCGCGAGCGTGAATCCGAACTCCCGGAACAGGGAGCCCGTCAGACCGCCCTGGATCGCGACCGGCGTGTAGACCGCCGCCAGCGTGATCGTCATGGCGATGATCGGGCCGATCAGCTCGCGCGCGGCGTCGATCGCCGCGCGCATGGGTTTGACCCCGGTGCGTAAGTGGCGCTCCATGTTCTCCACCATCACGATCGCATCGTCCACCACCAGCCCCACCGAGAGCACGATGGCGAGGAGCGTGAGGAGATTGATCGTGAATCCCGCGATCTGCATGATGAATACGGCGCCGATGAGCGAGATCGGGATCGCCACGACGGGGATGATCACGGCGCGGAACGAGCCCAGGAAGAGGAAGATGATCAGCACGACGATGAGGAGCGTCTCGGTCAGCGTCTTCAAGACCTCATGGATGGCGCTCTCGATGTACTGCGTCGAGTCGTACGGAATTCCGACCCTCATTCCCGGCGGAAGCTGCGCCTGGATGCCGGGGACCGCCTCGCGGACCCGCCGGATCACCTCGAGCGTGTTCGCGGTCGGGAGCACCCAGACCCCCATGAACGTGGCCCCCACTCCGTCGAAGCGCACGTCCTGTTCGTAGTTCTCGGCGCCCAGCGAGACGTCGGCGATGTCGCCCAGCCTCACCACGGACGCCTTGTCCTGCTTCACGACAATCCGGCGAAACTCATCGGCGGTCGTGAGATCGGTGTTCGCGACCAGATTCACCGAGACCATGGAGCCCTTGGTCTGCCCCAGCGTGGAGAGATAGTTGTTCTTCGCCAGGGCGTCCCGGACCTGGGAAGGCGAGATCCCCATGGCCGCCATCCGCTCGGGCTTGAGCCAGACGCGCATGGCGAACGTCCGGCCCCCCAGGATGTCCGCACGCTGCACGCCCTGGATGGAGCTCAGCTTGGGCTGGACGACGCGGGTCAGGTAGTCCGTGATCTGGTTCTGATCGAGCTCCTTGGACGAGAAGCCCAGGTACATCGCCGCGAAGCGGTTGTCCGCGGTCTCCAGCTCGATGACCGGCGCCTGGGACTCGGGCGGCAGGTCGTTCCGCACCTGGGCCACCTTCGCCTGGATCTGGGTCAGCGCCGCGTTCGTGTCGAAGTTCAATTTGAGATGTACCGTGATCGTGCTCACGCCCTGGGCGCTGGAGGACTCGAGGTAATCGATGCCGTCGGCGCTCGCGATCACGCGCTCGAGCGGCGTCGTGATGAACCCGCGCACCAGATCGGCGTTCGCGCCCACGTAGGCGGTGGTCACCGTGATGACCGCGATGTCGCTGCGTGGATACTGCCTCACGCTGAGCGAGCGGATCGACTGGAGCCCCGCGATCAGGATGACCAGGCTGACCACCATGGCCAGCACGGGCCGCTTGACGAATAGATCCGTGAATTTCATCAGCTGTCCTCCGGCTTCGGCGTCGAGCTGTTCGACGGCCGGATCTTGTTGTTGATGAGAACCGAGGCGCCGTTGCGGAGCTTGAAGACGCCCGAGGTCACGACCTCTTCTCCGGCGTGAAGGCCCGAGACGACGGCAACCTGATCGCCGCGCCCGCTTCCCAGCTTCACGAAGCGCTGCTCGACGCCGCGGTAGGACTTGCCGTCCTTGCCCTTGAGATCCTTCACCACGTAGACCGAGTTGCCGTACGGCGCGTAGCTGACCGCCGAGGCCGGAAGCGCGACGACCGGAGCGCTGGTGCCCAGCCTCGCTTCCACCTCGACGAACATCCCGGGGCGGAGCGCGGCGCGCGGGTTCCGGAATACGGCCTGGATCTGCACGTTTCGCGTGGCCTCGTCGACCACGGAGTTGATCGCCGTGACCCTGCCCGCGGGAACCACGGCCGCGATGCTGTCCTGCGACACGCGCACTTCATCCCCCAGCTTGAGCGAGGCGACGACTTGCTGGGGCACGTCGAAGTTCACGTACACGGGATCCATGGACTGAAGCGGAACGACCGCGGAGCCGCCCTCGAGGTACTGCCCCAGGTTGATCTGGCGGATTCCGAGGGTGCCCGAGAACGGCGCTCGGATCTGCTTGCGGTCGATCATGGCCCGAATCTCGCCCACGCGCGATTCGGCCTGCTTGGTCTCGGCCGCCATCCGGTCGTACTCGGCCTGCGCGACGACTCCCTTTTGCAAGAGCTGCTGCGCCCGGTCGAAGTTCAGCTTCGAGAGGTCGCGCTGGGACTCGGCCACGGCAAGCTGCGCGCGCTCCTGACGCGTGTCGAGCTTGACCAGCACGTCCCCGGCCTCCACCCGCTTCCCCGAATCGAAGGAGATGCTCTCCACGATCCCGGGCAGGTCCGCGCTCACCGTCACGCCCTGGACCGCGGCCACGGTTCCGATGACGCTCAGCGTCGCCGGCCACTTGTCCTGGGAAGTCACGATCGTGGTGACCGCCTCGGGGGGCGGCTGCCACGAGGCCCCCTGCGCGATGGCCGCCTTGATCTGCAAGAATTTGAACGAGCCAACCGCCACGATGAACAGGGCGATGGCCCCCAGCATGATGATCATTCGCTTGCTCATGACTTCCTCCTTAGCGTGACTTGCCGCCAACATCGATTCCGCGATCCTCGATCAGCGATCCAGTCGCGCGGGACATTTCGGTGCGTGCCATCCTGTAATCCGTGAGCGCCGAGATCTCGTCGAGCCGGGCGCGTGATAGGTCGTTCTGGCGCGTGAGCACCAGGAAATTCGTGGAGAGCCCGGTCTCGTAGCGGTCGCGCTCGGCCGAGAGCTGCACTTCCGCGGCTTCGCGACCCGTCCGCGCGGCCTCGATTCTCTGCCCGGCGGTCTCGAGCGCTGCCGCGGCGTCCAGCACCTCGGCCTGGATGTTCTTCCGCACCTGGGCCGCGCCGGCCTCGGCTTGCCGCTCGACATGGCGGGCCACGGCCGCATTTCCGCGCGCGGATCGATTGAGGATGGGAAGCCCCAGGACCACTCCGGCGCGCACGGCGTCGTAGTCGCCGCGCCCGAGCGATTCGAAGGACCGGCTGAACGTCCCGTCGAGATTGGACGGGAGGCTTCCGCCCGAACCTGTCGGATTCGAGGAGCCCGCGAGACCGAACCGGTCGTAGGACACCACGGCGTCGAGGCTGGGCCAGATGCCGTCGTGCGCGAAGGCGCTCTCGGCGTGGCGCCGATTCACGACAGCGCTTGCGATCGAGAGCTCCGGCCGGGTCGAGAGCGCTCGATTCAGGGAAGACGCGACGTCCACGGGCACCACTTGAAGGGTCGCGTCCTCGCTGGGAGCGACTCGTTCGTTCCAGAGCGGATCCGAAGCCCCGTCCAGGATGAGGAGCTTCAGGGCGTTCTC
>DASQAV010000071.1:0-5764 GCA_035635575.1 Candidatus Dormiibacterota bacterium | reverse complement strand
GCCCTGGTAGGTGCCGCGGCAGACGACCCCCCGGCTCTTCGTGGAGGCAGCGTCGCTTCCCGCCTCGGGTCCCGTCAGCGCGAAGCACGGAATCTCCTCCGCGGTCGCGAGGCGAGGGAGATAGTGGCGCTTCTGCTCCTCGGTCCCGTAGTGGAGAAGAAGCTCGGCCGGGCCGAGCGAGTTCGGGACCATCACGGTGACCGCGGCCGCCACGCTCCGGCTCGAGATCTTCGTCACGACCGCCGAGTTGGCGATGGCGGAGAACCCCAGACCGCCGTACTCCTCGGGGATGATCATCCCGAAGAATCGCTTCTCCTTGATGAGCCGCCAGGCTTCCGGGGAGAGATCGCCATCCCGCTCCACCTTCCATTCCTCGACCATCCCGCACAGCTCTTCCACGGGACCGTCGAGAAACGCGCGCTCGCGCGGGCTGAGCGGCTTGTTCTGGAAGGCGAGGAGCTTCTTCCAGCGGGGACGGCCGGAGAAGAGCTCCCCGTCCCACCAGACGGTGCCCGCCTCCAGCGCGATCCGCTCCGTGTCCCCCATGCGCGGGAGCGCCCGGGCCAGAGCACGCATGAGGAAGGGCGTGAGTAGCAAGCGGCGGATGGCCGGGATTGCGAGCACAGCGACCGCAGCCAGGACGAGGATCAGGACGATGACGAGCAGGGACATTCGCAGACCTCTATGGGTTGTGCGTGCCGAGGCGAATGGCCCCGGTCCGAGGACAAGGATAACCCAAACGCGATCAGGACTTGCGGGCGATCAGGGCTTCCGGCCGGTGATGGCCGCGGCCATTCCACCCATGTGTTCCTCGATCTGGATATCGGCAAACCCCGCGTCCTTCATCACCGCCGCAAGCGCGCGCTGCCCGGGGTAGGCCCGGAGCGATTCCACGATGTGATGGTAGGTGCCGGGGCGGCCGTGGAGGGCGAATCCCCAGAAGGACCCCGCGAGATAGAGGTATCCCATTCCAAGCGACCGAGTGGAGGCGGATTCCGGCAGGCCGAAGTCGAGACTCAGGAATCGGCCCTGGGGGCGAAGGACGCGGAGCACGTCTCGCAGGAACGCGGGAAGGTCGGCGGGATAGCGGAGCCCGTAGCCCATCGTGACCGCATCGAAGCGCTCGGACGCGAAGGGGAGGCGGCTCAGATCCCCGCGGAGGAAGGTCACGCGCCCAAGGCCCGCGCACTTGGCGCGCGCGCGGGAGAGCATGTCCCCGCTCCGGTCCAGTCCCACGATCGGTCCGCGATGCCCGGAGCGCCGCATCAAGATGGGAACCGCGGCGGTCCCGGTCGCGAGGTCGAGGACGCTCGTGCTCGCGCCCGCGCGAAGCGTCTCCGCGACGAGCCTGGATTTCCAGCGGCCGTCCTGCCCGAACGAGAGCGCGCGCGTCAGGACGTCGTAGCGGGGGGCGACGCGGTGGAAGATGGATTCGGCGTAGCGCGCCCGCTCGACCGCGTCCTCGGGCCAGCGCTTGATCCAGGGCTTCACGCCCCGGATCTTACGTCAGATCGCGAACCAGTACGTGATCTTGCCGAGCACCTTGTTCTCGGGTTCCGTTCCGAAGAGGCTGCCGATGCGGACGTCGTTCCGGAACGATCCCGGCGAGGCGTGGAAGTTCCGCTGGTCGTAGTCCTGCCGCCCCTGAGTCCACACGAGATAAATCGTGCTCCCCGGGCGATACTCCCACCGGTAGACCACGTTCCAGTTCACCGCCGTGTATCTGAAGTTGAAGTCTTGTGGGTCCCGTCCCGAAGCGGTGTAGTTCGCGAAGTCGTAGGTATCGGCCCGGATCAGCTCCCGCAGCTGGGAATAGTCCCCCACGGTGATGTAGGGCTGCGCGTAGATCTCGAGCGACTTGTCGCGGCTGAAGAGCACGTTGGTGCGCAGGGTGAGGCTTGCGGTCTGCTGGTGGATGCGGCCGAAGACATAGCTCATGCCGCCGATTCCAACCTGCACGGGCCATACGTACGAGGGTCCGGGAGCGTCGATCCACTGCGTGTCGTCCTGCCGGTTGTGGAACGAGATCTGGAGGTCATGATTCACCGCGCTGCTCTGATTCCAGGTGACTCCCAGCGTGGCATTGGTGTCTTCGTTGAGGGACGTGTCGCGGAAGTGATTCCCCTCGACGGACACCACGAGGCTCTTTCGCGTGTCGGTCTTGTAGCCCAGCCAGCCTCCGTACGTCGCCGGCTCCCGCATGAGCGGCCCGCCGCGGGTCTCGTACCGGCGCGTCCCTTCGACCTGGGCATTGATGCCGCCCCAGGTCTCGCGGTAATCGCGGAACTGCCGCCACCAGTTCAGCTCGGAGCCCATCCACTGCTTGTGCCCGCGGCCGTAGGCCCAGACCTCCTGCCCCGTATTGATGTCGTAGCCCTTCCGCGCCCCGTAGAGAAAATTCTTCCAGAAATTGAGATTGGCGTTCCCCTGGTTCCAGGTCTTGCTCTTCCCTTCCGGGTTGTAGATGTTCGTGATGAATCCACTCAAGTCCATCTCGTCCGGGGATGCCAGGAAGCCGATGTCGTTGATGTCCAGCTTGGCCGATTCCCAGCGTCCGGTCACGCCCGTGCGCCATGTTCCGCCGACCTTGCGGATGTCGAGCGCTCCACCCGACCCGAAGCGCCGCGCGGTGTCCAGGGTGGAATCGCTGGCGGAGCCTTCGGGAGCGATGACGGAGCTCACCACCGATCCCTGAATATTGTACGTGCGGTTCTTCGAGAAGAGATCGAAGTCGATCCCCGAGGTGTACGCCTCGCGCGAGGCGAACTCGCCGAACACGTCGCGATTTGCCGTGTTCACGACGGCCGTGCCGATGAAGTTGAACCGCTGGCGGCCGCCGTTGAACTGCCTTCCGAAGCGGCCCACGAAGTAGCGCGAGAGCCGGTCGCCATTCTTCAAGAGATTGTGCGCCTGCCCGCGTCCCGTGATGTCGGAGGACGCGACGAGCGCGGCGATGGTCGTGTTGCCCGCGGCCTTCCCCGTCAGCTTGCCGGCGTACCGGATGCGCGAGTTCGGATCGCCGGTGCCGATGCGGCGCGAGTAGAAGAGGTTGAAGTCCGGATGCTGGAAGAGCCGGCTCCCCTCGATGAAGAAGGGCCGCTTCTCCTCGTAGAAGGTCTCGAACGGAGAGAGGTTGAGCGTGGCCGGATCCGCCTCGATCTGGCCGAAATCGGGCTGCACCGTGGCGTTCAGGGCGAGATCCGCGGTGATGCCGTATTTCACGTCGGCCCCCACGTTCTCGAACTTGTCGATCTTCTCCTTGCCGATCGTCGGGGGATCGGTCGCCCTGCCCATCACGTAGGGCATAATCTCGAGCTGACGTGGAGAGGGCACGCCGCGGATCCCGGTCATCTGGCCCCACCGGCTCACGAACCCCTTCTCGGCGCGATCCCAGGTGACCCAGGCGGTGTCTTCCCCGCGCCCGTGCATGTAGCGATAGACCTCGAGGCCCCAGGTCATCGACGGGGCGGTGCGGTAGCGGATGGCCGAGAACGGGATCCGCATCTCCACGTACCACCCGTCCGAATCCCGGTAGGTCTCGGCTTCCCAGACCGCGTCCCAGTTATCGTCGCGGTCCCCGTCGTTGTACATGTAGCTGTCGAGCAGCACGCCGAGCGGGTTCACCTTGAAGTTGTACCCGGTCGTCTTGTCGAGATAGGGATCGATGTACACGCTGACGATGTCGGAGTTGCTGAAGCGGTCGCGCCGCGAGAGGCGCGCCGTCACCTTGGAAGGATCCTTCTCCAGGCACGCCACGCCGAAATAGATCGCGTTCTCGTCGTAGGCCACCTTGAAGACCGTCTCCTCGGTCGGGATCGTCCCACGATCGGGCTCCCATACCTTGAATCCGCTCCCCGCCTCCGCTTTTTCCCAGGCCGGGTCGTCGAGATGTCCGTCGAGCTTGATCCGCTCGTCGCCCGAGAGCTGGTACGCCTGAACCGTCGGCATGGCGGTGGCCCTTCCATCCGCGGCGCTGGGGAACACGGTGCCCTCCCCACCGGGAAGGAAGGATTTGAAGGAGGCCGGCGCGGAGCGCGGTATCAGCGCGAAGGACAAGAGGATGAGCGCCGCCACGAGATTCAAGGTCCGGCGATTCCTACCGATAAGATACGGAAGACGGAACGGCATGAATCCCCTTTCGTGACGGCCGGCGTACCCACGATTGGATAGAGCAAGGGGGGCTGACGTTTACGGGAGCCGGCATTGTGGCCCGCACGCGGCCCTTACGTCAACGGCCCGGCGCCGGTTCCGTCGGCTTCGCGCGTTTCGAACCCGGAGAATCGATGGACAAGCACGAAAAAGGAGTCGAGGTCGATCCCCTCCGGCCCGATCTGCCCCTGCCGCGCTGGAATGGGAAGTACCGGGGCGACCCCAAGCGCCTCCCCAAGGTGGTGCAGAAGCTGATGCTCCGCCGGCCCCTCACGCCCGAGGAAAAGGCCGAGCTGCTCTGGCGCTTCTACGAGCTGCAGCAGGGCGCCCGCACCAGGGTGGTTCTGGTCCTCGTGCTGACCATCCTGTTCCTGCTCTGCGTCGTGGGCATCGGTGGGTATCTGATCTACAGCCATCAGCTCCCCGCGCTGGCCTCGCTTGCGCATCCGCGGTAGCTTCGCTACCCTGCGCTGACCGTTCGAGCCAGACTCTCTCTCGGTCCTCCATTTTCTTCACCCGCTCCAGGAGACCCATCATGCGATCACGCGCATTCTTCTCGTTCCTGCTTCTGTGCTTCCTTCCCGCGGCCGCCATCGCGTCCCCGCTCCCGGTGAAGCCATTCCAGATCGGGTTCGGCGGAGGCGCCAGCATCCCGGTCTCCGACGCCAAGGACGCGTTCAAGAAGGGCTGGCATGGCTCGGGCATCGTGCGGCTGAACCTGCCCATGATGCCCTTCGGCCTGCAGGGGAATTTCTCGTACAACCACTTCTCGCTGGATCAGCAGAACGTGGGCTTCTCCGGAAGCGAACGGGTCCTGTCCGGCATCGCGGACGCGCGGTTCGGCCTGCCGATCCCGGGTCCGATCAAGCCGTATCTCCTCGCCGGGGTCGGGACCTACAACATCAAGGCGAATCTGGAAGGTGCCGGCGCGCCGGCGAGCACGTCGACCACCAAGTTCGGGATCAACGGCGGCGGCGGGGTGAACATCGATGTCCCCGGGCTTCCGGTGCACGCCTTCCTCGAGGGGAAGATCGAGAACATCTACACCAACGAGGGCGTGAGCGGCGCGATGAAGGACTTCAAGACCCGGATCGTCCCGGTGACGTTCGGGATCTTCCTCTTCTAGCGGGCGAAATCACCGCGCGAATATCGAGTCCCCATGGGCGGCAGTAGAACAACGACGGTGCGCGAGATGACCCTGGCGGACGCGGATCGCGTCGCGATCCTGGCGGGCGAGCTGGGCTATCCGTCCACGCGCGCCCAGATCGAGGCCCGGTTCCGCGAGATCGAGGGGAGCAACGATTCCAAGGTCATCGTGGCCGTGGACGATGCCGGCGAGGTCGTGGGCTGGGTCCACCTCTTCTGCCTGCCCCTCATCGTGTCCGGGACCTACGTCGAGGTGGGCGGTCTGGTGGTGGATTCGCGCTTCCGCGGCCGTGGGATCGGCCGTGCCCTGATGGCCGCCGCGGAAGCATGGACGCTCGAGCGGGGTTTCAAGCAATTGATGCTCCGGTCCAATACCCTCCGGACCGAGGCCCACCAGTTCTACAAGGACCTCGGATACACCATCGTGAAGTCGCAGCACAAATTCCAGAAGCTTCTCGGTTGAGAGGAG
>DASQAV010000070.1:0-5255 GCA_035635575.1 Candidatus Dormiibacterota bacterium | reverse complement strand
GAGGAGCGGTCGCACACGCTCATCGCGGGGGACCTCGTCTCTACATTGGGTACCGTGGTGATCAATCCGCCGGACGGGAACATGGGGGAGTACATGCGGTCGCTCGAGCGGATTCGCGAGCTGGGTGCCCTGGCGCTCCTTCCTGGCCACGGGCCGCCGAGTCGCGGCGTGCCGCATCTCATCGAGGCCCTGATCGAGCACCGGCGCCAGCGCGAGTCGCGAATCCTGCGTGCGCTCGAGGGCGGAGCGATGACCGAGGAGGCGCTGCGGGAGGAGGTCTACAAGGACACCCCGGGTGCCGCCGCGGAGCTGGCCGCGCGAACGCTCGAGGCACATTTGGAGAACCTGATCGAGCAAGGGAAGGTTCAAAGGAAAGACGGACGCGTAACTCTGGTTCAGTAGTGATTTTGTTTCGAGCGGAGGATAGCCAGGCCGATGGCCCACCGCGCCATACGCTTGTTGTTCGTAGCGATCCTCTGGTTTTGCGGGTGCAGCTCACCCACATCCATCAAGAACGCCATGCGACCGAAGACCTTTCGGCCAGCGTACGGTAGCCCCTTGTGGAGCGTTGACGGTGCGACTCTCTACTTCAATCACATACCGCTCGACAGCATCTACGAATATCCCCCCGGCTCGGGACAAATCCTGCAGGCCTTCAATCTCTCGCTGGAGGGTTTCTGGAAAGCAGATTCGTCCGGACAGGGCATGCGAAGGATCTACGAAGGGTTGGATAGCCCGACGCTGAGTCGAGACGGTGCGTTTGTTCTGTTCAACGCCCATGGTCAAATCTGGAAGGTAACGTTTGCTGGGGACTCAATTGACCCCGCTTCAGCAATACAGGTGACCAATTCCAGCAGCGGTGCCTTTGGCCCAGCGATCAGCTGGAGCGGCCAGCGTCTCCTCTATTTTGTGGCCACCGGGGCGAGCCCGGGAATCTTCATCGGGTCAAGTTCGGGTGGGTTCGCACAGAGAATCGGAGACCCGGGTTGGTTCTCACCGGACTGGATTCCTGGCGACACATCATTCGCGTTCACTGGATACTGGCCGCAAGTCGTGGGGATAGGAGTCGCGGATACGAACGGTACCAACGCGGTGCAGATCGCCTCCGAGGCGATGTATCCTCGGGTATCACCTACCGGCCGACGGATCGCATACCTTTCCCATCCGTCCGCGGGCGGTGCGGCCCAACTGTGGGTAGTCAATCGAGACGGCTCGCAGCCCCTCCAGCTAACGACCGAGGGATGCGGAGACGGGTTTAGTTGGAGTCCTGATGGCAATCAAATCGCGTACGTTAGATTCAGCTCCGTAGATCCAAGTTATACGAACGGCACGATCTGGACGATCAATGTTGCAACCATGGCAAAGAGGCAGATTACTTTCAATCCTTCGCCGTAGATTGCCTAGTACGCTCTGAGCTCCCGCAGCACCTTCTCGATGCCATCCACCTGGGGCAGGATGGCGTCCTCGAGAGCGGGCGCGTAGCCGACCGGAGTGTCTAACGCACCAATCCGGCGCACCGGCGCGTCCAGCGACTCGAAGAGATGCTCCGCGATCCGCGCCGCGATCTCTCCGCCGAATCCCCCCGTTAGCACATCCTCGTGAAGCACCAGGACGCGCGACGTCTTCTTCACCGAACGCGCGATGGCATCCATGTCGAAGGGGATGATCGTGCGAAGGTCCAGCACCTCCACGCTCGCCCCGTCCGCCTCGAGCCGCTGCGCCGCGAGGAGCGCCCGGTTCACGGTGGCTCCCCAGGTCACGACGGTGATGTCCTTCCCCTCGCGCGCGACGCGCGCCTTTCCAAAGGGAATCATGTAATCGGGCCCGGGATATTGCCCCTTCGCGAAGGGCTGGCGGTAGATGTGCTTGTGCTCGAGGAAGAACACCGGGTCGTCGGAGCGGATGGCCGTCCGGAGCAGGCCATTCGCATCGATCGCCGTCGAGGGGTACGCGATCCGAAGCCCCGGGTTGTGCGCGAAGATGCTCTCGCCGCTCTGGCTGTGATAGATCGATCCGCCCTGCAGATATCCGCCGATCGGCACGCGGATGACCATGGGGCAGGAGAAGTCGCCGTTGGACCGCCAGCGGAGCATCGCCATCTCGTTCCGGATCTGCATCATCGCCGGCCAGATGAAATCGAAGAACTGGATCTCCACGACCGGCTTGATCCCACGCGTCGCCATCCCGATGGCGCGGCCGATGATGTTGGCCTCGGCCAGAGGCGAATTGAACACCCGCTCCTTGCCGAATTGCTTCTGGAGCCCGTGCGTGACCTTGAACACGCCCCCCTTGCCGGACACCTGGGTCAGCGCCGCCTCGCGCGTCGCATCGGCGACGTCCTCCCCGAAGACGACGATGCTCGGATCGCGGGCCATCTCGTCGCGCAGGCACCGGTTGATCAGGGTGACCATCGTCTCCGGTCCGCCCTCGGGCTTGGGCTCGGTCTCGAAGGCCTTCGAGGTCGGGTCCACCTTGGAGGAGTACACGTGGCGGAGCGCAGTCCCGGGATCGGGCTGCGGCGACTTCAACGCGTCCGCCTCCGCCTTCGCGATCGTCTCCGCGACCTCCTTCTGGATTCCCTCGATCACGTCCTGCGTCGCGAACCCCTCCCGGACCAGGAACGCCGGAAAGGTGACGAGCGGGTCGCGCTTCGCCTCCGCTTCGCGCTCGGCGGGGGGCTTGTAGGAAAGCTCGTCGTCCGACATCGAGTGCCCGTAGGGGCGCACGACCGAGGCGTGCACCATCACGGGACCGCGGCGCGCGCGCAGGTGCGCCACCGCTTCGGTCATGGTGCGGTACGAAGCGATGGGGTCGGTGCCGTCCACCTTCATGATGCGGAGGCCGGGAATGCCGCCGAGACAGCGCGAGATGTCGCTTCCGGGAGTCTGCACCTCGACGGGAACCGAGATCGCGTACTGGTTGTCCGTGATGAGGAATAGCACCGGAGTCTTGTTCGTCGCCGCCGTCGTCAGCGCCTCCCAGAATTCTCCCTGGCTCGTGGTGCCCTCGCCGGACGAGACGTAGACGACCTCGTCCTCGTGGAACGCGGGACGGTTCTTGATGTCTTTCAGGACGGAGAGGAACCGCCCTCCCTCGGAGCATCCCACTGCCTGGAGGAACTGCGTTCCGGTGGGGCTGGACTGCGACACGACGTTCGCCCGCTTCAGCCCCCAGTGCGCCGGCATCTGGCGTCCGCCCGAATTCGGGTCCGCCGCGGCCGCGACCGCCTGGTAGAGCATTTCCGTCGGGGTCATGCCGAGGGTCAGCATCAGCGCGCGGTCCCGGTAGTAGGGATAGAACCAGTCGTACCCGGCCTTGAGCGCTTTGCCCGCCGCGACCAGCACGGCTTCGTGCCCCGCGCCCGAGATCTGGAAGAAGATGAGGTTCTGCTTCTTGAGCTTGATCTCCTCGTCGTCCATTTTGCGCGAGAGAAGGATCAGCCGGTACATGTCCAGAAGCTCGGCGCGGCTCAGGCCGTGCATGGTTTCCTTCTCGACGCGGATTGCCACGCGAAAACCTCCTCAGGCGGGATTTGGTGCTTGAGCAGGTGCATTATAGCGGAGACACTCCATACCGAAAACGCCGGAATTGACGCCCCATCCGCGCCCCTACGAAGGAGATCGGCAAATCGTGGAGCCTTCTCCATCCGCAGCCCGCACCGTGACGGCAGTCGACTGTCCCGGTCCCTCTGGCCGGATCGAAGGGCTGTGGTCCGATCCGGGCACCGGGCTCCCGGCGGCCGTGATCGGCCATCCTCATCCCGCCCACGGCGGCTCCATGCACAGCAAGGTCGTGCACACCGTGTATCGCGTCCTCGATGCCGCGGGCCATCCCACGCTGCGCTTCAATTTCCGTGGTGTTGGCAGGAGCGAGGGCACCTTCTCGGGCTGGAATGAAGAGGTCGGGGATTTTGCGGCCGCGGCCGCGTTCGCCCGCGAGCGGTCTGGACGAAAGGAGCTCTGGGGCGCCGGATTCTCCTTCGGCTCCTGGATCGGCCTGCAATGGGCGCTCACCGACCCCGGCGTGGAGCGCTTCATCGCACTCGGGCTCCCGGTGGAGAACCACGCGTTCGATTTCCTGAACCGGATCCCCTGGCCGCTCGCCATCGTGCAGGGGGAGCATGACCGCTACGGCTCCGCGGAGACCCTGGCCCGGTACGTCCAGGAATGGCAGAAGCTGGGACCCGTTAGGCTCCGGATCGTGAAGGGGGCCGATCATTTCTTCACCGGAAAGCTCGCCGAGCTGCAGCAGGCGCTGGAGGAAGTTCTATGAACGGAGCAGGCGTCAAGGAGAAGGCAGCCATCGTGACCGGCAGCACCAAGGGAATCGGCCGCGCGATCGCGGAAGCGCTGCTCCAGGAGGGCGCCCGCGTGGTGATCTCCGCGAGAAACGAGGGGGAGGTCGCCGCGGCGGGGAAGGAGCTGGAGCGCGCGCATCCCAAGCGCGTGCTCGCGCGACACTGCGACGTCCGGCGCGAGGACGAGGTGCGGTCCCTCTTCGCCGAAACCGATCGTGCCTTCGGCGGGGTGGACATCCTGGTCAACAACGCGGGCGTCGGCTTCTTCAAGAATCTCGAGGAGATGACCCTTCAAGACTGGAACTCGGTCATCGAGACCAACCTCACCGGGGTGTTTCTCTGCACTCGGGAGGCGATCCCACGCATGAGAAAGCGTGGCGGCGGGTACATCATCAACATCTCGAGCCTCGCCGGGAAGAACGCCTTCCCCTCCGCCACCGCCTACAATGCTTCCAAGTTCGGGCTGAACGGGATGAGCGAGGCGCTCATGCAGGAGGTGCGGTACGACGGGATCAAGGTGACCTACCTCATGCCCGGCAGCGTCGCGACCCACTTCGACCGCCACGAGCCCGGACCCGAGGATGCGTGGAAGGTCCAGCCGGAGGACATCGGCCGCGTCGTGCTCGACCTCCTGCACCACGATCCGAGGACGCTCGCGAGCGCCGTCGAGATCCGCCCGTCGAAGCCGCCAAGGAAGAGCTAGAACGTGGTGAAGAGACCCGCGATCGCCCCGAGCAGCGTCGTGAACACCACGATCATTACGAGGTAAAGCAACGCCGGGCGGGGTCCGAGCCACTTCGCCACGACCCCGAAGGTTGGAAGGTTCACGATGGGCACCGCGAGCATCATCGCCGTGGCAGGCCCGAACCCCATTCCCTTCGCGAGAAGCTCCTTCACCAGCGGCAGCTCGGCACCCGAGCAGAAGTAGAAGGGAACGCCGCTCAGGGAAGCGAGCAGG
>DASQAV010000069.1:0-13120 GCA_035635575.1 Candidatus Dormiibacterota bacterium | reverse complement strand
TGAGGGCTTCAAGACCCTGGCCGAGGGCGAGCGCCTGGAGTTCGAGGTTGTGAAGGGCCCGAAGGGCCTGCAGGCGGCGAACGTCCGCAAGGCGTAACCAGCCCGGCTGAATCGCCCGTAGAACCGCTCGAGGCGGCACCGAAAGGTGCCGCCTCTTCGCTTTTACCCCGGAAGTCCCCCTAAACGCCGCTCCCGGCCATCACCGGATCGCCGATGACCGCGCGCACCCGGTGCACTCCCCCGTCATCACGCAAGGGAATGGCGGCCGCGTCGACGGAAACGCCATCCAGCTCCACCGTGGCGAGGCCGCGGCAGCGCTGCTTCGGGTTCTCCACGGTGATCTCGTAGCGTGTCCTCCCGATCCGGAGCACGGCCGAGAACCCGGGCCAGGCGAAGGGAACGCAAGGATCCAGGGAGAACGCGGCCCCCCGGCGCTTGACGCCGAGTATCGTCTCCAGTCCCGCACGATACATCCAGGCCGCCGACCCCGTATACCACGTCCATCCGCCGCGGCCCACGTGCGCGGGATGGGCGTACACATCGGCGGCGACGACGTAGGGCTCCACCTTGTAGCGCGTGACGTCCGCCGGCGTGCGCGCGTGGTTGATGGGGTTGAGGAGGTGGAAGAGCTCGACGGCCTCGTCCCCGCTTCCGAGGCGGGCCACCGCCATCAGGACCCAGAGGGCGGCATGCGTGTACTGGCCCCCGTTCTCCCGCACGCCCGGCGGGTACCCCTTGATATAGCCGGGATCCAGCGCGGAGGTGTCGAAAGGCGGGGTCAGGAGCAGGACGACGCGAGCGTCACGGCGGATCAGGTGGGTCCGTACCGAATCCATGGCGCGCTCCGCGCGCTGCGGAGGGGCGGATCCGGAGAGCACGGCCCAGGACTGCGCCACGGAATCGATGCGGCATTCCTCGCTCTGGGCGGAGCCCAGCGGCGTGCCGTCATCGAAATACCCGCGCCGGTACCAGTTCCCGTCCCACGCTTGCTCGATGACGGCGGCCAGGCGATCCGCCTCGCTCCGGTAGCGCGCCGCGCGATCCTCGTCTCCCCGGCCTTGCGCGATGCCGGAGAAGTCTTTCAGAACGCTCGAGAGGAACCAGGCCAGCCAGACGCTTTCTCCCCGCCCGTGATGCCCGACACGGTTCATTCCGTCGTTCCAGTCGCCGCTTCCGATGAGAGGAAGGCCGTGCGGTCCGGACGTCAGGCTTCGGTCGATGGCGCGGGTGCAATGCTCGTAGAGCGAGCCGTCTTCACCCGAGTGCGAGGGATGCCCGTACGCCTCCACCTGATCGGGCTCGAGCGGCGGGGCTTCGAGGAAATGCGCCCGCTCCTCGAGAATGGCTTTGTCGCCGGTCGACTCGATGTAGCGGGCGACCGCGCAGGGAAGCCACAGGCGATCGTCGGAGCAGCGCGTGCGCACGCCCGCCCCCGAGTGGGAATGCCACCAGTGCTGCACGTCCCCTTCCCGGAACTGCCGCCCCGCGGCCCGGAGGATGTGCTCTCGGTAGAGATCGGGGGCCGCGAAGGTGAGCGCCATGACGTCCTGGAGCTGATCGCGAAAACCGTAGGCGCCGCCGGGCTGGTAGTACGCGGTGCGTGCCCAGTACCGGCTGGACACGCACTCGTTGAGCAGCCATCGGTTCATCATGAAGTCGAAAGAATCGTCCGGCGTCCGTACCTCCACCGCGCCCAGGAGCCGATCCCAGGATCGCTCCACGTCTCCCAGGACTTGCAGGGCGCTGGGTACCTGGCTATTCGCGCGAACCAGCCGCAGGGCGTGGGCGCGATCCTCCCCCTGGCCCAGGAGGAAGACGATCTGGCGCGTCTCTCCCGGCTCGAGGGCGAGGGCCACGTGGAGCGCCGCGCAGGGATCCAGTCCCGCGCCGACGGTGTCGGACAGGCGCCGGCGCACCAGGGCCGCCGGCCGCGCGATCGTGCCGTTCCGCCCCAGGAACTCCATCCGGTCTCCGGTCCGCGATACGAGCGGCCCCGCATGGGCAAAGGCAACCCTGCCCCGGAACCCCTGGTTGTACGGATTGTGGGCCAGGAGCGCGGAGGTTTCCGGATCGGATTCGGTCCACACGTGCAGCTCCTCCCCGGAGCGCGGCGGACCCAGCCTCCACTCGTTGTATCCAAAGGCGCTGAGATGGCGAGGCCGGCCGGACTGGTTCGCCACCGTGAGCAGGGCGAACCGCACCGGATCGGACGGATGCACGAAGATCGCGAGCTCGTGCCGGATGCCCCGCTCGCGATGCACGTACCGTGTCACGCCCGCGCCATGGCGCACGAGCCACCGGCCGCTCTCCGCGCTCCGGCGCATCGGGCCCGGGGTCGCTCCCCACGCCGCGCCCGACTCGTCGTCTCGCAGGAAGATCGCCTCTCCCGTCGCCTCGGTCACAGGATCGTTCGCGAACGGCGTGAGCCTGTTTTCCCTGCTGTTCTCGGACCAGGTGTAGGAGGGCCCCGCCGCGGTGACGACCGACCCGAATCGAGGATTGGCGAGCACGTTGGCCCAGGGGAGCGGGGTCTCGTCCTGGCCGTTCATCACGATGACGTACTCCTTCCCGTCCGGAGTGAATCCGCCGCGCCCGTTCCAGAGCTTGAGCTCCGGAACATCGATATCGGGCGATCCGTCCGAGAGGAGACCCGCCGGTGTCTTTTCGATTTCGAGAGGAGGGGGCCACTCCGGAATCGGATACGGGAGATCCAGCTGCTCTTGGAGATTTCCCGCGTCTCCGCTCAGCACCGCGCGCGCCACCGCCAGGAGAAGCTGCCGGTCGGGCGCGCCCATGCCGTCCCCCGTGAGCAGGAACGTGCCGCCGGCCCGATCCTTCCAGGCGCCCCAGGGACCGCCCTCGAGCAGCGTGTTGAGCTGCTCATGGATCTCGTTTCGATACCCCACGGGGTGCTCGTTCAGGATCACGACGTCCGCGCTCAGTCCCTTCAGCCGCCAGTAGTCCTGGGCGCGCAGCGCCTGGCGCACCAGGGAGAGATCGTTCCCCTCGACCACGCGGAGAAGCAGGATCGGCAGATCGCCCGAGATGCCATGACTCCAGAGCCCCGCTTGCCCGAGGGTGTTGCTCTGGAGGATCTCGGCCGTGGGTCCCAGCGAGCGGTCCGTGTGGAAGACGCGCGAGGCGAGACGCTCGTAGAGCTGCGCCTCGTCGATCGAGATGCCGAGATGGCGAAGCGTGATCGAGAGCTGAGTCGACGCCAGCGCGAACGTTCTCGGCGCGGAGGTCGGGTCCGCGTACTTCATGCAGAGCGCCATCGCGGCTTCCCGATCCTGTGCCATTCCCGTCGCGAAGGCGAGCCGCGCGAATCCTCCCGGCGCGAGCCGGATGCGCTGACGCAGGCTCAGGATTGGATCCAGCGTCGCGCCCGTCGTCCCGGAGAGGGCGCGCCCGTCGAGTGCGATCGGATCCTCGGGTCCGCGGCCGCGGCCCAGGAAGCGCATGCGGTCGGTCTCCCATTCCACGGCGCTCTGCGGACGTCCCTCCAGGCTCAGCACGTGGATGCCCCACGCACCGGGCTCGTCACCGGACCGCTTGCGGCGGCCGCAGAGGAGCGAAGCGGTCTCGGGACGGCACTCCGTCTCGAGGAACAGCTTTCCAAAGGCGGGATGCGCCAGATCCTCCGCCGGCGGCCAGAGCGCCACTTCGACGTAGCTCGTGATCTCGATCTCGCGTTGATAGGGGCTCAGGTTCGTGAGCGAGAGGCGCCGCACCTCCACGTCATCCTCGGTGGAGACCGCGATCTCGAGCAGGGATTCGATGTCCTCGCCGCGATGCCGGATCTCCGCCTTGTCCGCGAAAAAGGTGGTCCGGTACCCGTCCGGATCGCTCCGGATCGGCTGATAGGTGGCGGACCAGACCGCCCCGCTACGAACGTCGCGGAGGTACAGGTACTGGCTGCCCGGATCCGAGACGCGGTCACGGCGCTGCCGCGTGACCGAAAGGCCGCGGCAGGAGCTCCAGCCGCCGCCCGCATTGGTGACGACCGTCGCGTATCGGCCGTTGGAGAGAAACGCCGCGTGGGGAAACAGGCTGTCGGGAGTCCGGAAGCGCCGGGGCCGCAAGGTCGGAACCGGAGGCGTGACGCGCGTCACCTCGACCGGCCTCGGCTGCGTCAGCGGGACGAAGCGCGGCACCCTCTCTTGGAGTAGGAGCTCGGTCGCCTGGATCCGGGCGTCGGCATGGAAGCGGGAAACCATCCGGCCGCTCAGGAGCGCGTTGGCAAGGGAGACGATGATCATTCCCTGGTGGTGCGCGAAGAAGGCTTCCACCGCAACGGGCCGGACCGGGCCCGCCGGAGGCAGATCGGCCGCGGTTTTCTCGGTGTCCCGCGGCGTGTAGTCGAGCGCCTCGAAGAACCCGAACTCCCCTTCCGCCCCCTCGCGCGCCAGCCGCCTGAGATTCTCCGCGGCCTCGGTGGGATCCACCATCGCGGCCAGGGCCGTGGCGTAGGGCGCCACCACCAGATCCTCCGACAACCCTCGCTTCAGGCCGAGATCCGGCACGCCGAACGCCTTGTACTGATACGTCCCGTGGCGGTCCATCACGTTGAACGCGGACTCGGAAATCCCCCACGGCACGCCCAGGCGCCGTCCATGGGCGATCTGCGCGCGGACGGCGCTCGAGCAGGAACGGTGGAGCAGCGTGTCCGGGTAGCTCCGCATGAGGAGGAGCGGCATGAGGTATTCGAACATCGACCCGCTCCAGGAGACCAGGGTCGGAATCCCTCCGACGCTCACGAGACCGCGGCCCAGCTGGAACCAATGCTCCTGGGGAATGTCCCCTTTCGCGATCGCGACGAAGCTGGCAAGGCGTGCCTCGGACGCGAGCAGATCGTAGTAGGAGGTATCGAGACTTCCGGGACCCTCCATGTCCGCCAGCCGGTATCCGATGGAGAAAATCCGGCGGTCGCGGTCGTACAGGAACGCGAACTTCATGGAATCGGCGATCGCTTCCGCCCGGTCGGCGATCTGCGCTCGAAGGCGGTTCTCCTCCTCCGTGAGCTCGGCGTCCTGATGCAGCTGTCGCAGTCCGGCCGCGAGGGCCAGGAGCGCCCCCGCCAGATTCGCGCTGTCCACCGTCGACACGTATCGGGGCTTGAGCGGCGCCAAGCTCCGGATGTCGTACCAGTTCAAGAGATGCCCCTCGTGCTTCTCGAGGCTCTCCACCGTCGTGATCGTCTTGTCGAGCCGATCCAGAAGCTGGCGGTGATTCAGGAAGCCCAGGTCGTGAACCGCGAGCGTTGCCAGGAGGGCCATGCCGATGTTCGTCGGCGACGTTCGGTCGGCCACCACGCGCGCGGGTTTCTCCTGAATGTTGTCGGGCGGGAGCCAGTGCCCCGATTCGTCCATCGAGCCCGCGAAGTACGTCCAGGTGCGCCGGGCGAGCCAATGCAGGTATTCCGCATCGCGCGGGCTGAGATCGATCGCTCGAGGAAGCGCGGGACGGCTCAGCCAGAACGCGACGAGCGGCGCCGAGAACCACAAGACGAGGAGGAACGAGGCGGCCGGGACCGCGCCGGGGCGGAGCGCGATCGCGGCGGCGTAGAGGGCGGTCGCCGCCGCCGGGCTCGCCCACATCCCATTCGCGAATGCGCGCAACCCCTGACGGCCCGTCAGCCCCGCCGAGCGTGCCGCCGCGGTGGCCGCGGTCTCCCATTCGAGGAGCTTTCGCTGCGTGAAGAGCAGCCGCACCAGCGTCAGCGTGATGGCGTGGACCATCTCGTAGGAGTGGTAGGCCAGAAGCGTGAGCTCGAGGAGGACCTGCGCCCCGGCGGTCGCCAGCTCCTCTCGCAGGTCGCGCAGGAAGACACCGAACGGCTGGTGCTCCGCGGGTCCTCCCAGGGAACGCCACAGGTGGGGATAGATCGGGAACCCCATGCCCGCAATGACCGCGAGGGTCCACGCCCACGGCGAGCCGGGCAGCCAGGTCCATCCCGAGGCAAGAAGCGCGAACGTGCCCGGCGCGACGAGGCTTCGCCTGAGATTGTCGAGAATCTTCCAGCGGCTGACCAGAGGAAGGCGATTCCGCTCCAGGCCATGCCGCGTGGGAACCCAGGGGAAGAGCCAGGCTAGAATTTGCCAGTCCCCGCGGACCCACCGGCGCTGGCGCCTCGCGTGAGCCAGGACGCTCGAAGGGAAGTCGTCAACCAGCTCCACGTCGGAGACCAGCGCGGTCCGGGCATAGAGCCCCTCGAAGAGATCGTGCGACAAGAGCGCGTTCTCGGGGACCCGTCCCTTCAGGGCCGCGATGAAGGTGTCCACGTCGTAGAGACCCTTCCCCGTGAAGATGCCCTCGCCGAAGAGATCCTGATAGGTGTCCGAGACCGCCGTCGTATAGGGGTCGACCCCCGTGTGTCCCGCGTAGACGCGCGCGAAGAGCGAGCCGGCGGCGCTCTGAAGCGTGACGCTCACCCTCGGTTGCAAGATCCCGTATCCGGCCGTCACGCGCCGCAGCCGGGGATCGAAATGCGGACGGTTGAGCGGATGCTGGATGATCCCGATCAGGTCGCAGGCGGCGTCCCGAGGCAATCGCGTGTCCGCGTCGAGCGTGATGACGTAGCGGACCTTCTCGAGAATCGAGCGGTCGCCCACCATGATGTGGAAGGACGTGTTCGTGGCGCCGCGGAGCAGGGCGTTGAACTCCTCGATCTTCCCGCGCTTCCGCTCCCAGCCCATCCACACGCCTTGCCGCGGGTTCCACTGCCGCGGCCTGTGGAACAGATAGAAGCGGTCCCGCCGGCCGTTTCCGTAGCGGGCGTTGAGCGCCTCGATTCCCTCGATCGCCGCCGCCAGGATGTGCGCGTCTTGTGGCCGCTCGGCCTCGGTCGAGTCCGGATAATCGGTGAGCAGCGCGAAGTGAAGATTCGGATCCACGTTCCCGAGCGCCTGCACCTCGAGGTGCTCAATCTGCGCGCGCGCGCCCGCGGCGCTCGCGAGGAGCGTGGGCACCACGACCATGGTGCGGGCCTCCTCGGGCACTCCGCCCTTGAGCTCGACCCGCGGCAGGCGCCTGGGCCTGGCGACACGATGCACGAGGATCTGGACGATCGCCGTCGCAAGCTGGCTCGCGGGCAGGAGCGTGAGCAGGCCGACCCAGGGCAAGAGGGACGGGGAAGCCCCGAAGCTCCGCGCATAGAGGATGGCGGCGGCCGCGGCCAGCGCCGTGAGCAGCGAGATCGATCCGAGATAGAGGGCGACGTTGTGCCTGAAGATGAAGCGGCGGATCCGCTGTTTGAGGCGGGGAACGTACGCGACGTCGAGCTCGAAGCCGCGGCGGCCGGGACCGATCAGGTGGTAGCCGATGTGCCCGCCCGGATCCTCCGCGCGCCTCTCCCCCTGCCGCGCGCTCTCGATCGCCCGAAGCGCCACCCGAAGCTGCGCCTCCCCCGTCGGCTCGGACAGCTCCTCGACGGCCTGCCGATAGCGGTCCCGGCTCCGGAAATCCATCCGGCCATAGACGCCGGCGGGATCGCGCTGGAGCACCTGCTCCATGAGGCTCACCTTCTCGATCGCGCGATTCCAGTCGGTCGTCGCGACCAGGCGGAGGCTGGTGATCGAGTTGCCCATGGAGGCCTGCCCCATGGTCTGGAGCTGGTGCTCGGCGCGGACGGCATCGTCCACGCTGGAGCCCGTGCTCTGGAGCCTCCGCTCCAGCTCGATCCGCAGCTCGGAGATCCGCGGGCCAAGCTCCCGCGTGCGCTGGACCAGGTGAACCACGAATCCGTTCGACAGTTTCTCGGGAAGCGGCGGAAGAGGATCCGACGGCCCGATCGATTCGAAGCGCGTGAAGTAGCGCTCGGCTTCCGCTTCGCCGTTCCGGCTCTCCATGATCTCGCCGGTGAGGCGCCGGATGTTCTCGATCAGGCAGAGGCGGAGCATGCTCGGCCACGCCCACAGCTCGCCGAGCGTGAGCGGCGCCACCATCTGGTACGCGCTCACGAAGCGGGTCAGACGATGCAGGTCGAAGCGCGCGTCGCTGTGGCGGATGAATTCGAGCGCCATGGCGTGAACCCGGGCCATCCCCGCCAGCTCCCGCACCGCCAGCTTGGGAAGGTCGAGGTAGTAGCGCTGCGGAAGGTTCTTCCGAACCTCGAGAATCTCGGCCTCGACGAGATGGAAGTTGTCGAGAAGCCATTCCGCGGCCGGCGCCACGGGCTCCCCTCGCCGCACGTCCGTGGCCAGGATCTGGTAACTCCGACGAAGGACCCGGGCGTTCTCTTGAAGTCGCGGCAGGAAGGGGAGCGGGCGATGACGGGGATTACGCGCGAGCGTGTAGCTTGCGGCGAGGACGCGCGCGCGCTCCTCCAGGTGCTCCACGCTTAGGAGCTCCCCCCGGAGAGGGCCCGTGTCCGCGGCTTGCCGATGGCTGTCGGCTCTACTCCAGTTTCCGAAGACCCAGCTCGCGCTCAACGGGAATGCGGCCCTCCGGCTCGGACCCCGATTCGCGAGCCTTTGATTTCATGTTCGGAGCCCTCCGGGTCCCGGGAACTGGGGCTGAGGAAGGCAGTTACACGCTACGACAATTGTACATCCTGCGGCGGAGGGGCGCGCACTATGGATGGACATGCATGGTGGTGGCCATACGACGGTCCGCGGCAGTATCTTCCCAGGCACTTCCAGCGCCGAAGGCCGATCCAGGCTGGTTGCGGCGATTCCCCATCGTACCCCAACTGACACGAGAAGGAGCACGCGCCATGTCCGTCGCCAGAGTCACCGAGATCACGGCCGCATCCACCAAGAGCTTCGAGGACGCCACCCGGATCGGCATCGAGCGGGCGAACAAGACGCTTCAGAACGTGAAAGGAGCCTGGATCCAGGAGCAGAAGCTCCGGATCGAGGGCGGAAAGATCACGGAGTATCGCGTGAACATGAAGATCACGTTTATCCTCAAGGACTAGCCATCGGGCCCTAGCCATGGCGAACGTCCCACGAGGATCTCCCGCGCGCCGCTTCCTGCACGCGCTGATACTGCTGGCCGCCGCGTCGGGCTGCGCCTCCACGCGAGACCAGCGCGGCGCCTACCTGGACGTGATCCGGCCCGATCAGAGGCCGCCCCTGGTCGGCGTGCGTGCCGCGGCGGACTCCCTTTTCGGTCCCGCGGAAGAATGCGAGCGAGGGGACGGGATTGCCGAATCCCGCCGCGCCGGGCTGGAGTCGCTCGTTCGGCGATTCGCGCCCACCTTGGTCCTCCCCTCAGGGGACAACATCAACGTCCACGGCCGAAAGGCCCAGCTTCTCCCCGTCCATCCGATGCTCTTCGCGGACACCCTTCGCCTGGACCGGGTCCGGGCGGCTCCGTATCAGCTCAACGATTTTCGAGATCTGCCCTTTCGCGGGCTGAGCCCCGACTCTCTCGCGGACCTTGTCGCATTGGGTCTGCGCTCCCAGAGCGACCCGGAGCTGCTCGAGGTCTGGTATTTCAACTTCCCGGGCTCGAGGCCTCGGGACTGGTGGAAGGCCTACGCGCGGCTCCGCGCGGGGCCCGACAGCGCCGCGTGGGCCCAACCGACCGTCTTCGCCCACCCCTTCCTGGACGGACGAAATCGCGTGGTCGTTCAGTACTGGTACTTCTACCCGATGAACGACTACATCGCGGACCACGAGGGAGACTGGGAGCACATCAATGTGGTTCTCACCTCCGACCGGTCGGGCATCGAGCAGGTGCACTACTTCTTCCACGCTCGAAGCGTGAACCTGCCGCAGGGAGACCATCGGCCCGAGATCGCGGACGGTACGCATCCCGTGGTCTACGTGGGCGGGCGGGCCTACATGGTCCTGGATTATCCGACACGCCTCTTCTCCCACGACAGGAACTCGGGCTCTCACGGCAACTTTCCCTACCCGGGAGAATGGGAGGCGGTCGCCGGCCTGGGCCACACCGAGAGCGTTTCGGGCTCCCGCCGCGATTCGACACGGATCATTCCCTACGGCCGCTTTCAGGTGGTCCTCACGCCCGAGCCGAGCCGTGTCGATTACCGTCGCAACCCGGAAGTCCTCAGGGAATGGGCATGGCTTCTCCTGCCCGTGCGCTGGGGATTCCCGAGCGCGCCTTCCCTGGGATCCCACCTGGTGGCCACCGATGTTGGAAACCGCGCGCCGTTCGGACCCGCGTTCAACGCGGGGTGGAACCGGGCGGGGCCAGGATTGACCTATCCCGGGTATCGAATCCGGAAAATCCCCGTCCTGCGCTCCTGCCTCGAGGATCTGCTCCAGCCCTGGTATTACCTCTACCTCTTCCGGCATCCGCGCTATGTCCACGACACGCGGGGAACGCTGAAGCGCGAGGACTTGGAGCGCCTGGGATTCGTCCCTCGCAGCGGATGGGCCGAGAGAGGCATCGGGTCCACGATTCTGGGCGCCAGCTTCGCCTACCCGCGCGAAGGTTTCGCGGGCCTGTACGGCACTTCCAAGGGCATCTCGATCTGGCGCAATTTCTGGGTGAAGGCACGCTTCGGCGGAATCGAGTTCCTGGGGGGATACCAGAGATTCCCACGGACGGAAGGAGCCGGAGGGTCACTCTTCGTGTACCCGATCACGGCCAACCTCGTGTTGCGCGCGCCGGAAGCAATCCTCAGGCCCTACGCGGTTGCCGGCGCAGGACCCTCCGGCTGGGAGTCCCGCATACGCATTCCCAATAGCGGCGCCCAGATCCTGTCATCCGGATGGGGACTGGGCTGGAGCGGCGGTGTGGGAGTGGAGTACTACCTACGGCCGAGGGTCGCTATCGACGTCGCGGTTCGCTACTTCGACACCGCTGGGCCCGACGACGCGGGCAAGGGCGGCGAGCGGCTTCATTTCGTCAGTCTCTGGGCCGGTCACTACTTCCGATTCTAGGTGCGGAGGGTTTGACGCTAGGACTTGAGCCCGAGCCGCACGAGCAAGTCCTGGAACCTGGGATCCGCGCGAAGCGATCCGAATCTTGGATCCACCTTGAGATCGTTCAGCCCGGATCGCTCCTTGTAGGCCTGTTCCAGATACTGGAACGCCTGGTCGCGGTCACCCAGCGCAAGATGGACCAGCGCGATGTCCACTTCCAGGCTGGCGCCCCGCTTGAAACGCTCCGACAGCTCGGTCAGTAGTCCTTTGGCGTCCGATCTCTTGCCGGCCAACGCATAGGCGTGCGCGAGATCTCCCAGCGCATAAGAGCCCCCTCCCATCAGGGATCGCGCCCTTTGGAATTCCGCGACGGCCTCCGGAAAGAGCCCCTTCTGCTCCAGGGCACGGCCGAGATAGAGATGCGCCGGAGCGAAGCTCGCGTCCAGAAGGAGGGTCTTTCGGTGCTGGGCCACCGCCTGATCGAATTGTCCCGCGTAGAAGAACGTGTCGCCCAGGTTCGTATTGATGATGAGCGAGACGGGATCCAGCTCCAGCGCCCGATTCGCCTCGGAAATCGCTTCCTCGAGCCGGCCCACGTCGCGGAGGAAGATGGAATACCAGTGGTGAGCCGTCGAGAGACTTGGCTTCAGCTCGATGGCCCGCCGGAACTCGGTCTCCGCCCCCGTCCAATCCCAATCATAGAAAAGCTTCACCCGTCCCAGCGAGGCGTGCGCCTCCGCGAGATGCTCGTCGATCTTCAGCGCCTGGAGAGCGGCGGCCCTCGCCCTGGGAAAGCTCTCTTGCGGCAAGCTGCCCGCATACAAAGGCATGAGAACATATGTATCCGCCAGGCCCGCGTAAGCCACGGCGTACGTCGAATCCATCCGGACCGCACGATCGAACTGGTCCAGAGCCTGCACGAGCGCGTTCTTGTCGCGCTTGTTCCAGTAGTACCGCCCGCGAAGATAGAGCTCCTGGGCCTGGGGGTTGACCGGCCGCGGATTGGCGACGCGTCCCTGCTCGCCCGGAGTGAGCTCCACATCGATCCTCTCGGCGATGTCGCGTCCCACCTCGCTCTGCATTGCCAGGACGTCCCGCGTATCCCGATCGTAGGTTTGTGTCCAGAGGTGCCGGTCCCTGGCGGCATCGATGAGCTGGACCTTGATCCGCACCCGGTCGTTGGATCGCAGCACGGACCCCTCGATGATTCCGTCTACGCCCAGCTCTTGCGCGATCTCGGGAAGCGGCTTCCTCGCGCCCTTGTAGTGCATGGCGGAGGTGCGGGAGATCACCTTCAGCGACTTGATCGAGGCAAGATCCGCGATCAGCTCATCCGTCAGGCCGTCGGCAAAGTACTCCTGTTGCGGATCGCCGGACAGATTGGCGAGCGGAAGCACGGCAAGCGACCGGATGCGGCCTCCGGAAGCGCCGCCGGTGGTCTGCTCGCGCCACCGAGTCACGTTGATGCCCAGGAAGACCATCGCCGCGAGCGCCACGGCACCGGCGGCATAGAGCCCCCAGTGCGGACGTGCGGTCCGTCCCAAGGGATGGGAGCCGGGCTGCAGCACTTGAAGCGCGGCGTGCACTTCACTCGCAAGCTTGTACCGCTGGGTCGGCTCCTTGGCGAGGCAACGCTGGATCAGGGTGCGCAGTCCGGGATGGACGCGCTCGGGCAGCGGCGCCGGCTGATCTTTGAGGATCGCGCTGCCCAGCTCCGCCATCGAACCTCCTTTGAAGGGAAGCTCGCCCGAAGCCATGTCGTACAGCACCACGCCCAGCGCCCAGATGTCGCTCTGGGCCGTCGCGCGCTCCCCCCGCAGGACTTCCGGACTCAGGTACGCGGGCGTCCCCATGACGGTACCCGTCGCGGTCGGCGCGATGCGCAGCGCTTCGGACGAGCCCTCTTCGTCCATCACCTCGCGCTTGGCAAGGCCGAAGTCCAGGACCACCGCCCGGCCCTCCGTGGTGAGGATCACGTTGTTCGATTTGAGATCCCGGTGGATGACTCCATTGCGATGGGCGTAGGAGAGCGCCTCGGCGATCTGTCCGGCGATTCGAACGAGGGTCTCGAGGGGATACCCCCCGGCAGGGATGGACTCCGACAAGGCCTGGCCGTCGAGAAGCTCCATCGCGATATACACGTGGTTGTCCGCCTCGCCGGCTTCATAGACGTGGCAGATGTGCGGATGGCTGAGCCGGGACGCGGTGCGCGCTTCTCGGAGGAGTCTCTGGCGCGCCTCTTCGCTTCGCACCGACTCATCGGGTAAGAGCTTGAAGGCCACGTC
>DASQAV010000068.1:0-27697 GCA_035635575.1 Candidatus Dormiibacterota bacterium | reverse complement strand
GACGGGCGCGCGCGGATGGAGGTCTCGGGGAAGGAATACGACCTCCGCGTCTCCACGTTCCCGACCATCCACGGCGAGAACGTGGTGCTCCGCGTGCTGGACAAATCGAGCGCCCTCCTCGGCACCAAGGACCTGGGGCTGGCTCCCGGGCCCATGGCGGAGCTGGCGCGCATGGTGGAGCGCCCCAACGGGATCGTGCTCGTCACGGGACCCACGGGAAGCGGGAAGACCACGACCCTCTATTCCTGCATCGTGGGCATCAACACCGTCGAGCGGAACATCGTGACGCTCGAGGACCCGGTGGAATACCACCTGCCCTCCATCCGGCAAACGCAGGTGGACCCCGACGTGGGCCTCACCTTCGCGCGCGGGCTGCGCGCGCTCCTGCGCCAGGACCCCGACGTGATCATGGTCGGCGAGATCCGGGACGGCGAGACCGCCGAGATCGCGGTGCGCTCCGCGCTCACCGGGCATCTCGTCCTCTCCACGCTGCATACCAATGACGCCGCGGGGGCGCTGCCGCGGCTGCTCGACATGAAGATCGAGCCCTTCCTCCTCTCCTCGGCCATGCTGGGGGTGGTGGCACAGCGCCTGGTGCGCCGCGTATGCGAGAAGTGCAAGAAGCCCAGCGAGCCGCCGGCCGAGGCGCTGCGGGAGCTGGGGGGCCAGGCCGTGAAGGGGGATTTCGTCGTGGGGCAGGGATGCATGGCCTGCGGCCAGACCGGCTACCGGGGCCGGCTTGGAATCTTCGAGCTCCTCACCGTGACGGACGAGATCCGCGATCTCATCGTCTCGCGCGCCTCCACCGAGGACATCGCGCGCGCCGCGAGGCGGGCGGGGATGGCCACCCTGCGCGACGACGCGCTGCGGAAGGCCGCCCAGGGCGTGACCACGCTCTCCGAGGTGATCCGGGTCACCAGGAAGAACATCCATACCCAGGACACGGATCAGGCCGTCTTCCCGGTCCGGAAGTAACCCATGGCCGCGTTTCGCTACCGGGCGAGAAGCTTGTCGGGAGAGTCGCAGACGGGGCTCCTCGAAGCGCCGAACCTGGACCAGGCGGTGGAGCGGATCCACAGCATGGGGCTCGTGCCGGTGCGCCTGGAGGCCTACGGCGGCCCGCAGACGCGCGTCCGGTCGATCCCCTTCCTCGACAGGAAGGTATCCCCGCGCGATCTCATTCTCTTCACGCGCCAGCTCGAGACCATGCTCGATTCGGGGCTCCCCATTCTCTCCTCCCTGGAGAGCCTTCACACCCAGACCACGCACCCCAGGCTGAAGCAGGCGATCGACCGGGTGCGATCGGACGTCGAGCAGGGCTCCACGCTGACCGAAGCGCTGCGGCGTCAGCCGGATTGCTTCCCCCGCATCTACGTCAACCTGGTCTTCGCCGGGGAAGAGGGCGGTCTCCTGGCCCAGATGCTGGACCGGGTCGCCTCGCTGCTCGAGTACGAGGCGGAGACGGACCAGAGGGTCCGCTCCGCCACCTTCTATCCGACCCTGATCGTGAGCGAGCTGGGTCTCGCATTTCTGGTGTTGATCAAGTTCGTGCTGCCCCGGTTCGCCTCGCTCTTCCGGAAGTTCGACAGCCAGCTGCCTTTGCCGACGCGGGTCCTGATCGGGATCAGCGACTTCTTCGAGCACTACTGGTTCGGGTTCCTCTTCGTCGTCGTGGGTGCCATCGCCGGCGCTACCGTCTGGAGCCGGACCGAGCGGGGCCGGGTGGCCATCGACCGGTTCGTGATCACGGTCCCCATCTTCGGGCCCATCTTCCTCATGACGATCATGTCCCGCTTCGCGCGCGTCCTCTCGGCGCTTCTCGCGAGCGGGATCCCGATCGTCCAGGCGCTGGATATCGTGCGGGGCGTCGTGGGAAACAAGGTGATCGAGGCGGAGATCGACAAGATGCGGGACGGGGTCGTGGCGGGAATGGGGCTGGCGGAGCCGCTCCGGGGGAGCGCCTACTTCCCGGCACTCGTGACCAAGATGCTGGCGGTCGGGGAGGAGACGGGCGCGATCGACAAGATGCTCCTCCGCGTCTCGCGATATTACGACCAGGACGTCGATTACGCGGTCAAGAACCTCTCCACGGCCATCGAGCCCGTGTTGCTGATCATCCTGGGCGCCGCGGTCCTCTTCACCGCGTTGGCGGTCTTCCTGCCCCTCTGGAACCTCATGAACGTCTTCCGCCACTGAGACTCAAGATTGCCCCCGAAATTGCCGATTGCAATGCATGGACCCGTACGTACGTGCCCCGAGGACCCGGGCACCGATGCAGTCAAACAGGGAGGCATTGCACATGTACCGGAATCGTTCTGAGAGCGGTTTCACGCTGATCGAGCTCGTCATCGTGATCGTGATCCTCGGCATCCTGGCCGCGGTCGCGATTCCGAAGTACGAAGACATGCGTGAGCAGGCCCGCGTGGCCACGTTGAAGGGACAGCTTGGCTCCATCCGCTCGGCGATCGCGATCCAGTACGCGCGCAACGCCCTGAACGGTGCGGCCACCTTCCCGACCCTGAACGGCACCATCTTCGCGGACGGCAACGTCCCGAAGGAGCCGGTGCTGAACTCGAGCGCGGTGAAGACCACGGCGGGTATCGACAACGCCGGCGGCTGGCAGTACATCGGCGCCACCGGAATCGTGAAGGCGAACCTGAACGCGTATTCGTCCTACTAGAGCGCTGTTCGCTTCTAATTCAGAAACCGGCCGAGGTGGGAGCGTGCTCCCACCTCGCGCGCCTTTCGGAGGGGATCGGGGGACTCGATGAGCTGGACCCGCGCCGGGGCAGGAAGCCTCGTCGCAGCGGCGATCGCGGCGTTCGTGTACGCCCTGACGCTCGCGCCTTCCGTCGGCGCGGGCGATAGCGGAGAGCTCATCCTCGCCGCCCACTCCATGGGAATCCCGCATCCCCCCGGCTATCCGCTCTGGGTGCTTCTCGCGCGCTGCATGGACCTCGTTCCCTGGGGCACGGCCGCGCTCCGCGCCAACGCCCTCTCCGCTCTTCTCTCGGCCGTCGCCGCGGGCCTCTTCTACCTGCTGGCCCGGCGGTCCGGGCTGGACCGCCTGGGCCGGATCGTGGCCACGGTCGTGTTCGCCGGATCGACTCTGGTGTGGGACGCGGCCGTGGTGACCGAGGTCTACGCCCTGGCCACGGTCTTCATGCTGCTCCTCGCGATCACGGCCCTCCGCGCGCGATCGAAGCGGTACGGTGGAGCGCGCGCCGACGCGATCTTCTTCTTCACGGCCGGCCTCTCGCTCCTCGCCCACCAGACGCTTCTCTTTCCGGCGCTCGTGCTCGGCGGGTGGGTGCTCTCGCGGCGCTTCCATCCGCGGCGGCTCCTTCTCTGCCTGGCCTGGTCCCTGGCCGGCTTCTCGGTGGTCGTTCTCCTTCCGCTCCGGAGCGGTACCCATCCCATCCTCGATTGGGGCCATGACCAGAGCCTGGCCGCGCTGTGGGAAAATCTGATGCGGCGCAATTACGGGGGCCTGCGCCAGAACGGGTACAGCCTGAGCCTTTCCATCGACGAGGTGGTCGCGATGGCGGGTCTCGTGGCCACGTCGCTCGGCGCGATCGCCATGGCGCTGGCCGGAGTGGGCGTCTTCGTCACGGGGCGCGCCCGTGCGGCGCTCCTTCCGCTCGCGCTCGCCGCCCTCACGATCCCGGCCGCGCTCGTGGGGCTCGTCGCCTTCACGCCGGACGCGGAGCACCTGGCCCAGATCGGGCCCTTCCTCATTCCGGTCACGATGGTCGTGGCGCTCTGGGCCGGGGCGGCCGCGAGAGCCCTGAAGCTGATCCCGCGCCTCGCGCGCGCGCCGCTCGCCGCGGTCCTTAGTACCGGACTCCTCGTCACGTGCCTCCTTCACCACGGGCTCTGTGACCGGAGCGGCTTCCGGCTTCCCGAGCGCTACGGCCGGGATCTCATGTCCGGACTGCCGCAGGGAGCGACGCTGGTCGTCGACGGCGACAACGAGACCTTCCTCACCGCGTATCTCTCGCGGGTCGAAGGCTACCGGACGGATCTCTGTCTCGTGAACCGCCGCGGCCACGTCTTCGGGGACCCGTACGGCCTGCGCGGCGTTCCACGCTCGAAGTGGGGCGGGATCCAGCACCGCGTGGACATGGAGCGGCTCCGGACCTCGAGCGCGCCGGTCTACTACGCCACCCCTCCCGGCGATCTCGTGCAGGCGGGAGTCGCGTTCCGGAACGAAGGACTGGTCTACCGCGCCACGCTTCCGGATCCTTCGCGCGGGCGCGCCCGCCTCGACCCCTCGCCCCTTCTGTCCTACGGCCCCTGGCCGCGGAGCACGGAGCTCCTTCCCGGCGGGCCGGAACGATTCGACTACGTCACGCGGAAGCTCGCGATCACCTACTCCGCGACGCGGGCGCAGATGCTGTGGGAGCTGAACCGCTACCAGGCGGCGTTTCCCTGGTTCGAGGACGCCGCCCGCGTCGGATTCGATTTTCCCGGCGCGCGCATGAACCTGGCCGTGGCGGCCGCCGCGCTCGGCAAGCAGGACGTGACCCTGGGCGAGCTCCTGGCCGCGCTCCGGCTGGCTCCCTACGATCCGGAGCCCTCGGCCCGGCTGGCGGTGCTCTTCGCGGTCGCGGGCCGCTACCGCGACGCCGCGTTCTATTTCGAGCGCGCCTACAAGATCCAGCCCTCCGTGGAGCTGGCCACGAGCGCCGCCCGCGCCTGGTCGCTCGCGGGGGAGCGGGCGCGGGCGCAGTCCTGGGAGGCCCGGCGATGAGCGCGCGCGGGTTCACGCTCACCGAGCTGGTCGTGATCATTTCCATCCTGGGAATTCTGAGCTGGCTGGCGTTCCCCAAGATGGCCGCGATGGACGAGATCAAGCTGGATACCGCGGGGCGCCGCCTGGCCTCCGACCTTCGCTACGCGCAGAGCCTCGCGATCAGCAAGCGCGTCATCCACGGCATCCTCTTCGACGCCGCGCTGGAGAAGTACACCGTGTTCGCGCCCACGACGGCGACCCCCATCACCGATCCGGCCGATCGTGCCCGGGGGATGGTCGTGGACTACACGCGGAAGACCGAGTTCAAGGGCGTGCTCATCCAGTCGGCCACGTTCGGGACGACGCCCGGCGTGACCTTCGACTATTTCGGCGTCCCGCGGGACACCGCGGGCGTGGACCTGAGCACCACGGGAACGGTCATCCTGACCTACCAGGGGCAGTACGACACCGTCTTCGTTGCCCCCCAGACCGGAATGGTGACCACGCGATGAGCGCGCTCCGGGGCCACGAGGGATTCACCCTGATCGAGATGGTGCTGATCATCGTGATCGCCGCGGTCGCGATCCTTCCCTTGAGCATGCTCTTCGCGAACACGTCCATCCGCTCGAGCGACGCGCGGAACGCGACCACCGCGGCGCAGCTGGCGCAGGCGCGCATGGAGGAGCTGACCGCCGACAAGAACTCCCCGGCCCGAGGCTTCTCCTATCTCGTCGGCGGGAACTATCCGGCCGAGTCGCCGGTGGCGGCGTTCCCGGGCTACAACCGTTCGGTCTCCATCGCCGTGGATTCCACCTACGACAGCGTCACCTTCCGGACGGTGAGCGTGACGGTCACCTGTCCCAACATCCCACCGGTCACGCTGACGACATGGTTCACGAGCTACTGACGCACGGGCGGCCGGGCCGCGAGCGCGGGTTCACCCTGCCCGAGCTCCTCATCGTGATCGTGATCGCCTCCGTCGTGGCGATCGCCTTCTCCTCGATGTTCATCCAGGCGGTCAAGACCTTCCAGTTCATGGACGCCGAGAAGGACATGCTGGCGGACACGCGCTACGCCGAGGAGCGCGTCACGCGCGAGCTCAAGCGCGTGAGGAACAACACCAGCATCAACGCCGCGAATGCGACGACGCTGACCTTCGTGGATCGCGCGAACGCCACCGTCAGCTTCTCCTGGAGCGGCGTCTCGGGGGCCGATCTCCTCTACACCAAGAACGGAGCCTCCCAGACGCTCGCGAAGGGCGTGGACTCGCTGGCCTTCCGCTACTGGAAGCAGGACGGTTCGGCGGCGACGCCGGTCCTCTCGCCGTCCGCCACGGATATCTGGCGGGTGACGCTCTACATGAGGCTGATCAAGGGCACCCAGACGGTCGCCTCCTTCGGATCCGCGTTCGTGAGGTCCCTGTGATCCGGCGCCCGAGCCCCGATGAGACCCTGGCCCGGGGAGGCGGCGGTCCCCAGGCCGGCTTCTCGGTCGTGCTCGCGGTCTTCTCCATCCTGATCCTCCTCACGCTCGGGATCGCGATGGTCTCGATGGTGGTCGAGGACTCCGATTCCTCGGTCCTGCACGTCCAGGAGAACCAGGCCTTCTACGCGGCGCACGCCGGCGTGGAGTACGCGATCGTGAAGCTCTCCACGAACTGGGCCTGGGGCGGACTGCCCTCTCCGGGGAAGAACGTCGGTGCGGGCTATTACTGGATCGCGCCTCCCGACGGTGTGGACGAAACCGGAGCCGCGCTTCCCGCGGGCACGAAGCGCATCGTCTCGACCGGGGTGGTCGGGACCGCCCAGCGGCAGATCCAGGTGCAGGTCTCGGGCGGCACCATCTCCACGTATGCGGGGACCGGAGCTCAGGGGTACACCGGCGATGGCGCGGCGGCCACGGCGGCCCGCTTGAACGATCCGGAGGGGATCGGGATCGCGTCGAACGGAGACGTCTACGTTGCCGATACGGACAACAACGTCATCCGCAAAATTGCCGCGGCCACCGGCATCATTACGACGGTGGCCGGGAACGGAGGCCCGGGCTCCTCCGGAGACGGGGGGGCCGCCACCTCCGCGCGTCTCAAGGCCCCGGAAGACGTCTTCGTGGCCTCGAACAACGACCTCTACATCGCGGACACCGGCAATCACGAGATTCGGAAGGTTTCGGCCGCGACCGGGATCATCACGACCGTGGCGGGCAACGGAGGCCCGGGCTCGTCCGGAGACGCGGGGGCCGCCACCTCCGCTCGCTTGAACTCACCCCGCGGCATCGCGGTCGCGTCCAACGGCGACTTCTACATCGGCGATCGCTCCAACAACAAGGTTCGGAAGGTGACGGCCTTGACCGGGATCATCACGACCTATGCCGGCACGGGCGCCGCCGGCTATTCGGGTGACGGGGGATCCGCGCTTCTCGCCCGCATGGATCGCCTGCAGGGGATCCATCTCGCGTCCAACGGCGACCTCTACATCGCCGACGCCAACAACAACGCGATCCGCAGGGTGTCGTCGCTGGGAATCATGTCCACCGTCGCAGGCACCGGCACGGCCGGGTTTTCCGGGGACGGAGGTCCCGCCACCTCGGCCCGGCTCAACGCTCCCGAGGCGGTCCATCTGACCTCGAGCGGTGATCTCTACATCGCGGACACCGTCAACAATCGGATCCGGAAGATCTCCGGGACCACGATCACCACGATCGCGGGCACCGGCGTCGCGGGCGCGGGCGGCGACGGAGGCCTGGCCACCTCGGCACAGCTCGACACGCCGCGCGGCATCGCGATCAGCTCGACGGGTGCGTACTACATCGGGGACCGCGCCAACCACAAAGTCCGAAGGGTCACGGGAGTGCTCTCCGTCGTGGCCTGGGTCGAGACCCGGACGTAGGAGGCAGCACTCGTGAGCGAAACCGAAACGAAACCGAAACCCTGGTGGAGCTTCCTCTCGGCTCTGCGGGGCGATAGCCGGAAGGGCTCGGCCGCGCGGGGGCGCCTCGCGTCCCTGATCTCCTCTCCGCGCCCCGATCTCGTGGGCGTCGACCTGAGCGATCGATCGGTGCGGGTGGTCCACGTGGTGCGGCGCGGATCCAAGGTCGCGCGAATCGAAAGCGGGGAGCGCATGCTTCCGAACGCCGAGCTGAAGCTGCCCGAGCGCAAGGCGGCGCTGCGTGCCGCGCTTCGCGACCTCGTGCGCGAGCTGGGGCTCCGCGGCCGTCATGCCGCGGCGGCCGTCTCGGGGAACGAAGTCGTGATCCGCCGCATGGCGCTGCCGGAAATGGGACGCCCCGATCTCCTGGACGCGCTCGCGCTCGAATGCCGGAAGCACGTCAACTTCCCCATCGAGGACTCGGAGATCCGCTACGAGGTCCTGGGCCGCTCCGAGCGCGCCGGCAATCCCGAGCTCCTGCTCAGCGTCTGCGTCGCCCACCGCCGCCGGCTGGACGAGGTGCGCGAGGCGCTGGAGGAGGCGGGGCTTCGTCCCTCCCTGCTCACGACGCGCCCGGTCGCGCTCCGCGCGCTGGTCGCGGCCACCGCGGCCGTGCCCTCGACCGAGGTGGTCGCCTATCTCGACATGGGCGGGACGCTCACGCACATCACGGTGCTGAAGGGGAACGACATCCGGTTCTCCCGCGAGTTCGGGGTGGGAGGCGTCACCCTGACCGAGGCGCTCCGCACGATCGTGGTCCCGGGGCAGGGCACGATCGAGCTCTCGTTCGACGAGGCCGAAGCCCTGAAGCGCGCCCACGGGATCCCCCTGGGGCAGGAGGAGGCGGGGCATTCGGGTCGGATCCCGCTTTCCGCGGTCTCGGTCATGCTCCGGCCCATCCTCGAGCGGCTCGCCCGCGAGCTCTGGAACTCCTTCGACTACTGCAACGAGCAGTTCCAGGGCGAGGCGGTGACCCGGCTCGTGCTCCTGGGCGCCGGGGCGCGTGTCCGCAATCTGGCGGAGTACCTGACCGGCGTTCTCAAGATCTCGGTCGTGCGCGCCGATCTTGCAGAAAGCATGACTTCGGCTCTTCGCCGGCCGAAGGCAGGGGCCGCGCCCGACTCCGCGCCTCCGTCGGAGCTGGGGCTGGGGCTCGCGCTGACCGAGCGCGGGGCGCTCAATTTCGCGACCCCCGCGGGAGCCGGGGTTCCGTACCGGCTGGCGGAAGCGATCCCGCAGCGGGTGGCCGCGGCCGCCGCGGCGGTGCTTCTCGTTTCGGTGGCGCTTCCGTCCCACATGACCGTGGTGACCGAGCGGCATCGGATCGAGGGCTTGAAGGGAAGTCTGACGGGGCTCACGGAGAAGGGCGACGCGGTGCGGCGGTTTCGCGCGGCGCGGGAGGAGGAGACGCGCCTTCACGACCTCCTCGCGCACCTGACCGGGGGTCAGGTGCTCTGGTCGTACGTGCTCCGGGATCTGACCCACCGCGTGGGGCCGGACGTGAGGCTCACGCTCTTGGAGACGATCGAGCCGCAGGCCGCGTCGCAGCCGGCGGGAACGCCGGCGTCGCGTCCGGCCCGGATGATTCGCTTCTCGGGACTCTTGAGCACGCATCGCCGGAGGCCCGAGGACGTCGTGGGTGAGCTCATGCAGTCATTGGAGCGCTCGCCGGTGCTGGGGCAGATCCGTCTCGAGGGGTGCCAGGCAGTGACGACTTCGGTATCGAGCTTCGTGATGACGGCGGAGATCGCCGAGTAGGCGGGCGATGACGCTCTCCTTCCGGCATCCGGCCGTCGGCCACGCGATGATCCTGGCCGGCTTCATCGTCTCGGTCGGGGTGGTGCGGACCGCGTACGTGGAGCCGCGCGCGCGAGAGGTGAAGACCTTGCACGCGACCGAGGAGCGGCTTCAGGCCGAGCTGACCGACCTCGAGGAAGGGATCCGCGAGATGGAAGGGTGGAGGACCGCGCATCCGGGGCAGGACCTCTGGTCCTTCCATGCGCGAAAGGCGCTCCCGGTCCAGGACATGGTGGCCGGATTCCTGCGCTCGATCGTTCCGCTCGCGGACCGGCACAAGGTGCGGACCGAGCTGATCCAGCCCGCGGGGGCGCTGATGCAGGAGACGACGCAGGACGCCGCCGGAGCTCCGATGACGTACATGCGCGCGGAGCTTCGGTTTCATCTCGAGGCCACGTACCGGGATCTGGGCGAGTACCTGAACGACATCGAGGCGATGGATCAGCTGGTCGTCGTCCGGTCGGTGTCGCTCGCGAGCGGCGAGGAGTATCCGGAGCTGGGGGCGGACGTCACGATCTGGGTGTATGGGACCCCGTGAGGAGCTGATGGATTGGTTCCGCGATCAGATGAAGAAAGGGATGAATCCCAGGACGTACCTCCTTCTGGGGTTCCTGATCGCCGTGCTCTTCTGGATTCAATCGCTGGACGCGAAGCAGCGGGCGTTCCGCGCGAAGGCGGCCGCGGTCACGATGACCCCGGCTCCCGCCGTGCCCGCGGTGGCGCGTCTGGCCGAGCACACCGGGCCGCGCGCCGCGCAGACGCCCATGGGCTGGGGAAGCGACCCGTTCGAGCGGAGAGTTCTGGATCTCAAGGGCTCGCCGGGAACACCGGTCTCGGCGCACACGGCGCCGCCCGCGCCGGACGACCTGTACCTCCAGGGGATCATGGACGGTCCCATGGGTAGGACGGCACTCATCAACGGCGACATTTACCGCGAAGGTGCGCGCATCGGCTCGCGGGAAGTGATCCAGATTGGAAAGAAGGCCGTGATGATCCTCGACAAGAAGGGAGCGGTCACGACGTTGACGCTCAAAGGAGACGGGTCATGAAGCGGATCGTCGTCGTATGGGGACTGATCGCGTGCCTCTGCCTGGGCTCGGGCGGCGCGTCAGCCGGGCAGGAAGCCCGCGCTTCCTTCAACTTCAAGGGAGCACGCGTGCAGGACGCGATCCGCCTCATCGCGAGTCAATTCGGGCTGGACGTGGTCGTGGGCAAGGCCGCGGCAGGAACGCTCACCGCCAATTTGAACAACGTGACCGTGGAGCAGGCGATGGCGACCGTCGCCGAAGCCACGGGCTGCGAGTACACGCTGAACGGCCGGATCCTCATCGTGAATCCCGCCGGCATGACGACCCGGGTGTTCCCGCTCCACTACCTCGATCCCCTGGCGGCGGCGCAAAGCGTGGCGAAGGTATTGGGTCCGGGGGGCTCGGCAGAGCCTTATTCGGGGCGCGCCAAGGGCAGCGCCGTCACGCGCTCGAGCGCGCTTTCGAACGCGCTCATCGTCACCGATACGACCTCCCGGCTCGCGGTGATCGAACGCGTACTCGACGCCATGGACGTGAAGCCCAAGCTGATCTCGATCGAGGCGAAGCTGGTGGAGACGACCCTGGGGAGCGACGAGAAGCTGGGGGTGGACTGGCAGCTCCGCGCAAGCGCGAGCGGCGCGACGCTTCCGACCACGTTCCCGTTCCCGAAATCGGCGGGCTCGGGAGATTTCACCACCACGCCCAATCCCAACAACCAGGTGGGGGGCATCGGACCCGCGTTCCCGCCGGGGCAGACCTTCCCCTACGCGATCCCCGAGGACTACGTGTTCGGGAAGCTCTCCTTCGACGAGTTCCGGGTGGCGCTGGACATTCTGCGCCAGTCCTCGAACACGAACCTCGTGTCCGCGCCCAAGATCACGACCCTGGACAACCAGGAGGCGGAGATCATCGTGGGCACCGTCGTTCCCATCGCGCGCTACGAGCACGCGGCGCAGACCGGGGTACTGGAGGTCACGGGCTACGACGAGAAGAAGGTGGGGGTGCGGCTCCTGGTCACGCCCCACATGGGGCCGGACAGCACGATGATCCTCGCCGTGAATCCGGAGATCAGCGAGATTGTCGAATACCGCGGGCAGTTCAACGAGCGCCCGGTCACCTCCACCCGATCCGCCCTGACCCAGGTGCAGGTGAAGAGCGGTGAGACGGTGATGATCGGCGGGCTCATCCGCACGGTCGACATGAAGATCGAGCGGAAGGTGCCGATCCTTGGGGATATACCGCTCCTCAACTTTCTGTTCCGGCACAAGACCGTCACGAAACAGAAGGTGGATCTCATGATCTTCATCACGCCACGCTTGATCGAGTCGTAGGGAGGATCGGAAATGAACGCAGGCCAGCCGCGCGCGAGGGTTCTCGTCGTCGATGACGAGGCGGACCTCGTCCGAATCTTGCAGTTCGGCCTTCAGGGCATCGGATACCAGGTGGAGACGGCGTCCGACGGCCAGGAGGCGCTGAAGAAGGCGCGCGAGCAGAAGCCCGATATCATCCTGCTCGATCTCATGCTTCCCAAGCTGGACGGCTACAAGGTGTGCCGGCTCCTCAAATTCGACGAGCGCTACAAGAACATCCCGATCATCATCCTCTCCGCGCGGACCCAGGAAGGGGACCAGCTCCTCGCGATGGAGATGGGAGCGAACCGATTCATCACCAAGCCCTACGATTTCGCCGAAGTGCTCGGGCACATCGAAGCTCTCTTGAAATCGGTGCCCACCAGCTCCTAGCCCGCCGCAATTCCCCGCTTGACCAGGGTCACCGGGAACCGTAGCGTCATAGGACTTTGCATCGCGCGTCCCCACCCCAAGTCCAGAGATGACTCCGAAAAACACGGCCGAAACCGAGTCCCTCACCACGCCGCAGGCGACGAGCGCCCCGGGACCGCCCCCGATCGTCGATACGATCCTCGAGACCGTGGGGAACACGCCCATGGTGCGGCTGCGTCACGTCGCCGCGGGTCTTTCGGGCACGCTCCTGGGCAAGGTGGAGTCCTTCAATCCGGGCGGCTCCGTGAAGGACCGGATCGCGATCGCGATCGTCCAGGAGGCCGAGGCGAAGGGGCTTCTGAAGCCGGGCGGCGCGATCGTCGAGGCGACGTCGGGGAACACCGGGATGGGGCTGGCGCTGGTGGCGGCGGTTCGCGGCTACCGGGCCATCTTCGTGATGCCCGACAAGGTGAGCAAGGAGAAGATCAATCTGCTGAAGTCCTTCGGAGCGGAGGTAGTGATCACCCCGACCGCGCTTCCTCCGGACTCGCCCGAGTCCTATTACGAGGTGGCAAAGCGCCTCGGGCGTGAGATCCCGGGCGCCTTTCTGGCCAACCAGTACTACAACCCCACGAATCCCGAGGCCCACTTCCGCTCCACGGGCCCCGAGATCTGGCAGCAGACCGGCGGCAAGATCGACTACTTCGTCGCGTCGCTTGGCACCGGGGGCACGATCAGCGGCACGGCGCGCTATCTGAAGCAGAAGAATCCCAAGATCAAGGTGATCGGCGCGGACCCGGTCGGCTCCATCCTCAAGGATTTCTTCTACACCAAGAAGATGGTCCCGGCGCGCACCTACAAAGTGGAGGGGATCGGGGAGGATTTCATTCCGGGCACGATGGACTTCTCGGTGATCGACGAGGTCATCTCGGTGAACGACGCCCAGTCCCTGAATCTCGCGAGGCGGCTCGCGCGCGAGGAAGGAATCCTGGCAGGCGGCTCGGCCGGCACCGCGCTGTACGCGGCGCTCCAAGTCACGCGCTCGGCCCAGCCGGGGCAGGTGGTCGTGGTGATCATCCCGGACACGGGCGAGCGGTATCTCTCCAAGGTGCATTCCGACGAGTGGATGCGCGACAACCGCCTGCTCGACGCGAGCACGATCACGGTGGCCGACGTGATGTCGGGGAAGCGAAACCACATCCCGGCCATCGTCTCGATCAACTACGACGAGACGGTCGACCGCGCCCTCGCCCTGATCCGGGAATTCAACATCTCCCAGATCCCGGTGCTGAAGGAGGGGAACGTGGTGGGCTCCGTGAGCGAGGGGGTCCTGCTCCAGAAGGTGATCGACGGCTCGGCACACGGCGACACGCGTGTGGAATACCTTCTCGAGAAGCCGCTCCCGGTTGTGCCGCTGGGCGCGCATCTCCCCCGCGCGATGAAGGTGCTCTCGGGATCGAACGCCGCGGTCGCGGTGGACGATCACGGCAAGCCGGCCGGCATCCTGACGCGCATCGATCTTCTCGAGTACATCAATCCCTAGGACGATGGGCTTCTCCACCGACGCCGTCCACGCGGGGCAAGAGCCCGATCCCACCACGGGAGCGGTCACCGTCCCGATCTACCAGACCTCCACGTACGTCCAGGAGGAGCTGGGGAAGCACAAGGGATTCGAGTACGCCCGCACGCAGAACCCCACGCGCTTCGCCCTCGAGAAGAATCTCGCCGTGCTGGAGCGCGGGGCGCGGGGCTTCGCCTTCGCCTCGGGAATGGCGGCCATCACGGCGGTCGGGACGCTTCTCAAGCAGGGGGACCACGTCGTCGCCTCGAACAACATGTACGGGGGGACCTACCGCCTGTTCGAGAAGGTACTCGCCCCCTACGGGCTCAGCTTCACCTACGTGAACACGGGCGATCTCGCGGCGGTCGAGAAGGCCTTCAAGCCGGCGACCCGGATCCTCTTCATGGAGACGCCCACGAACCCCTCCATGATCATCTCGGATCTGCGCGCGCTCGCGAAGATGACCCGTTCCAAGAACGCGCTTCTGGTCGTGGACAACACCTTCATGACCCCGTACTTCCAGCGTCCGCTCGAGCTGGGGGCGCATCTCGTGGTGCACAGCACGACGAAGTACCTGAACGGCCACAGCGACATGGTCGGCGGGGTCGTGATCAGCAACGACGAGGCGGCCTCCGAGCGGCTCCAGTTCGTCCAGAACGCGGCGGGGGCCGTGCCCGGGCCCTTCGACTGCTGGCTCTGCCTCCGCGGGGTGAAGACCTTGGCCCTCCGGATGGAGCGGCACGAGCAGAACGCCCGGGCCATCGCGGAATGGCTCTCCAATCAGCCCAAGCTGAAGCGGATCCTCTACCCCGGCTTGAAGAGCCACCCGGGGCACGAGCTCCACAAGAGCCAGGCTTCGGGATTCGGAGGAATGATCGCCTTCGACACGGGCTCGATCGAGAAGGGGGCGGCGGTGCTCCGGCGCGCGCGCCTCTTCGCCCTGGCCGAGAGCCTGGGCGGGGTCGAAAGCCTGATCTCCCACCCCGCTACGATGACCCATGCCTCCGTGCCCCGGGAGGATCGGGAGCGGGTAGGCTTAACCGATGGATTGGTAAGGATTTCCGTAGGAATCGAGGACCTGGAGGATCTCATCCATGATCTCGAGTATTGCCTCTCGGCCCTGTAGGTAGGGTTACTCATCAATTGTGCCTTGACACTTCGAGAGGGCGGCGCGTAATGTCCGCGAGTCTTTTGCCGCTTCTACACTTGGGGCGGTGGAGCGAGATGAGCGTGACCGACGTCCAAACCAGGCATTCCCCGAGGCACCGCTGCCACCAGTGGTGTTTTGCTTTATCCACCTCAGTCGTTTCATGAGTCCAGGATTCTCAGGATCACGATAATCCGATTGCCGGAAGGAGGTGATAGAGGAATGAAGAAGATGTTAGCGGTTACTCTGGTGCTCGTGTTCACGTGCGCGCTTCTGTTCGCGCTCGGCTGCAGCAAGAAGACCGAGACGTCGGGGACGGAGGGCGAGCAGGGAATGGAGCAAACCACGACGCCGCCGGCTATGACTGACTCGACCGGCATGTCCGATACGACCCACGTGCACTAAACCGCCTCGTGCGGCAACGGCCTTCGGGCCGGCGCTACTTGGGCTCGATCGGATCTCAGGCAATACGCATAGAGTAGCGTTCTTACGAATCGGGGAAGCGCGCTTCCGAGCGACGCTTCCCCGTCTTCTTGTGCGGCGCGGCCGCGTGGAGGAGGAGAAGATCGATGGCGGGTGGAAACTCGTTCGACGTTGTTTCCGAGGTCAATATGATGGAGGCCTCGAACGCCGTGCAGCAGGCGATGAAGGAAATCCGGCAGCGGTTCGATTTCAAGGGCAGCGTGAGCGACATCCAGCTGGAGGGGGACGTGCTGACCCTGAACTCGGACGACGAGACGCGCCTCAAGGCGGTAATCGACGTGCTCACGACCAAGCTCGTGAAGCGAGGCGTTTCCCTGAAGGCGCTCCAGTACGGCAAGATCGAGCCCGCCGCCAAGGGAACGGTGCGCCAGGTCGTCACGGTCCAGAAGGGAATCCCGACCGAAAAGGCCAAGGAGATCGTGAAATTCATCAAGGGGACGGGGATCCGGGTCCAGGCGGCGATCCAGGAGAACCAGGTGCGCGTGAGCGGGAAGAATCGCGACGATCTGCAGGCGATTATCGGCTCGCTCAAGGGCCAGGACTTCGGACTTGATCTCCAGTTCACGAACTATCGCTCGAGCTGATCCGGCTCACGGGGGGAAGCGATGTCTCCCTTGAAAATGGTGAAGATAAATTTTCCACGGGAGACATCGCTTCCCCCTGTGACTGGGGTTAGCGCGAGAGTCGCTCGTGCACTGGCGATCGCGGTCCTTCTTGTCGGGTCGCTGGTGTCGGTGTCGCCGGCGGCCGCGAGGAGCTGGCCCAAGCCGGAAGGCCTGGTCAGCGATTTCGCGAAGATCATCGATCCCGCCTCACGCGACTCGATCGAGGTGCTGGCGGGGGAGCTTCGCCAGAAGACAGGGGCCGAGCTTGCCGTCGTCACGCTTCCGGATCTCGGCGAGGACGACATCGCCGCCGCCGCGGTGGATCTCTACAAGGCGTGGGGGATTGGAAGGAAGGGAACGGACGAGGGGGTTCTGATCCTCCTCGCCTGGAAGGAACGCCGGGTCCGGATCGAGGTGGGCTATGGTCTCGAGGGCATCCTTCCGGACGGGCTCTGCGGATCCATCATCCGCCGGGTGATGGCGCCCGAGCTGGCCCAGGGCCACGTCGGGACCGGGCTTCTCCGCGGCGCGCAAGTGGTGGTCGGCGTGATCGCGAAGGACAAGGGCGTCTCGATCACGGGCGCGTTACCCTTGCCGAGTGAGGCGCCCGAGGGGTCAGGGACTCCGCCCGGGGCGCTGATCCTTGCCGTCGTCGTGGTGCTGATCCTGAACGCCCTCTTGCGCGGCTCGCGTCGCGGGATGTACCGAGGCTGGCGAGGGCGCGGCGGGCCGGGCGGCTTCGGCGGACCGTTCGGGGGATTCGGAGGCTTCGGAGGCGGATTCGGCGGCGGGTTCGGGGGCGGAGGCGGCGGAGGCTTCGGAGGATTCGGTGGAGGCAGGAGCGGCGGCGGAGGCGCGAGCGGTGGATTCTAGTCGCCGTGATGTCGAGGACAACGGAGGCGGACGTGTGGCCTGACCGGTTCGATCCCAGGAAGGCGGCCCGGCGCGCGGTGGACGCGGCTCTCCGCGCCACCGGAGAGAAGCTGCGGGGCGCCACCCTCTACGGCAGCGTGACGACGGGAGAGTTCCACCCGACGCACTCCGACGTGAACATCGCGTTCGTCTTCTCCCAGCTGGGCACTCCCGAGCTGGCCGCGCTCCATGGAGCGCATCGCGACTGGCAGCGCGCCCGCGTGGTGCAGCCCCTCCTCATCTCGGAGGACACGCTGCGCCGCTCCCTCGACTCCTATCCGCTGGAGTACCTGCTCATCCGGGAGCAGCGGGAGATCCTCCACGGCACGGATTTCTTTGGCCCGCTGACGCTGGACTGGCCGTCCCTCCGGCTCGAGGTGGAGCGCGTGCTGCGCGCCCAGGAGCTGGGGCTGGGCCTGAGCTACGTGGCGCTGGCCCGGACCCCGGGCGGAGCGCGCGCGTGGGCGATTCAGGCCAGCAATGCGCTCGCGGCGTCCGCTTCGGGCCTCCTGCGCCTCACCGGCGAGCCGGTTCCGCGCGCGCGGCGCGCCATCGCCGAGCGATGCGCGGCTCGCTTCGGCGTGGACGGATCGGCGTTCGCGAGACTTCTCACCATCCGCGACCGGAACCGGGAAAAGGTCGAAGCGACCGTGCTCCTCGATTCCGCCCTGACCGTACTGCATCAGCTTCTCGATTCGGCCGAGCGCATCACCGCTCCGGCCGGCACCGTCTAGGAGGAGGAACGAGAAATGGCCTCAGGCCGCAGTCCCTGGATCGCCGTGGGTCTCGTGCTCGGCGTGCTGCTTCTGATCGTGCTGTTCGTGGCGGGCTACGTGCGGACCACCTTCAACGAGCTGGTCTCGCAGCAGGAGCAGGTCCGGACCGCCTGGTCTCAGGTGGAAAACCAGCTCCAGCGCCGGAACGACCTGATCCCGAATCTGGTCGAGACCGTGAAGGGCTACGCCAAGCAGGAGACCACCATCTTCACCGCGATCGCCGATGCCCGCGCCCGGATCGGGAGCGCGCAGACGATTCCGCAGAAGATCGCCGCGAACCAGCAGATGGAGTCGGCGCTGGCGCGGCTCCTCGTGGTGGTGGAGAACTATCCCGTGCTGAAATCGAGCGAGAACTTCATGCGTTTGCAAGATGAGCTGGCGGGCACGGAGAATCGGCTCGCGGTGGAGCGCATGAGGTACAACGAGATCGTCCGTGCCTACAACATCAAGATACGTCAGTTCCCGTCGAACCTGGTCGCCTCCGCGTTCAATTTCGAGGCGATGCCGTTGTTCGAGGCGACCGCGACTGCGAAGACGCCACCGGCGGTGAAGTTCTAGCGGAGGGAGATCGGGACTTTTGGTATAGTCCTCGGGCCGCGTCCCATCGGGATGCGGCGAGAGTGGGAAGGGCCTCCCTCTGGAGGCCCGGGAAGTCGGTGGGTGGGCGCGCAGGCGCTCCACGAGTCCGACACGGCCCCGCCACTGTGAGCGGTGACGAGAGCGGCACGTAGCCACTGGGTGTCAAGCCCGGGAAGGCGCCGCTTTAGGATGATCCGCGAGTCAGGAGACCGGCCCGCTCTCTCGAATTACCACGTCCTTCGAGAGGGAGGACCATGGGACCGCTCGCTTCGCTTCTGCGACGTTTCATCCTCGTCTCGTTACTCGTAATCGCTCCATCGCTCGCGCAGGCAGCATTCGAGGATACCCACTCGTCTCCCGCACCCGAGCCAGTGCCAGATCCCGGCGCCCCTCCACCGCCCGCTGCGCCGGCGCCGGTGCCCCCCGCGCCCGAACATCCTCGCTACCGCCTCGAGCCCATCGTGATCACCGCGGACCGGGTGCCAATTCCGCTGGACCGCATTCCCGCCGATGTCACCGTGATCGCTCCGGAGCGGCTGGAATCGCGGCGGCCGCTCATGATCGCGGACGCGCTCCGGTGGGTTCCCGGCATCGACGTGGAACGCTCCGGCTCAACGGGCAAGCTCACCGATGTCCGCCTTCGCGGCGCCGATCCGCGGCACACCCTCGTCCTCTTCGACGGCATTCCCCTGAACGGTCCCTGGCTCGGCATCTTCGATTTCGCGGACTTCATGGGATCGGGGCGGAATCAGATCGAGGTGTTCGGCGGGCCAGCCTCATCGCTCTACGGCTCGGGAGCCGTGGGAGGGGTCATCCAGATCTTGAGCGCGGCCGACGCACAGACTCCTTCGCGCAGCGTGTTCGCGGAATACGGCGAGCACCGCACCTTCCGCCAAGGGGTGAACTGGCAGACCCCCATGGGCGAGACCCGGGCGGGGTTCTCGCTCTCCCGCCTCACCTCGGACGGACAGGGGCCGCGCGACGCCTACACCGGCCTGAACGGGCAGCTTCGCGTGGATGCTCCGGTCGGCGGGGATCGCCTCAAAGTGAGCGCCCTCGCGACGCAGGGGGAGAAGGAGCTTCCCTACGACTTTCTCTTCGATGGCGCGGACACGACGCTCTCGCCCTTCGGCTCGCTCAAGGAGATCCGCGACCCCAACAATTTCGAGAAGGATCGTGTGCTCGCCGGCAGCGCGACCTACGAGCGCGGTCTCGGCGCGCGCGCGGTTCTCGAGGCGGAGGTCTCGGGATTCGCGGGGCAGATCGAGAACCGGAATCCTCCGAACGGCTCCTCCACGACCGACTACCAGCGCACGCAGCTGGACAACACGCGCGGCATCGCTTCGCTGCGCGCGAGGGTCCATTCGGGGGCGTGGGCATTGGGAATTCTCGGGGCCGAGTACCGCGCCGAGAGCGTGAACCGGCTCGACGACTCGAACTCGGGCGGCTTCGGTGGCGTGACCGACGTGGCCGAGGACATCCAGAGCCGGGCGCTCTACGCCCAGAGCCATCTCGAGTGGCGCGATCGAATCCTCCTGGATTCGGGCATCCGCCTGGAGGATCACTCGAAGTTCGGATCCTATGGCGTTCCGCGCGTCGCGCTGGCGGTTCAGATTCGCGAGGCGGGGGTGAAGCTTCGCGGGGGCTACGGGCGCGCCTTCAGCGCCCCCACGCTCACCGATCTCTACTATCCGGGTTACGGGTCTCCGACGCTCAAGCCCGAGCGGTCCCGCACCTGGGAAGCGGGCGGGGACGGCTCCTGGCTCGAGGGGCGCGTCACGGCGAAAGCGACCTTCTATTCGACCCGCTTCCGCGATCTCATCCAGTCCAATTCCTTCTTCGTGGCGGACAACGTGGGAAGCGCGCGAATCGAGGGCGAGGACTATTCCGCGCGGTTCGCGCCGCTCCGGCGCCTCTGGGTCGAGGGCCGCGCCGCTCATCTCATCGGGAAGAATCTGGTCACGGGAGCGCGCCTCGCCAAGCGGCCGTCCTGGCGCGCGGGCGCCTCGATTCAGGGCGAGCCGGCGAAGGGAATTATCGCGATGGCGGATTGGTGGTGGACCGCGTCCATGCTGGATCCCTTCGTCTTCATCGACGCGGACGGGCACGTGCTGGCCGGCGACACGCCCGAGCGAGCCTCCCTGGATCTGGGGGTGAACGCCTCGTTGAGCCGCTGGATCCCCGCCGATCTCAGGCTCCGGCTGGAGAACGCCCTGGACCGCAAGTTCGCGGACGTGAAGGGATTCCCGGCCGCGCGCCGCGCCTTCCGGGTGGGGCTGACGGTGAATCCGTAGTACACTGCGCAACGGTATGTCCACCGCCATGGCCACGACCTACGAGAACCTGATCCTCGAGATCCAGGACCGCGTCGCGCGGGTCACGATCAACCGTCCCAAGGTGCTGAACGCCTTGAACGAGAAGACCGTGCGCGAGATCCACGCCGTGTTCTCGTCGCTGCGCGAGAACCCAGACGTGGGGGTCGTGATCCTGACCGGTGCCGGGGAGAAGGCCTTCGTCGCCGGCGCCGACATCAACGAGCTGGCCGTGATGACGCCGCTCCAGGGCGAGGCTTCCTCCAAGCTCGGTCAGGCTGCACTGCGCGAGATCGAGACCCTGGGGAAGCCCGTGATCGCCGCGATCAACGGCTTCGCGCTGGGCGGGGGATGCGAGCTGGCGCTTGCCTGCCACATGCGCTTCGCCTCGGAGAACGCGAAACTGGGGCTTCCCGAGGTTGGGCTGGGCATCATTCCCGGATACGGGGGCACGCAGCGGCTCCCGCGCATCGTGGGCTTGGGGCTCGCGCTCGAGCTGATCACGACCGGGAACATGATCGACGCGCAGGAGGCGCTCCGGATCGGCCTCGTGAACCGGGTCTTCCCGCAAGACGAGCTGATCCCCGCGTGCGAGAAGATCGCGCAGACGATTCTCAGCAAGGGGGCCCTCGCCATAGGCTACGCGCTGGACGCCGCCGTCCGCGGCATGGAGACCGACCTGACCCAGGGCCTCGAGCGCGAGGCGGGACATTTCGGCCTCCTCGCCGCGACCGATGACATGCATGAGGGGCTCAAGGCCTTCCTCGAGAAGCGAAAGCCCAACTTCAAGGGCGCCTAGACTCCTCTTCGGAACCTTCCATGGAACGCGTCGCCGTCCTTTCCGCTGTCCGCACACCCATCGGACGTTTTCTCGGCGCCTTCGCCGACGTCACCGCGGCGGAGCTGGGCGTTGCCGCGACGCGCGCGGCGCTGGAGCGCTCTCGCGTGCTCGCCGCCGATATCGACGAGCTGATCTACGGCAACGCGCGGCAGGCGGGCGGGGGCCCGAACCCGGCGCGCCAGGTCTTGGTGAAATCCGGCATCCCTCAAGAGCGGGTCGCCTTCACCGTGAACCAGGCATGCGGCTCCGGGCTCCAGGCGATCATCCTCGCCGCCGAGCACATCCGCGCGGGAAAATCGCGCTTCGTGCTGGCGGGAGGAACCGAGAGCATGAGCCGCGTCCCGCACCTCCTCGACCGGGCGCGCACCGGGTACCGGCTCGGGAACGCCCCGCTCATCGACGGCATGTACCGGGACGGATTCCTGGATCCCATCTGCGGCATGCTCATGGGAGAGACCGCGGAGAAGCTGGCGGACCAGTACAAGATCGGCCGCGAGGAGCAGGACCAGCTCGCGCTCGAGAGTCAGCGGCGCGCCGGAGCGGCGATCCAGGAGAAGCGCTTCGAATCGGAGATCGCGTCCGTCAAGGTGGCAGGACGAAAGGGCGAGGTCACGGTGACGGCGGACGAGCACCCGCGCGCCGACACGACGCTGCAAGACTTGGCCAAGCTTCCTCCGGTGTTCCGCGAAGGGGGCACCGTCCACGCGGGCAACTCCTCGGGAATCACGGACGGGGCGGCATCGTTGGTGCTCGCGGCGGAGTCGGCGGCGCGCGAGCGCGGGCTGACGCCGCTCGCATGGGTGGGAGAGAGCGAGGTCGTGGGCGTGGATCCCTCCATCATGGGGATCGGCCCCGTGCCGGCGACGCGAAAGCTCCTCGCGCGCACCAGGCAGAAGCTGGAGGACTACGATCTGATCGAGCTGAACGAGGCCTTTGCGGCTCAGGTGCTCGCGTGCGACCGCGAGCTCCACTTCGATCGCCAGAAGCTCAACGTGAACGGTGGCGCGATCGCGCTGGGGCATCCCATCGGCTGCACCGGGGCGCGCATCGTGACGACGCTGATCCATGAGATGAACCGCCGCAAGCAGAAGCGCGGGCTCGCGACCCTGTGCGTGAGCGGCGGACTGGGAATCGCGCTCGAGATCCAAGGAGGAAGCTAGAATGGCCGCGTTCAAGCGTGTCGGTGTGGTGGGCTGTGGACTCATGGGCTCGGGGATCGCGCAGGTATGCGCGCAGGCGGGAATCGAGACCCTGGTGCGCGAGATCGACCAGCCGACCTTGGACAAAGGGTTGGGCAGGATACGAAAATTCCTCGAGGACGGGGTTGCCAAGGGAAAAGTCCAGGCCGCGGACAAGGACAAGATCCTGAGCAATATCAAGGGCACGACCAAGCTCGAGGACCTGGCCCCCTGCGAGCTTGTGATCGAAGCGGCGGTCGAGAACATCGCGGCGAAGCGCGAGGTCTTCTCCGTCCTCGACAAGGTGGTGAAACCCGATGCCGTGCTCGCCAGCAACACCTCGTCTCTCTCCATCACCGAGATCGCGGCGGCGACCAGCCACCCCGATCGCGTCCTGGGGCTTCATTTCTTCAACCCCGTGCCGCTCATGAAGCTGGTGGAGATCATCCGCGCGCTTCCCACCTCGGATGCCGCGTTCGAGCGGGCCAAGGAATTCGTGGAGCAGATCGGAAAGACGGCGGTCGTCTGCAAGGACACCCCCGGATTCGTGGTGAACCGGCTCCTCGTGCCCTACCTCCTGGATGCCGTTCGCCTGCTTGAATCGGGGATCGCTTCGCGGGAAGATATCGACAACGGCATGAAGCTGGGCTGCGGTTATCCCATGGGTCCCTTGACCTTGCTGGATTTCGTGGGCCTTGACACGACCTACTACATCGCCAACATCATGTTCGAGGAATTTCGCCAGCCCCATTTCGCCCCTCCGCCGCTTCTAAAGAGGATGGTGCTGGCGGGCTACATGGGGCGGAAGTCCGGACGCGGCTTCTACGAGTACGGGAAATAATCCAAGGAAAGCGGGCAAAGCGATGGCGCGCGAAGAGATCGTGATCTTGAACGGGGCCAGGACCCCGATGACGGAGTGGGTGGGCGGCCGCGCCGGAAACGGCAAGCCGGGCGGCGCGCTCAAGGATGTTTCCGCGATCGATCTGGGAGCGGTGGCTTCCAAGGCCGCGCTCGAGCGCTCGAACGTGCCGCCCGATCTGATCGACCACGTCGTGATGGGGAACGCGCTCCAGACGAGCGGCGACGCCCTCTATGGCGCGCGGCACGTGGCGCTGAAGGCGGGGGTGCCGATTCCGATTCCCGCGCTCACGGTGAACCGTTTATGTGGAAGCGGGATCCAGTCGGTGATCAGCGGGGCGCAGATGATCCTCCTCGGGGAAGCCAACTTCGTGCTCGCCGGCGGGATCGAGAACCTGAGCCAGGCCCCGTTCGTGATCCGCGGGGCGCGGAGCGGGATCCGGCTGGGGCAGGGGGCGCTGGAGGACTCGCTCATGGTGGCGCTCCGCGATTCCTACTGTGGCTGCTACATGGCCCAGACCTCGGACAACCTGGCGCGGCGCTACAAGATCACCCGCGAGGAGCAGGACCAGTACGCGTTTCGCAGCATTACCGAGGGCCGGCGCGCCATCGACTCCTGTCTCCTGAGCAAGGAGATCGTGGCGGTGACGCCTCCGGGACGCGACGCGAAGCCGGTGGAGAAGGACGACCACTGCTTCGAGGGCGCGACGCTCGAGGGGCTGGCCAAGCTTCCGCCCGCGTTCGGGAAGGAGAGCTTCGTCACGGCGGGAAACGCGAGCGGGATCGTGGACGGCGCCGCGGCGATCGTGATCACGACCGCACGACACGCGGAGAAGCGCGAGCTCCAGCCCATGGGCCGCATCGTCTCGTGGGCCACGGTCGGGGTGGATCCGGATCAGATGGGAATCGGCCCCGTTCCCGCGACCCGGGCGGCGCTGAAGCAGGCGGGGCTCACGGTCGAGGACATCGATCTCTTCGAGATCAACGAGGCCTTCGCGGGCCAGTATCTCGCGGTCGAGAAGGAGCTAGGGAACCCGCGCGAGAAGACGAACGTGAACGGCGGCGCGATCGCGCTGGGACATCCCCTGGCCGCGACCGGCACGCGCCTTATCTTGACGCTCCTCTACGAGCTCCGGCGCCGGAAGAAGCGCTGGGGCGTGGCCACCGCCTGCATCGGCGGGGGCCAGGGAATCGCCATGGTTGTGGAAGCGCTCGCGTGATTCACCCGAGCGAGCGCGATCTTATCTACGACTGGAACGTGGGTGAATCCGCTCCCGAGCGCCCGCCGCGCCGCGTCCAGATCGTGGACGAGACGCTGCGCGACGGCCTGCAGTCCCCATCCGTATTCGACCCTCCGATCGCCGACAAGATCCGGGCGCTTCACTACCAGGCCAAGATCGGCGTCCACGGAAACGATATCGGGCTCCCCGGCGCCGGACCTCGCGCCAAGGAGGCCGCTCTCGCGCTCGCCAAGGAGATCGCGAGCCAGAAGCTCCAGATCGAGCCCTATTGCGCGGCGCGCACGCTCAAGGCGGACATCGATCCCATCATCGACATCTCGCAGAAGGCGGGGCTTCGGATCGAGGCCGCGACCTTCATCGGCTCGAGCCCCATTCGCCAGTACGCCGAGGACTGGGACCTGGACCGGATGCTCCGGCACACGGAGGAGGCGGTCACCTACTCCACGAAGAACGGCGTGCCCGTGATGTACGTGACCGAGGACACGACGCGGGCGCGTCCCGAGATTCTGCGCAAGCTCTACACCACCGCCATCCAGTGCGGCGCGCGCCGGGTCTGCGTCTCCGATACCGTCGGACACGCGACGCCGGAAGGCGCCGCGCGCGTGATCCGGTTCATGCGCGAGGTCGTGGACGGGACGGGGGAGAAGGTGGGCGTGGACTGGCACGGCCACCGCGACCGCGACCTCGGGGTCGCGAACGCGCTGGCGGCATTGATGGCCGGCGCGGACCGCGTGCACGGCACGATCCTTGGAATCGGCGAGCGCGTCGGGAACGCGCCGCTGGATCTCATCCTCATCAACTTGAAGCTTCTGGGATGGCTGGACAGTGACCTCACGGCGCTCCCCGAGTATTGCGAGCTGGTCTCGCGCGCCTGCCGCGTGCCCCTTCCCTACAACTATCCCGCGCTGGGGAGAGACGCCTTCCGCACCGCGACGGGCGTTCACGCCGCGGCGGTGATCAAGGCGCGCAAGAAGGGGGACGCGTGGCTCGCGGATCGCGTCTATTCCAGCGTCCCCGCGGACTGGCTGGGGCTCAAGCAGAGGATCGACGTGGGACCCATGTGCGGCGAGTCGAACGTCATCTTCTGGCTGGTGGAGCACGGCGAGGAGCCGGATCCCAAGCTGGTGGAGCATCTCTTCAAGCTGGCCAAGCAGCGCGAGACCGTGTTCGAGGACGCGGAGCTCACGAAGGTCGTCGGCGAGTTCAAGAAAGCCCAGGCCAAGGCGGAACGCGTTGGCTAAGCGCTACCGAATCGCCGTGCTTCCCGGAGACGGGATCGGACCGGAGGTGACCCATGAGGCCGTGGAGACCTTGCGGCTCGTGGGTGAGATCCGCGGCTACACCCTCGACCTGACCACCTACCCCTTCGGCGCCGAGCATTATCTCAAGACCAAGGAGACCTTCCCGCCCTCGGCGCTCGAGGAGATGCGCGGCCACGACGCGATCCTGCTGGGCGCGATCGGCGATCCACGGCTTCCGGTGGGGATGCTCGAGCGCGCCATCATCTCGGGGATCCGCTTCGCGCTCGACCTCTACGTCAATCTTCGCCCCATCAAGCTCTTCGCCGAGGACCTCTGTCCCCTGAAGGGGAAAACGCCCAAGGACATCGACATGGTCGTGGTGCGCGAGAACACGGAGGACGTATACGCGGGGATCGGCGGCTTTCTCAAGAAGGGGACGCCCGACGAGGTGGCGGTCCAGGAAATGATCTTCACGCGCAAGGGAGTGGAACGCGTGATCCGATACGCGTTCGATCTGGCGCGCTCGCGCGCGAAGACGCGCAAGCTCACGCTCGTGGACAAGGCGAACGCCGTCGGCGCGATGGACATTTGGACGCGCGCGTTCGAGGAGGTGGGCAAAGGGTACGCGGACATCACGCGCGATCACGCCTACATCGACGCGGCCTGCATGTGGATGGTGAAGAATCCCGAGAGCTTCGACACCATCGTGGTCTCCAACATGTTCGGCGACATCCTCACCGACCTCGGCGCGGCCATCCAGGGAGGGATGGGGATCGCGGCTTCGGGCAACATCCATCCCGGGAAAGTCTCCATGTTCGAGCCCATCCACGGCTCGGCCCCCAAGCACGCCGGAAAGAACGTCGCCTCGCCGATCGGATCCATTCTCGCCGCGCAGATGCTTTTGTCCTACGTGGGAGAACCGGAGGGCGCGGAGCTGATCGAGGAATCGGTCGCGGAGCTATTCGCAACCGGGAAGCTTCGTTCCGCGGGCACGGACAGCGGCGTCGGGACCCGCGAGCAGGGCGAATGGGTGCGCCAGGCGGTGAAGCGGCGGGCCGCCAGTCCTACAAAAGCAAGCTGACCTGCGCAGCGTCAGGGCCACCCTGACGACGACGGGAATCTTCCCGCAGCATCCACTCTGGTCTTGTTGGCCCCACATTCACCGGTGCTACGCTTGGGGCAAGCCCCAACCCATTCAACGAGGTGGGACGGGATCGGAAGGAACGGGTCTCACGTGCCTTCGGGCGTCTATTTCTACGTCCTCGAGACTCCCGAGCGCACGGTCAGGAACGCCTTGGTCGTGGCGAGGTAGCCCTCGTCAAAGACCCGATGGAAGTCGGGCGAGAGGGGTCGGGAGTTCTACCTGAAAAGACCCGTATCTGACTCGAATTGCTTGTTATGCAGGCTCCATTGTGGTATGCTCAAAACCGTCTTAACACAACCGTGGTCGACAACACGCGCAGCCGATGTGGAACTAGGTGAGTTCCCCCGCTCCCAATGATTTTCATGAGCGCCCCACGCGACTGTGCAGATACCCAGCCCGGAGGGCGCTTCCTCTTTTGACCCAACGCTGACCATCCCTCAAACATTCTCGCATCCCAGCCAGCCGTTCTCTCTGAAGGGGGGTTTCATGAGGTTCGCCGCGCGCTGCTTCGTTCTCGGGTTGTTCCTCTCGATGTACTTCGCAGGCGCTGCCTCCGCGCAGTACATGACCATCACCACCGACAATCCGCTCGACAGCCACCGCATGAGGGCAAC
>DASQAV010000067.1:0-16547 GCA_035635575.1 Candidatus Dormiibacterota bacterium | reverse complement strand
CTCCCCACGAGCGGCCCGCGCCACGATCCCAGCACCGAAGCGCGCACCAGGTAGGAGACGTGGGTGAGGGGCAGGCACCACGCGATCGCGACCGCCCACTTGGGCAGGATGCTCACCGGGAAGAACGTGCCGCTGAACGTGAACATCGGGATGATCATGAGGAACATCGGGACGTTGAAGGAGGAGATGTTCTTCGTGATCGAGGTGATGATGAGCCCAAGCGCCGAGAACATCGTCCCCGCGAAGGCCGCGACGGGGATCACCCAGAGCCCCGACGGCCACGCCACGAGCCCGAGCACGGTGAGCACCCCGAGCATGATGGTGCTCGCGATGAGCGCCTTCGTCGCGCCCCACAGAAGCTCTCCCAGGATCACGTCCTCGACCAGCAGCGGGGTCGCGAGGATCGCGTCGAAGGTCCGCTGGTAGTACATCCGCACGAACGAGGAGTACGTGGTCTCGAAGTAGCTCCAGAACATGATCGCCACGGCCACGATTCCGGGCGCCATGAATCTGAGATAGGTGATGTCTCGCCCCTCGTAGCGTACCTCGTGGATCAGGGAGCCCAGACCGTATCCGAACGCGAACACGTAGAGGATGGGCTCCGAGAGCGGCGGAAGGAACTCCGTCTTCCAGTTGGTCAGATAGACCTCGAAGTCCCGCTGCCAGACGCGGAATGCCCGGAGCGACGTGTTGCGGAGGATGGCGCGCATCGCGTTCAATCGCGCAACGCCCTTCCGGTCAGCTTCAAGAACACGTCCTCCAGGGTCGCCCGGCGGATGAGCCTGTCTTGCGAGGGGAATCGCTGATCGAACGTCCGCTCGATGTGATCCCCCTCTTGCGGATAGAAGTAGAGGCGGTCTCCCAGCTCTTCCAGCCGTCCCGGCATCGCGCGCAGGAAATTCAGGAAGTCCTCGCCGTAATTCCACGCCTCGACCACGGTGCGCCCGACCTCGCGCTCCACGAGCTCCTGGGGCGTTCCCTCGAGGAGAATCCGCCCGCCGTCCATGATCACGACGCGATCGCAGAGCTGGGAGGCCTCTTCCATGTAGTGGGTGGTGAGTAGCACGGTCGTGCCGTTCTGGCGCAGGCTTCGGACGCGATCCCAGATGGCGTGCCGGGCCTGCGGATCCAGCCCGGTCGTGGGCTCGTCCAGGATCAGCACGCGGGGCTCGTTCAGGAGCGCCCGCGCCAGGATGAGGCGCCGCTTCATGCCCCCGGAGAGCGCCATGATGGGCGCGTGCGCCTTGTCCGAGAGGGCAACGAACGCGAGCAGCTCCAGGGCGCGGTCGCGGATCACGCGGCGGGGAAGCCCGAAGTAGCGGCCGTAGACGATGAGGTTTTTCAGGACGTGGAAATCGGGATCCAGGTTGTCCTCCTGCGGGCAGACGCCCAGAATCCGCTTCACGTCGCGCGGCCGCTCGACCACGTCCAGATCGTGGATGCTCGCCGTGCCCGAAGTCGGCGGGAGGAAGCAGGTGAGCATGCGCACGGTCGTCGTCTTCCCGGCCCCGTTGGGTCCCAGGAACCCCACGATCTCACCCCGCGCCACCTGGAAGGAGACGCCGCGCACCGCCTCCAGCAAGCCGTACCGCTTGGTCAGCTCGCGGGCGACGATGGCGGGCCGGTCGCGTTGAGAATCCATGGGTGCGCGTGAGTCCATGGGTGCGAATGTAGCACGGCGAACCGTATAATCCCGGGAGATGACCCAGGCGGCGCGCGTCAGAGAGCGGGAACCCAATCGTCTCGCGAAGGAGCAGAGCCCCTATCTGCTCCAGCACCAGTGGAACCCGGTCGACTGGTATCCCTGGGGACCGGAAGCATTCGAAAAGGCGCGCCGCGAGGACAAGCCCGTCTTCCTCTCGATCGGCTACAGCTCCTGTCACTGGTGCCACGTGATGGAGCACGAGTCCTTCGAGAGCGACACGATCGCGAAGCTCCTGAACGAAAAGTTCGTCTCGATCAAGGTGGATCGGGAGGAGCGCCCCGACGTGGACGAGATCTACATGCGCGCGGTCCAGCTCCTGACCGGCTCCGGCGGATGGCCCATGTCGGTGTTCCTCACGCCCGACCAGAAGCCCTTCTGGGGCGGTACCTATTTTCCCCCCGACGATCGCGGCGGGAGGCCGGGGTTCGCCTCGATCCTCGGCGCCCTGTCGGACACCTACGCCGGACGGCGCTCCGAGGTGGAGGCGGCGGCCGACCGGCTGTCGGGAGCGCTCCGGCAGATGGAGGGGGGGCGCCAGTTCGTCGCGACGGGACCGCTCGACCGCTCGGTCCAGGAGCGCGCGATCGAGGAGCTGATCCAGACCTACGACCGTCACTACGGGGGATTCGGCGGCGCGCCGAAGTTCCCTCCGCACGGCGCCCTGGAGCTCCTGCTGCGCGCGACGGCGATGACGCCGCGGGAGGATCTGGAGCGGATCATCCGCGGCACGCTCGACGGCATGGCCATGGGAGGGATTCGCGATCAGATCGGCGGCGGCTTCCACCGGTACGCCACCGACGCCATCTGGCACGTGCCGCACTTCGAGAAGATGCTCTACGACAACGCCCAGCTCGTCTCGGTCTACACCGAGGCCTTCGAGCGCTGGCAGGTTCCCGAGTACCGGCGCGTGGCCGAGGAGACGCTCGGCTGGGTCGCGCGCGAGATGACCTCGCCCGAGGGCGGATTCTTCTCCGCGCTCGACGCGGATACCGAAGCGGGGGAGGGCGCGACCTATCTCTGGCCACAGAAGGAGATCACCGATGTGCTGGGCCCGGAAGAAGGGGAGCTCTTCTCGCGCGTGTACGGAATCGAGGAGATCGCGAACTTCGTCGATCCCGTGACGGGGGAGGAGCCCGGAAACATTCCCTTCATGAAGCGGTCCTGGTCCGAGATGGCGCGCCTCGAGGGGATGCCGGAGGATGCGCTGCGCGCGCGGATGGACCGCGCCCGCGCCCGCCTCTTGGATGTTCGCATGCAACGCCCGGCGCCCGGTTTGGACGACAAGGTGGTCACGAGCTGGAACGGGCTCATGATCGGCGCCTACGCCCGGGCGGGACGCGTGTTCGAGCGCCGGGAGTACGTGGACGCTGCCTCGCGCGCCGCCCGGTTCGCGATGCGGTCGCTGCGCCGTGACGGCCGGCTCCTGCGCTCCTGGCGGGCCGGCGAGGCGCGGCTTCCAGGCTACCTGGAGGACCACGCCTTTCTGGCGTGGGGGCTCCTGGATCTCCACGAGGTGACCGGCGAGGGCGAGTGGATGAACGAGGCGCGCGCGATCGTGGACGCCATGATCCAGCGGTTCTGGGACGGGGACGAGGGCGGATTCTTCTTCGTCGCGAGCGATCACGAATCCCTCATCGCCCGGACCAAGGAGGTGTTCGACCAGGCGGTTCCCTCGGGCAACGGAATGGCGGCGCGGCTGCTCGTGCGGCTCTGGCTCCTCACCGGGGAGGCGCGCTACGAGGAGCACGCCGCGAAGATGTTCCGGCTCTTCGCCGGGATCCTGGAGCACGCGCCGCGCGCCGCGGAGCATCTCCTGCTCGCGTTCATGGCATGGAGCGAAGCGAAACCGGGGGCCGTCGCTGCGGGGCCGCTGGAAGCCGGGAAGGCCGCCGTCGAAGGCGGGGCCGCTGCACGCGCGGCTGCCGGGGCCGCCACCCAAGGCGCGACCGCCGGCGCCTCGGGAGCCGGGAGCGCGCGTGGGCCCCTCGCGCGCGCGCAACGGGGCCCGGTCATCGTGTCCGCGGACGTGGGGAAGCGGCGGATCCGCCCTGGAGATTCCTTCGACCTCACCCTCACGCTGGAGATCGAGGCGGGGTGGCACGTGCAGTCGGCGAAGCCCTCAGGCGAAGACCGGGTGCCGACCTCGGTGGAGCTGGGCCTGGCCGAGGGACTCACGCCCGGGGAGATGAGGTTTCCGGACGGATCGATGGCGCCCCTAGGGGGGGAATCGATTCCGGTCTATGTGGGGAAGGTCACGATCCGCGTTCCCATCCAGGCCGAGCCGGACGCCCCGCGGGGCAAGGCACCCATCGTGGCGCTCGTCCGTTTCCAGCCCTGCGATGACAAGCGCTGCTTGGCGCCCGAGCAGGTGGAGCTGAGCTTCAGCGTGGAAATCGGCTAGAAATTGAAGCCGAACTGAAGCTTCCAGTCCGGCACTTCGTTCGTCAGCCCCACCTTGAAATCCAGGAACATCGGACGCCGGTTCATCTCGCCAAAGAAGATCCCGCCGAGGAGATTCACGCCCAGGTTGGTGTTGCCGCTTCCCGGACCGTCCGGATCGAAGAAGAAGACGCTCATGCCGCCGCCCGCGTACGGGCGCACCTTGCTCCGGCGCGTGACGAATCGGTATTGCAGGTCGCCGTTGAAGGCCAGCGTCAGGACGTTGTCCCCGAATCCCACCTCGCCGCTTGGAACGATGTAGAGGTTCTCTCCGACCGCCGAGAGGTTCAGGTGCGGACCGATGACGAACTGGTCGGGGCTGGAGCTGAAGCCTCCGTGCAGTCCGGCACTGGTGTAGGCCTGCGCATTTCCGACGGTGATCAGAAGGGCGGTAACGGCGAGCAGGAGTATGACGTTGCGACGAGAAACCATGAGTGCCTCCTCGACGGGGCCATTCGCGACGCCCATTGGTGGGCGATCGTGGGTTTCACCAAGCCCGAATGATACCGGAAAAAAGGGATTCGATGGCGAGAACCCGCTCCCAGACGCGAGAAGCTGCTCCTCAGATTGGCTTCTCTGCCCGCGTCACCACACGCCCGGAATCAACCGCTTCGTGCGCCCCATGTAGCTCCGGTACTTCTCACCGAACCCCTCCACGAGCAGATCCTCCTCGCGCGGGATGCGCAGGAGCACGCCGACGAGGATGGGCAGGGTGACGAAGAGAAATCCGGCGGGGCTTCCCAGGATCAAGGGCGGAGCCATCCATTCCAGGATGAATCCCAGATACAGGGGATGGCGAACCGAGGCGTAGATGCCCTGATCCACCAGCTCGTGGTTCTGCTCGAGCTGAAGGCGAACCGTGAAGAATTTCCCCAGCGCTTGCTTGGCGATGATCCGGACCGCGAATCCCGTGAGGCCCAGCGCCACGCCCAGGATCCACTGGGGCCAGGACGGATTGGCCGGAACGCGGCCCATGTTGAGAAGCATGATCCAGAGAACCATGCCCACGAACGGCGCGACGAAGAAGAAGAGAAAGGACCGCCGATCCTCCTTCGAGGCCCCGGCACCGCCGCCCAGCCGGAACCGCGTGAACACGAACTCCACGAGGAGAAAGAGCACGAAATAGCCGTAGAAGCTGAGCTCGACAAATCTCTCGGTCACGTGCGCCTCCTTGCCTTCACGACAAGAGTGCGGTCTCGTCGCGATAGGGGGTCATGCACGGCGCGCCCTGCGCGTGAAGGTAGCGCGGGCCGCCCTCCCCGAGAGCGATCAGGCTGCTCGACACGGTGGGGAAGGTATCGCGGTGGAGGCATACTTCCGGGACTCCTCCCTGGCCGTGGGAGCGAAGGTACCCGGACATCAGCTCCACGGCCTCATCCAGCGTGGTGGGGCGTTTCTCCCGGATGTCCTCGTAGATCCAGCGCGTCCGGGGCTCTCCCAGGTCGTCCAGGTCCTGATGCGTGATCACGTGCCATCCTCGGGCGATCGGCTGGAGACGAGGCGCGCCGATTCCCGCCTGGAGGACCCAGGCCTCGCCGTCCAGCCCCACACCCACCAGGGAGCACGGAGCGTAGGCGTCCCGCTCCACCAGCCGCAGCGCAACGTCCAGAAAGGACGCGTCCGGGACTCCACCCTGCGCGGCCACGTCGAGGCAGAGGAGTCCTCGCGAGCGGAAGGTCTTGGGATCGCGCGTATCGCCCGGGACGGGTCTCCGGTTCATGAGCGCCGTCACGAATCGGGCTTCGCGGATCGCGAGCCAGGTGCCGCCGGAGACGAGATCGCGTCCGCCCACCACGCGGGGAGATGCGACGAGGATTCCGGGCTCTTCCGAGGGCCGCTGCGGCGACTCGTCCCGATTGGCTCCCAGGAGCAGGGATTCCGGGCCCAGGATTCCCAGGCCGAGGATCAGCGTGCACATACGGAATGTCGTGCGGTGGAGCGCCGGTCCAGCATCCAGGATTCTGGAAAGCTAGACACGCTCCTCGATGGGGAGGTAGGGCTCGTTGTGCGTGCCGGTGTAGATCTGCGAGGGGCGATAGATGCGGTTGTCCTCCAGCTGCTCCAGCCAGTGCGCCAGCCACCCGCTCACGCGGGCGATGGCGAACATGGGCGTGAAGAGCGAAGCGGGCATTCCCATCGCCTCGTACACGACGCCGGAGTAGAAGTCCACGTTGGGATAGATCTTCTTCGCCGCGAGATGCTCGGCGACCACCTTCTCCACCTCCTGCGCGACCGCGAGGAGCGGATCCACGCCGCGCTTCGCGATCATCTGCGCCGCGAGCTTCTGAAGCACGAGGGCACGGGGATCCTTGACCCGGTAGATGCGGTGCCCGATGCCCATGATCTTCTCCTTGCGCCGGATCAGATCCTCGATGTAGGGCCGGACCTTCTCCACCTCGCCGATCTGCTGGAGCATGTGGATCACCTGCTCGTTGGCGCCACCGTGCAGGGGGCCCGTCAGCGCTCCGATCGCGGAAGTGACCACGGTATAGGGATCCGCCAGGGTGGATGCGGTGACGCGCCCCGCGAACGTCGAGGCGTTCATGGAGTGCTCGGCGTGGAGGATGAAGGAGATGTCCATCACGCGGGCCACGTCCGCCTCGGGCTCCTCTCCCGCGACCATGTAGAGGAAATTCTCCGCGTGCGCGAGGTCCTCGCGCGGCGGCACGTATTCCTTGCCGCTGCTCAGGCGGTGGTACGCCGCGACCAGGGTCGGAGCTTTCGCGATGATCCGCACCGCGGAGTTGTAGCGGTCGGTGGGGTTCATCGGGTCGCGGTCGGGATAGAACATCCCCAGTGCCGCGATCGCGGCCTGGAGCGCCTCCATGGGATGCCCGGTGTCCGGGAGCGTCTTCAGGAGATCGATGAGACGGAACCGGACGTCCCGATTCGTCGAGAGATCCTTGCTCCATTTCTCCAGCTCGGTCTTGTTGGGGAGCTTTCCCCAGAGGAGGAGGTAGCTCGTCTCCTCGAACGTGCTGTGCTCCGCCAGCGACTCGATGGACAATCCACGGTATTCCAGGATTCCCTGGTCGCCGTCGATGAAGCAGATGCTCGAGCGCGCCGCCGGTACATCGGCGAGCCCGGGGACGTACGGCACGGGGCTCGATCCCGGTGTTGGGGCGGCTGTGGTGCGCTCCGTCATACCTTTCCTCCAGAAGGGTGCTGCATCGAAAGGTGTGATCGCATTGTGATGGTTTGGATGCGCCGATGCAAGCCGGAGAGGCGGCTCATCCGCGGCGCCGCGGCGCGAGCGCCAGGATGCGCTTGATGGATTCGGGGTCGTCCTTCAAGAGCCCCGCGGGAACCAGCCGCGGCACCAGCTCCACCCAGCGATGGTCGCGCGCGAATACCTTCCGGAACAGCGGCGTCGCTTCCTTCTCCCTGCCGAGCTGCCAGAGCGAAGCCGCCTGCCAGAAGAGGATCTCGTCGTTCCCCGGAGCCAGGCGCGCTCCCTCGGCGTACGCCTTCATCGCGTCCTCGATCTTCCCCTCGGTGGCGTACGCGTCTCCCTGATCCACGTTCCGGTAGGCCCGCCAGGTCTTCACGAGACGCTTGAGCTCGGCGATCGGCCGGGGATTGTCCTCGACCCGGAGATCCATGATGCGGTCCGCCCACGGCTTGTTCGAGCGCTTGCCCTTCACGATCACGATCGCGGCGGACTGCTGTCCGCGAATATCCCCTCCCGCCGCCTGGCCCGCCTCCAGCGCCGCGAGCAGGCGATCGGCCAGATCCCCCTCGGTGTTCTCGTACGCGAGCGCCATGGCGGGCCAGACGTTCGGGTTGGACATGAGATTCGCCTGCACCGAATACTGCGCTCCGACGTGATCGCCCGCCGCGGGAATGCACTTCTTCCCGGTCCACGCCGCGACGTCGCCGCGCGAATCGATCATCGCCACCTGCCGCACGTCCTTGTTCGGATCCTGCGAGAGGAGCTCGTCCAGCGTCTGCTTCGCGCCCCGGCCGCTGCTCATCATCTGAAGGCCCCGCGGACCGTAGCTCACTTCCACGAGCGACTGCGTGGCCACGGCGCCCACGCCGGGCTCCGCCCAGGGAACGATGGGACCGACCGAGAAATAATGGGATTGAACCGCGACCCCCAGGTCCCCGGTTTCCGGATCGCGCGCGACGATGGAAAAGGTGGCTTCCGCGGGGGCGGAGAAGAGGATCAGGGCGATCAGAATCCGGACCAGCGTGGACATGGAAGCCTCCGTGCGGGAAAGTGGCTAAGTCCCAGCGCTACGGCGGGATAGTAGGCCTCCGCAAGGCTCCGATCAAGGCACATTGACGACCTTTCCGGATTCGGCTAATCTCCCCTGCGATCCTTTACCCCGGTTTTCCACGCTCTGAGTCGCGAGCGAAGTTCACGGCCACAACCCAGGGAACGCGTGGATCTATTCGACAAGTGTAATCGCTTCAAAGAACACCGCTTGGCCAAGGCCGCTGGCATGTACCCCTATTTTCTTCCGATCGCGGAAAACCACGGCACCGAGGTAACCATCGGCGGCCGCCGCATCATCATGGCGGGCTCGAACAATTACCTGGGTCTCACGAAGCATCCCAAAGTGATCGGCGCCGCCGAAGACGCCCTGCATCGCTTCGGGACCTCGAACAACGGCTCGCGATTCCTGAACGGTACGCTCGAGCTGCACGTTCAGCTCGAGGAGCGCCTCGCGAAATTCACGGGCAAGGAAGCGGCCCTCGTCTACTCGACGGGATACCTCACGAACCTCGGCAGCATCTCGGCCCTGATGGACAAGGGGGACGTGGTGGTGCTGGACAAGGATGCCCACGCCTGCATCGTGGACGGCGCGCGGCTGAGTGCCGCCGACGTGAAGCGGTTCCGCCACAACGACGTTCGCGATCTGGAGCGGGTGTTGAGCTCCATTCCCGCGAAGGCGGGGAAGCTGATCGTGGTGGATGGGCTCTACAGCATGGAAGGGGACATCGCGCCCCTGAAAGAGATCGTGAAGGTGGCGAAGAAGCATCACGCGAGGCTCCTGGTGGACGACGCGCATGGCTTTGGCGTTCTCGGGACCCGCGGCGCGGGCGCCTCGGAAATGCTCGGGGTCGAGGACCAGGTCGACCTGGTCATGGGCACCTTCTCCAAGTCCTTCGCCTCGCTCGGTGGGTTCATCGCGGGACCGCGCGCGGTCATGGATTACCTCCGGCACCACGCGCGGGCGCTCATCTTCAGCGCGAGCGTGACGCCCGCCAGCGCCGCCGCGGCCCTGGCGTCGCTGGACATCATCGAGCACGAGCCGCAGCTGCGGACGCGGCTGAAGGAGATCTCCGACAAGATGCGGAACGGCTTCCAGGCCATGGGGCTCGAGGTCGGCGTCGGCAACGGCACGCCCATCGTTCCCATCTTCATCGGCGACCGCGTGAAGACGATGCAGGTCTGGCGCCGCATCCTGGATCGGGGCGTGTTCGTGAACGCGATCATCGTTCCCGCCGTGCAGCCGGGGCGCGATCTCCTGCGCACCTCCTACATGGCCACGCACGAAGATCATCAGCTCGATACGATTCTGCGGATCGTCAAGGAGGTCGACGCGGAGATGGATCTCTCCCTGGCCTCCGCGGAAAACGCCACGACGCGCCCGGGGATGCCGTGGATGTCGTCCCCGTCGTAAGCGCGAAGGACCTCTCCCGCTTCATCCGTTTTCCCCACCAGGTCTACCGGGACGATCCGAACTGGGTCGCGCCGCTTCCTTCCGACGAGAAGACCCGCCTGACTCCGGGCAAGAATCCCTACTTCGAGCACGCCGAAGCCGGTTACTTCCTCGCGCGTGAGAACGGCCGCGACGTGGGGCGCATCGCCGCGAGCGTGGACCGGAACCACGATTCCGTGCACGGCGAGCGGCAGGCCACGTTCGGCTTTCTCGAGGCGGAATCGGGGGAGACGGTGGACGCGCTGATCCGCGCGGCCGGGCGTTGGGGCCGGGAGCGCGGCGCCACGGTGATGCGCGGGCCCATGAATTTCACCACCAATGATGATTGCGGGCTCCTGATCCGCGGCTTCGAGGAGCCGCCGACCATCCTCATGCCCTACAACCCGCCGAGCTACCCCGCGTGGGTGGAATCGGCCGGAATGAAGAAGGCCAAGGACCTCTACGCGTTCAAGGTCCCGATCCCCGCGTCGCCGGAGAAGGAGATTGCCCAGGTGACGCGGATCGCGCTCAAGTGCTCGAAGCGCCATCGCATCCACGTCCGGCCCCTGGACATGAAGCGCTTCGACGAGGAGCTCCAGCGAGTGAAGGTGATCTACAACTCCGCCTGGGACAAGAACTGGGGCTTCGTCCCGATGACCGAGCACGAGATCGATCACATGGCGGGGCAGCTCAAGCCGGCGATCGTCCCGGACCTGGCGCTTTTCGCCGAGATCGACGGCGAGGCCGTGGGGTTCGCGCTGGCGCTCCCCGACGTGAACGTTGCATTGAAGCCCCTCCATGGAAGGCTCTTCCCCTTCGGAATCGTGCGCCTCCTCTGGTCCCTCCCGCGCATTCGCACGCTTCGACTGATGGCGCTGGGGGTGAAGGCGGGATTCCGCAGGCGCGGCATCGACGCGGCGCTCGTCCACCGGGCCGCCGTGGTGAGCCAGGCGCGCGGATACACCTCGTGCGAGGTGGGCTGGACGCTCGAGGACAACGATCTCATCAACGGGCTCATCGAAGCGGTGAACGGGGACCGCTACAAGACCTACCGGATCTACGAGCGGAGTCTGTGACGGCTCCGCTGGCGCTCGTCACGGGCGCTTCGGGATTCGTGGGGAGCCACGTTGTCGACGAGCTCCTCCGCCGCGGCGCGCGCGTGCGCTGTCTCCTGCGATCCACCTCTTCCAGGCGATGGCTCGAGGGAAAGCCGGTGGAGATCGCGGAAGGGGACGTCTGCCATCCCGAGGGACTGGACGCGGCGGTCGCGGGGGCCGACTGGATCGTCCACGCGGCCGGGCTGACCCGCGCCAAGGACGCGGCCGAATTCCATCGCGCGAACGTCCTCGGCACGGAGCTGATTCTGGGCGCGGCCCTAGGTACCTCACCCGCTCCCCGGCGGTTCCTCTACATCTCGAGCCAGGCTGCCGCCGGACCGAGCTGGAACGGCACCCCGGTCACGGAGGACCTCGAGCCGCGTCCGGTCTCCACGTACGGAAGCACGAAGCTCCAGGGGGAGACCCTCGTGATGCGCGCCGCGGATCGGATCTCCGTAACGGCCATCCGGCCGCCAGTCGTGTATGGCCCCCGCGAGAAGGAGTTTCTCCGATACTTCCGCACGGTGAAGTGCCACATCCGCCCGCGGCTTCCCGGGACGCGCCGCTTCAGCCTGGTCTACGCCGTGGACCTGGCGCGCGCCGTCTGGGAGGCGCTGACGCAGGACCGAGCCGTGGGAAAGGTCTACTTCGTGGGAGGGCCCGACCTCGTGAGCTATGACGAGACGGGAGACGAGATCGCCCGTGCCCTGGGGACCTGGGCGGTGCCGGTGTTCCTGCCGGGCTTCGTGCTCCACGCGGGAGGCCTTGCCGGAGAGCTGGCAGGCGCCTTGACCCGCCGGCCGCCGTTTCTCTCGCGCGAGAAAATCCGGGAGATCACGACGGGAGACTGGATCCTGAGCTCCCAGAGGATTCGCTCCGAGCTGGGATGGTCGCCCGCCACGAGCCTCGAGCAGGGCCTCCGGGAAACGGCGCGATGGTATCGAGAGGCGGGTTGGGTGTAGATCCTCTACCCGCCTGCAATGGGGTCTGCTGGGGGGTGGGCTAGAAGAAGCTGAACTTGAAGTACTTCTTGGGGTTCTTCTCGATCTCCGCCATCAGCCGCTTCATCGAGGCCATCAGCTGCTTCGTATCTTCGTAGAGCGTCGAATCCGAATAGAGCTTTCCGAACGTTCCTTTACCTTGCGCGATCGCGCCCAGGATCGAATCGGCGCGGGCGGTGCTCGATGCCAGCCTCTGGTGCAGCGTGCCGTCGTTCACGAGCTGCGCAATCGTGCCCTGCCCGGTCTGCATCTTCTGGACCAGGCTATCCAGGGATACGGTGACCGCCGTGAACTCCCTGGAGATCTGCGATTGGGTCTCGCTGAGACGGGCGGTCAGGACATTCGCGTTCCGGCTCAGCTCCAGCAGCTGCTGGTAGAGGCGCTCGTCGCGCGCGAGCCGGCCCAGGGTGCCGCGCCCGTTCCCCATCTCCCTGCCCACCGTATTCAAGTTCCCGAGGAGCACCTGGAGGCTGTCGGTGATCGCCTCCACCTTCTTCATGGCCGCATTCGGATCGGGAGGGAGGCTCACCGCGATCTCGGAATCCTGATCGATCCGGGGCCGCGAGGGATCGCCGCCGTCCAACTCCACGTAGAGCTCCGCGAGAAAGCCGGTGGAGGTGATGCGCGCGCTCGCGCCCTGGTGGAGCCTCAGCCTGGTGCCGGGCTTCACTCCCAGCTCGACCATCACCTTGTTGCCGCTCTTGTCGAGGGAGATGTCGCGCACGTGCCCGACCGGCACGCCGTGCAGCCGCACCGTGGCTCCTTCCTCCAATCCTCCGACGCCGTCGAAGACGAGGTGGATCTGCTCTTCCCGGCTGAAGAACTTGATGGTCCCCGACTGGAACGTGGCCCACAGGAGAAGGCCGAATGCGACCAGCACCCAGAAGCCGATCTGGAGTTTCATGAAGGGGACGCGCCCCGTCCGTTTCACGAAGTTCCTCCCGGCTGGGGCCGCGGCGTGCCGGGTCGGAATCGCGCCCCGGCGGAGGGCCCGCCTTCGTCCATGCGCTGGCATGCCGCTGCCACCGCTTTCCGAAACGGCTCGAGGAACTCCGCGATGAACGGGTCTTGAGCTGCGTTCAGATCTTCCGGCGTGCCTTCGAACACGGAGCGGCCCTCGTTCAAGACGGTGATCCGGTTTCCTACCTTGAATGCATCGGCAATATCATGGGTGACCATGATCGAGGTCTTGCCCATGGCGTCCCTGAGGTGGAGGATCAGGTCGGTGATTCGTTCGGCGCTCTGTGGATCCAGCCCCGTCGTCGGCTCATCATAGAGCAAGATCCCGGGGTTGCGGGCCGCAAGCGCGCGCGCGATCGCGACGCGCCGCTGCATGCCTCCCGAAAGCTCCTCCGGCATGCGGTCTCCGATCTCGGGGTGGAGTCCGACCTGCGTCAGATACTTCGCGACGACCTCCTCGATCTCGTCCTCGGGATGCTTGTCCTCGAGCAGCGTGTAGCCGATGTTCTCCCCCACGGTCATCGAGTCGAAGAGGGCGCCGTGCTGGAAGACGATCCCCATCGCTTTCCGGATCTCCCTCAGCCGATCGGGACCGGCCTGGGTGATGTCCTCGCCGTGGACGAGGATATTCCCCGCGTCGGGCACCCAGAGCCCGATGAGCAATCTCAAGATGGTGCTCTTCCCCGAGCCCGAGGGGCCGAGAATGACCCTTGTCTGCCGCTGCTGCACGACGAAGGAGACATTGCTCAGGATGGGGCGTCCGTCGATCGAGAAATCGACGTTTCGGAACTCGATCACGGACTCACCAGCCCAGGATCCTGAATATGAGCTTCGTGCAGATGAAGTCCGTGACGAGGATCCCGACCGAGGAGATGACCACCGATTCGGTCGTGGCGACGCCGACCCCCTTGGCGCCACCCTCCGACGTGAGTCCTTTCCAGCAGGCCACGGTCGTGATCAGGATCGCGAAGAAGACCGGCTTGATCATTCCGACGAGCAGATTCGCCGGCGTCAGGTACTTGCCGACGCCGTGGTAATAGGAATCGAGCGTGACGTGATAGGTCAGGCCGATGAATCCGCCGCCGATGACGCTCAGCGTGTCGCCGATGATGGTGAGCACCGGAAGCGCGATCCAGAGTCCGATCATCCTCGGGGCCACGAGCCGCTTCATCGGATCGGTCCCGAACGCGACCATCGCGTCGATCTGATCGCTGGATTTCATGGCTCCCAGCTCGGCCGTGATCCCGGCCGACATGCGCGACGCGACCACGATGCCGGTGAGTACGGGCCCCAGGGCGCGTACCGAGGAGATGACCATGAAGTGTCCGAGCTCGGATTTCGCGCCCGTCTTCGCCAGCTCGCGCGCGAGCTGGATCGCCAGCGCCTGGCCCGCGACGAGCGCGGAGAACATCACGATGAAGAGCGATCCGACCAGCGCGAAATGGATCTGCTCGATGATCTCGTGCTTGTAGAAGGGAGGGAAGAACGCCGACCGGAGCACCGAGTAGCAGAACAGCGAGACGTCCTGGACCACCTCCAGAACGCGGCGCACCCGGTTCCCGACGGCGGCGACAAGGGCTTCCACGGCGCTAGTATAGTCCGCCGACCCGAAGCTGGAAGATGAAAAGGGGCTCGCCAGGGGGCGGACCCGGGGGCAGCCGGGATCCCCTGGAGCTCAGGGGTCCTTGGGTTTCGTCCGGAAAACCACGTCCCAGACCGGGGAGCTGACGCCAAAGCCGTGGTCGGGATTCTTGAAGTGATGGCGAAGATGGTAGCGCTTGAGGTATTTCAGGAAGCCCCAGCGCATCGAGAGATGGTGCTCCGCGTAGTGCATCATGTCGTAGCACAGGTACCCGGTGACAAACCCCGCGAATACGGGCCCGCTCATGCGCGGCATTCCGAGGAACACTCCCACGACCACCTCGAAGAGCAGGTAGAAGAGGAGCGCCAACGGGATGCTCAGGATGGGAGGCATCACGAGCCGGGTCTTGCACTGCGGCTGCTCGTGATGGACGCCGTGGATCAGGTACCACACGCTCTGGAGGAATTCCGATTTGGGCTCGAAGTGGAACACGAAACGGTGAAGCAGGTACTCGCTCAGGGACCAGACGAAGATCCCGGCGACATAGGCGAGGAACACCGGCGCCACGGCTCCGCCGTGTTCCAGGGCACGAGCCATGAAGTAGACCGCGACAGGAACAAAAAGCACCAGCACCGTCACGGGATGGATGTGGGTGAAGAATTCGAGGACATCCGATTTGAAGAGCCGGATCGGGGTCTCGTGGTGATTGATGGGCAGGTTCGCGTAGTTTGCTTTGGCCATGGGCTTCCTTGCTCCTCCTTGGCGCGTGAGCGCCCCTACACTAAGGTCAGCAACTCTACGTAGAAAATGCCCGTAAGTCAATGGCGTCCCGCCAGGTTGCCCACCGCCGGGGGGATCGGTCGCGGGACCGGGCTTCTTACGGCCTGCTGCCCGGAAGCGCTATCATTCCCCCATGCAAGGCTTGCCGAGCTTCAGGATTAACGAGATTTTTCTCTCCGTGCAAGGGGAAGGTCTTCACGTCGGCGAACGCACCGCGTTCGTGCGCTTCTATGGATGTCCGCTCCGATGCGTCTGGTGCGACCAGCCCGAGGCTTTGACCCACACCGGTGTCGGAAGGTATGACGTTATGACGCCCGACGAGGTTCGGAATCAAGTGCTCTCCTTCCCGGCCACGAAGCGCGTCTGTCTCACCGGGGGGGAGCCGGTGATTGCCCCACGCGAGGGACTGCTCTGGCTCCTCGGCGAGCTGAAACGCGCCGGCTACTGGGTGTCCATCGAGACGAGCGGCGCGCGCGTGGTCGAGGAGCTCTTCGACCCCATCGATTTCTGGACTGTGGCGCCCAAGGGCCGGAGCGCCAAGACGTTCGAAGGGGACGTCGTCGAGGCGCAGGCGCCCACGTTGCGCCGCTATCTCGAGCTTCCCGGACCGCGCCGCCAGCTCAAGTTCGTGCTCCAGACGCGAGAGGATCTGGAGGACGCAGTGCGGCTCCTGGACGAGCTTCGCTACGAGGGCGCGATCGTGCTCCAGCCCGAGCACGAGCGCGGCGACGCGCGGCGCATCTTCGAGTGGTGGCCCTGGGAGCGATATCCGGAGGCTCGCCTGATTCCCCAGACCCACAAGACGATCGGACTGCATTGACGTGCGCGTCCGCCTGACCCGGGATTTCACCTTCGAGGCCGCGCACCTCCTTCCCAAGGCGCCGGAGGGGCACAAGTGCCGGCGCCTCCATGGGCATTCTTTCCGCGTGGAGGTTTGCGTTGAAGGAGAGGTGGATCCCACGACTGGCTGGCTCCTGGACTACGGGGAGATCAAGCGGCTGATCGAGCCTCTGCGCGTCCAGCTCGATCACTACTACCTGAACGAGGTGAACGGGCTCGAGAACGCCACGTCCGAGAATCTGGCGCGGTGGATCTGGGAACGGCTCCGGCCCTCGCTTCCGTCGCTCGCGAAGATCACCGTGCACGAGACCTGCGAAGCCCGCTGCGAGTACGAGGGGAAATGAGCAGAGGGTTGATCTATCGCGCGGCGTGGAGGAGCCAGCCCGCGACGCGGTCCGCGTCCTCCACGAGCGACCCCACCGAGACCCCGCGATACGCGTTCCCCGCCACGTAGAGGCCCGGGAAGGCGCCGATCCGCTTCATCACCGACGC
>DASQAV010000066.1:0-8920 GCA_035635575.1 Candidatus Dormiibacterota bacterium | reverse complement strand
GAGATGGGCACAAAGCTCTGGGGGGATGCTTGGCGCTAACGAGGCCCCTCCTCCCACGGGATGGTCCCGGGTTCTCTACCTTCGACCCGATGGCACCTATGCATTCTGGGAGCAGGATTCGACAGGGAATTTCCTTCTTTGCTCCGGTGAATTCACGGTCCACCCGTGCGCTTATAGCCGTATCGAGGATGGCCTTGCGGCCAATCTCTGGGTCGATTTGGTGGGATGGTGGTGGAAGATCGATCAGCATCAACTCGTAGCGTTTCTCGCCAACAATTCGATCCTCACCTATCCCGGCAGCGAAGATTCGGGCAGCATCACCTCGGTGTCGGATGCGCTCAAGTACAGATACGTCAGGGAGCCCGGCCTTCCGATGCCTCGAGGAACCGAATCTCCTGGCGGCCGGCGCGTGCATGCGTTGCGGCCTCCAAGAATCCTTACTGGCCTCCCACATTCGTATTACCTAGAGCTTGGATCCGAGATGAGCGACCTGCGCGGTCGTGATGGTCCGCTCTATCAGTGGCAGGATCTTCAGTTCCCGGAGTCAGTCCGCCAATCGTACAAGTACACGAGCAATCAAGTCCCGTCTGCCGTGATCGGCGACTTCGACGGGGACTCGTCCCCCGACGCCGCCATCTACGGGGGTACTGGTGAATGGGTGGATAGCAGGCTCCTGTGTATCCTCTCAAACCATGGAACGCCGCGCGCGGTAACGATCCTCGAGGAACCCACGATTCTCGACCCACCCCCGGCTGATACAACGAGGAATAAGTACCGCGCGCCGCATCCGGCCTTCTTCCTGTCGCTCCTGCACGCACGAGACGTCATAACGGACGACAATGGGAGAAAGTGGTGGACGCTTCCGACCGATGGGATCCTAGTGACGCGGACAAGCGGCGAGGCGACGGCCTACTACTACTCCGATGGGGAGTTCAGGAAAGGGCATGCCCGCGCAGTGAAGGTCCGGTAGCTTCAATTCCGGTGGCTGTCTGAGCCGAGCCGCCGTCCTCAGCCAGCCGCGCGCGGCGCCTCGACTACCGCCGAATCCGCCAGAACGGTCGCGCGGTTGTCCGAGACCTCCAGAAACCCTCCCGTGACGTGATACGCCGTCACGCGGCCGGCGGGGTCCTTCACCTCGAGCTTCCCCTCCTTCAGCGCCGTGATCAGCGGCGCGTGGTGCGCGAGGACACCAAGGTAGCCCTCGGACCCCGGAACCTGAATGTACTGGACCTCCGCCTCCAGAAGCAGCTTCTGCGGCGTGACCAGTCGTAGGAGAAACGTATGCTCGGCCATTCCCACCCCGGCGCGCGGCTAGGCCGCGGCCGTGACCCCCATCTTCTCGGCGCGCTGGAACACCTCGTCGATCGTCCCGACCATGTAGAACGCCTGCTCGGGAATGTGATCGCACTTTCCTTCCACGATCTGCTTGAAGGAGCGGATCGTGTCTTCCAGCTTCACGTACCGTCCCGGCGTCCCCGTGAAGGGCTCCGCGACGAAGAAGGGCTGCGAGAGGAATCTCTGGATCTTCCGCGCACGCGACACGGTGAGCTTGTCGTCCTCGGAGAGCTCGTCGATCCCCAGAATCGCGATGATGTCTTGCAGGTCCTTGTAGCGCTGGAGCACCTTCTGCACCGCGCGCGCCAGGTTGTAGTGCTCGTCCCCCACGACGTGCGGATCGAGGATCCGCGACGTGGAGTCGAGCGGATCCACGGCGGGATAGATCCCCAGCTCCGAGATTCGCCGCGAGAGCACCGTGGTCGCGTCGAGGTGCGTGAAGGTCGTCGCCGGCGCGGGATCGGTGAGATCGTCCGCGGGCACGTAGATCGCCTGCACGGAAGTGATCGATCCCTTCTTCGTCGAGGTGATGCGTTCTTGCAAGGCACCCATCTCCGTCGACAGCGTCGGCTGGTATCCCACCGCGGAAGGCATGCGACCCAGGAGCGCCGACACCTCCGACCCCGCCTGCACGAACCTAAAAATATTGTCCACGAAGAAGAGCACGTCCTGGTTTTCCTGATCTCGGAAGTACTCGGCCATCGTGACGCCCGTCAATCCGACGCGGAGCCTCGCTCCGGGGGGCTCGTTCATCTGGCCGAACACCATCACCGTCTTGTCGATGACGCCCGACTCCTTCATCTCCAGCCAGAGGTCGTTCCCCTCGCGCGTCCGCTCTCCCACGCCCGAGAACACCGAGAAGCCGCCGTGCTCGGTGGCGATGTTGCGGATTAATTCTTGAAGGATGACCGTCTTTCCCAGGCCCGCGCCGCCGAACAGCCCGATCTTTCCACCCTTGGCGTACGGCGCCAGGAGATCCACGACCTTGATCCCGGTCTCGAAAATCCGGGCCACGGTCTCCTGCTCGTCGAACGGCGGCGGAGCGCGATGGATCGGAAGCTTGGTCTCGGGCTCCTTCACCGGAGGGCCCTGGTCGATGGGCTCGCCCAGCAGGTTGAACACCCGTCCCAGCGTCTGGCGCCCGACCGGCACCTGGATGGGCCCGCCCGTGTCGACCGCCTTCATGCCGCGCACCAGACCGTCCGTCGAGGACATGGCGACGCAGCGCACCACCTCGTCTCCGATGTGGAGCGCCACCTCGACCGTGAGACGGATTTCCTTCTCGGGGTATTCGATCCGGAGCGCGTTCAGGATCGGCGGCAGGTGCTCGGGATCGAACCGCACGTCCACCGTGGGGCCGATCACCTGGATCACGCTGCCGACATTGCCGCCCTTCTCGCCTTTCGCGGCTTTTCCGTTCGTCTGATTCGCCATGTGCCTTCCCTTTATTTGAGCGCTTCCGCACCGCCCACGATCTCCACGATCTCGCGCGTGATCGTCGCCTGGCGGGTGCGGTTCATGTGCAGCGTGAGATCCTGGATCATTTCATTCGCGTTCTTGGTCGCCGAGCCCATGGCGATCATGCGCGCGCCGTGCTCGGCCGCCGCGGATTCCGCCGAGGCCATGTAGAGACGCATCGCGAGGAAGTACGGGACGATGCGCGTCAGGATCGTGCCGGGATCGGGCTCGTAGATGTAATCGCGGCGAGCCGCGCCCGGTTTCGGCGCGACGCCCTGGAGCGACTCCGCCCCCAGGGGGAGGTACGGCTCCACCACGACGAAGCGACTCAGGGCGCTCTTGAACCGCGTGTAGATCAGATCCACCTCGTCCAGCTCCCCGGCGTCGTAGCGGTCGAGAATCGCGCGGCTCGTCTCCTCGGCGAACTTCCAGTTCGCGATCCCCCCGAGGTCCGTCTTCGAGGAGAGGACCGGGGTGCTGCGGCGCCGGAAATAGTCGAACGCCTTCTTCCCAAGGAGGATCAGACGGGTGGGCTGCGGCCGCTCGCGCATGCGCTCCTCGGCGGCGCGAATCAGGTTCGTGTTGAAGGCGCCCGCCAGCCCGCGATCCGAGGTGACCAGAACGATCGCACGGTTCCGGACTTCGCGCTTCACGAACGCCGGGTGCCCCACGTCGTCCGAGGCCTCCGTCAGATTCGCGAGCACGGCGCTCAGGTCGGTGGCGTACGGGCGCGCCGATTCGACCGCGGTCTGGGCGCGGCGCAGCTTCGCCGCCGAGACCATCTCCATGGTCTTCGTGATCTGCGCCGTGCTCCGGACGCTCCGGATCCTCCGGCGGATGTCGCGAAGAGTCGCCAACGGGGTTACCTCGCGGGCCGTTTCCGGGACGTGAACTCCTGCTTCCACTCCGCGATCGCCTTCTTCAGCTTCGCCTCGATCGGTTCGGTCAGCTCGTACTTCGCCTTCAAGTCGTGCATCAAGTCCGCGTACTTCTTGTCGAGGAAGTCATAGAGCCCGATCTCGAAATCGCGAACGTCCGGGGTCGGCAGATCGTCGAGATAGCCGTTCGTCCCCGCGTAGATGATCGCCACCTGGCGCTCCACCGAGAGCGGCTCGTACTGGCCTTGTTTCAAGAGTTCCACCATGCGCTCCCCGCGCGTGAGCTGCTCCTGCGTGGTCTTGTCGAGGTCGGAGCCGAACTGGGAGAACGCGGCCAGCTCGCGGAACTGCGCCAGATCCAGACGCAACCGGCCGGCGATCTTCTTCATGGCCTTGGTCTGCGCCTTGCCGCCCACGCGCGAGACCGAGATCCCCACGTTGATCGCGGGACGAACGCCCGAGAAGAAGAGATCGCTCTCGAGGAAGATCTGGCCGTCCGTGATCGAGATGACGTTCGTGGGAATGTAGGCGGAGACGTCCCCCGCCTGCGTCTCGATGATGGGAAGCGCCGTCAGCGATCCCGCGCCCAGCTTGTCGTTCAGCTTCGCGGCGCGCTCGAGGAGGCGCGAGTGGAGGTAGAAGATGTCCCCCGGGTACGCTTCGCGTCCCGGCGGCCGGCGCAGGAGCAGCGAGAGCTGCCGGTATGCCTGGGCGTGCTTCGAAAGATCGTCGTAGATCACGAGGGCGTGCCTGCCCGCGTCCCGGAATTCCTCGCCGATCGCGCAGCCCGTGTAGGGAGCGATGTACTGGAGCGGCGCCGATTCGCTGGCGCCCGCGGCCACGACGGTCGTGTACTCCATCGCGCCCTTGTCCTCGAGGATCTTCACCACCTTCGCGACCGTGAAGTCTTTCTGTCCGACCGCGACGTAGATGCAGTGAAGGTCGCCGCCCTTCTGATTCAGGATGGTGTCGATCGCGAGCGCGGTCTTGCCGGTCTGACGGTCGCCGATGATAAGCTCGCGCTGGCCGCGGCCGATCGGGATCATGGAGTCGATGGCCTTGAGCCCGGTCTGGACCGGCTGATTCACGGGCTGGCGGTCCACGATGCCGGGAGCGTGCGTCTCCAGCGGCCGCGTCTTCGTCGTGGCGATCGGCCCTTTGCCGTCGATGGGCAGTCCGATCGCGTTGATCACGCGGCCGATCATGGCGTCCCCGACCGGGACGGACGCGATCTTGCCCGTGCGCCGCACGGTGTCGCCCTGCTTCACGTTGTCGGTGCCGCCGAAGAGCGCCGCGCCAACGTTGTCCTCTTCGAGATTCAGGACGATGCCGGTCAGGTCCCCGGGGAAGGTCAGGAGCTCCCCCGCCATCGCGTCGTCCAGACCCCAGATCCGGGCGATCCCGTCCCCTACTTGTAGAACGGTGCCGACGCTCTCCATCTTGAGACGCGACTCGTAGCGCTCGAGCTCCTGCTCGAGGACCGAGCTCACTTCTTCAGGCTTGAATGCCATGCCTTGGTTCCTCGGGTTTCAGATCCGCGCTTCACGCAGCTTCCGGCGAATGCGCCAGAGCTCCGTGGCGAGGGATCCGTCGATGACCTTGTGATCCAGCGAGAGGGCCACGCCCCCAATGAGCGCGGGATCCACTTCGCGGCTGAGGGTGACCTTCATTCCGGTGCGCCGGTTGAGGGCGCGCGTCAGGGCGTCCGCCTGGCGATCGCTGATCGCGACCGCGGTGCGGACGACGGCGCGCGTGATGCCCTGCGCCTCTTCGGCGAGCTTGTGGAACTCCGCGGCGATCGCGACCAGGTGGTCGTACCGGCGCCGGCGGAGCAGCACCACCATGAGGCCATATACGTTCTTGTTGAGCTTGGGCTTCCAGCGCTTCTCGAGAAACGATTCCTTCTCGGCGCGGCTGATGTTTGGCGCCTCGAAGAGACGGCGCACCCGAGGGTCGCGCTCGAAGATGCGCGCGACGGACTCGAGGTCCCCATGCGTCTCTTTCAAGTCCTTGCGCCGCTGGGCAAGATCCAGGAGCGCGCGGGCGTAGCGGCGTGCGAGGACGGCCGAGATCACTTGACCTGCTCGACTTCCGCGAGGAAGTCATCGACCAGCTTCCGGTGCTTCTCGGGCGACAGTTCCTCGCGAAGCAGCTTCCCGGCGATGTCCACCGCGAGATCGGCGACCTCGTTCCGGAGCATGACCTGCGCCTTGTCCCGCTCGATCGTGATCTCCTGCCGCGCCCGGGTGATCATCTCCTGGGCTTCCTTCCGCGCGGTCTCGCGGATCTCTCCCGCGACCCGCTGCCCTTCCGCCACCGCGTCCTGGATGCGCTGGCGGCTCTCCGCGTCCAGACGCTTCAGATGCGCCTCGTACTCCTGGCGGATCTTCTGGACTTCCCCCTTCTCGTGCTCGATGCGCTCGAATTCCGCGCGGATCCGCTCCCGGCGCTCGCGCATCGGGGGAAAGATGATCGCGTTGAACGCGCCGCGGACCAGGAAGAGAAAGATGACGAAGCTGATCGCGTGGGCGATGAGCTGATTGATGTGTACGAGCTTCTCCATAAAGCCTTTCGCGGGCCGCGGAGGCAGCCGCGCTCTGCGCGCGGCGCCCGCCGCTTAACCGATACGACCCTGGAGGAAGAACATCGTGACGAACGCGTAGATCGTGAGAGCCTCGGCGAAGCCGAAGCCGATGATCATGGCTACCTGGAGCTTGGGAAGGATCTCCGGCTGGCGCCCCATCGCCTCCATGGCGCCCTTGCCGAGAAAGCCGATCCCGATTCCCGATCCGATGGCCGCGAGGCCGATGCCGATGGGAAGTCCGAGTCCTAGCGCTGCTGGAAACAGCATGGATTCACCTCCTTGGGTTTCGATTGCGATCAATGTGTCGCATGCGCTTCGGCGTGTGACTCGTCGGGTCCGTGCTCCTCGTGCGGCAGCATCATGTAGAGGTACACGGTCGCGAGGAGGGAGAAGATCAGCGCCTGCACGATGCTCGTGAGCGTCTGGAGCATCATGAAGAGCGCCGTGATGCCGGCCATGGGCGGTACCGCGAGCGCGACCAGGCTCGCCTTGATCAGCATCGCCGTGGCCCCGACGAAGACCACGATCAGCGTGTCCTCGCCGAAGATGTTCCCGAAGAGCCGGCAGGAGAGACTCACCGGCTTTGCCAGCTCTCCCAGGACGTGCACCGGGAGCATCACGGGCAGCATCGCCCACCCGATCGCGTCGCGCGGCGAGCCCGCGAGATGGTCGAGGTAGCCGACGATGCCCAGGTTCCGGATCCCCCAGAACTGGACGTAGAGAAACGTGATCAGGGCCAGCGCCAGGGTCAGATCCAAGGACGACGTAGCCGACTTCATGCCCGGGATGATTCCCAGCATGTTGATGGTCAGGATGTAGAAGAAGAGCGCCCCGATGATGGGAAAGTGCCTCTGGATGTGCTTCTCGCCCAGGAGCCCGCCGGCGATGTTCTCCATGCTCTCCACCATCCACTCGATGGCATTTTGTAAGACGCCCGGGACCATCTTGGCGTTGCGCATCGCGATCCAGCTGATGAAGAGGAAGAGGAACCCCGCGATCCAGGCGAATACGATGACCTGATTCTCGTCGAGCCAGTTGATCACGGGATTGCCGGGATTCCAGTCGTGGAGGATCACGAGCCAGTTCGGGAGCTCGGCCGCGCCTTCCTCGTGATGCGCCTCCGCCGCGTTCGCACCGGGCTGCGGGTGCGAAGGATCCGGGGTCGCGGCATCACCGGGCCGGGTTTCCGTGGCGCCGTGCGTGCCGCTGGTGGATGGAAGCGGATCCGCGGCGCGGGCCGGGGACGTTACCGCGAGCGCCAGGAACATCGCGACGAGCACTGCCGGCTTCCCACGACGCATGAGCGATGCGGGACCGGCGCCGAACGCGAGCATCATCATTGACTTCAAGAATAGCGCCGCGAACGGTAGCGCAAATCCGGCGCAGAGGGGTGCGTACTGCACCCTGCCCCAGCTCATGAGCGCCATCAGCCCGCCGTAGACCAGCACCAGCTTGATGGCGATGAGCGCGCCCGCGCCACCGCGCTTCTCTGTGAAGAGTTTCACAATCTTGCGGAGGAAAATGAAGTGGAGGAACGCGATGAGCTGCCCCGCGAGGAGCGAGAGAGCGTCGTACGGATGAGACGGGGCCAGGACTAGGGCGATGAAGATCGCCGCGAGCCATGAAGCCCGAAGCGCTCGGTCCAGGATGTCGCGTCCTGGGCGGGGCGTCTGCATTCCTAGGTCAATCCTCCTGCTGTGACAGCTTGACGATCTTGATGGTTTCGCGCACTCCCGCCACGAATCCCAGGACGAGCAGGACGATCCACAGGAACTTCGTCCTGAAATGACGATCGAGGTACATTCCGATGGCGAGTCCGATGAGCGGCGCCAGAGCGAGAATGAACGGAATCGATGAAAGCAGCCCAACCTGCCGCCAGCCCGTGACCTTCTTCGGTGTCTTCCCGGTCACCAGGGATCTCCGCTCGCCGGATTCGCGGCGGCGAACGGTACGTCGCGAGAGGGCCAACGTCCGTGTTTGCAGTAGGAATGGTACCGCCGACTTCGAGCGGAAGAGCGTAGCCGGAAGGGTGTTGGAGGGTCAACGAAAAATGAGGGCGGCGCGATCCCGTCGAACCGGCGCGAAAAACAGCAGCCAGGCACGACGCCCGCGCCATTCCCCCACACATCACAACCCACTGCACACTATAAGATCAAGGCGGGACGCCTCTTTGCCTCCTCGGCTTCATCACACCGCGGCCCCGACTCCGCGATGCTCTCCCCCAAACAGAGAGCGTCCCGCCGCCGATCACACATCGCAACCCACGTGCCGCCTGGTGGAGTGGCGTGCGGAATCGCCTAACTCGCGGCGTGAGTTTCCTGTAGCAGCGCTGCGAAGAGGTCGGCGGCGAGTGGGACCGATGGCAGCGAGGGCGACTGGGGTTTACCTCCAAATGAGAGCGGGGAGGGGTGCATGCGGGTGATGCGGAGGAGACAGATCGAGTTCCGAGGACGTCAACTTCTGGAAAGCCGGAAACGCCGTGATGTTTGCGTCCGCGAGGCATCCGCACGGCGCGCTCCGTGCGTCAGTTCGGTGCTGCGGCCTTCACGTTCTTCTGCTTCCAGGGGGCTTCGTTCTTCAGCACGTGCATCCGCCCCTCGCGCAAGGCCTTCACCATGATCTCGACGACTTCCTTGGCGAACTGCGTGCCCGCCTTGTCCTCGAG
>DASQAV010000065.1:0-4873 GCA_035635575.1 Candidatus Dormiibacterota bacterium | reverse complement strand
TGCGCGCCGAATCTTCCTCGGGCGCTTCCGCCTCCATCGCTTCGGCCTCGGAGGGATCGGCCTGGCCCTTCCCGCGCTTCAGATATTTCAGGAGCTTCCCGCCCGTCGGCGCGCGTTCCGCCTGCTTCTTGGACGCGGCATCCGCGGCCTTCGCGGCCGCCGCGGTGGCCTTCGCCTTCGCGATGCCGGCGACCGCGCCCTTGTCCTTCTCGAGCACGTCCTTCGAGATCTTCGCGAGCAGGAGCTTCGATACCCCGCGGAGGGTCTCGAACACTCCGGTGCCGTTCGCCGCCTGCGCCTCGAAGAACGGAACATTGAGCCGGTTCAGCTCCTTGTTCAGATCGGAGACCGGGACCGCGTTCGGAAGGTCCCGCTTGTTGTACTGGAGAACGAGCGGGATCGTCCGGATGTCGATCCCGTACGCCTTGAGGTTCATTTCGAGGTTGGCGAAGCTCTCGCGGTTCTCCGCCATCTTGTCCGCCGCGGAATCCGCGACGAAGACGACAGCGTCGACGCCCTTCAGCACGAGCTTCCGGGTTGCGTTGTAATAGACCTGTCCCGGCACGGTGTAGAGGAGAAGCCGGGTCTTCATTCCCTGGAGGTCGCCCAGGTCGAGCGGAAGCAGATCGAAGAAGAGCGTACGGTCGGTCTGCGTCTTCATCGAGACCATGCGGCCTCGATTCGTCTCGGGGACGCTGTCGTAGATCTTCTCGAGGTTCGTCGTCTTGCCGCTCAGACCGGGGCCGTAGTACACGATCTTCGCGTTGATCTCGCGTCCCGAATAGCTCACCACCACCATGGCGTCGCTCCTCGATTCTCTTTGGTTTCGTATCCGGACCTGACCGCGGCGGAACGGGTGACGCGGCCGGTACCCTGCTCCTCGGGAGCGCGATACGTGCCGCCGTGTCTCGGGGAAGAGAACGGTGGATGACGGCCTAATCTTTAGGAGAAATGCTGGTTGGTCCTCGGCGGGATTCCGTCAGGAGCGGGGGGACCCTCCGCGGGGGCCGCCGGTATCGAGTCATGCAGCACGCACGGCCACCGACAGATAGCGGTCCCGTTGCCTCAGCGGGGCTCGCTCAGACGCGCGGGTCGCGGCGGATCCAGATCCCCTGGCGCTCCTTGATCTGGAGCTGCGGCGCCGTGGGATCCGAGACGCTCTCGTAGTGGCGGAGCAGGAGTTCCTTGAGCGCCGGATACTCCGTGGTGGGGAAGTAGCGGCTCACGCGGCTGAACATGCCGTCGCGATCCGAATACCGCAACAGCTCCACCTCGGTGACGCGCTCGTATTGGTTCTCGCCGTACGCGATCTCGGGCGTCTCGTTCACGTCGATCCAGAGCGACGCCACGCTCTGCGTCACCTCGAATCGGTGCTTGGTCCGCATCAGGAATTCCCAGAGCCCGAAGATATCGAGCGGCACGTAACGAACCGTCGCGTCCCCCTCGGAATCCGGTCTTCGAATCTCGCAGCGCACGAGCTTCTGACTCGCCATCGCATCCACCTCCGAAGGGACCACCACCCATGGCATGCGCGTTGCACTTGAACGGCGTCGAGATGCCCGCGATGGGGCACGGGTGCCGATCGGCCCGAGACCCGCGATCCCGAGGAGGACACCGTGAAAACCAAACCGCACTCCCCCGCCCCGAGAGCCACCGTCCGGCCCGCCACGGAAGTCTATTGCCGGCGCGACAATCGCGTGTACACCGTCTGCCCGCACGTGAAGCGCGGCTCCCGGTGCCGCTGTCTCTCCGAGCTGGAGACGGCGGACGCTCTCTTCGAATCGGATGGTTCGGACGCCGCGATCGGGATCTGACGCAAATGGCTGGATTCGTCCTCGGGTTGCGCCAAAGGACGCGATCCCGGAGCGCACTCTAGGCGCGCGCGGCGCGCCAGTCAAACAAAAGCCCGCCCCAATCTTGACGCTCCCCGACGCGCTCGTGTAGCGTCGCACCGTGATGTTCGATTGCGAGCCCCACCCGGCGCGGCCTTGATCCAAAGCCTCCTTCTCACGGCAGCGCTCAAGCTCGCCCCCAGCCTCTCCGAGCCCGCGATCGATTCCCTGGCGCGCGCCACATCCAGCCTCGAGTTCGCCTTCTCCTCGAAACGCCGCAAAGCGGTCGAATCCAACGTCGCCTGGATCACGGAATCCGGCCGTCTCCCCGGAAACGCGCCACCGGTCCGCCACACCGCGCGCGCGATCTTCGAGAGCTACCACCGGTTCCTCCTCGAATACCTCTCCCAGCGCTCCCTGGGCTCGCTCGCCCTCGACCTCAAGTTCCGCTTCGAGGGAATGGAGCTTCTCTACGAGGCGCTCTCGCGGGGACGGGGCGCGGTCGTCGCGGCCCCCCACGTGGGCAACTGGGAGCTGGCGGGCATCGCCATGGCAAGGCTGGGCCACCGGGTCCACGTCGTCACGGGAGTGCAGTTCCATCCCCGGCTCACCGGGGCCGCGCGCGCGCTCAAGGGACGTGAGCGCATTCTCGTGAGCACGCCCCAGGATGGATTCCGCCCCCTCCTCGGGACGCTGCGTGAGGGGGGGATCGTGGTGCTCCTCGCGGACGGCGACGTGTTCACGCGATCGGTCGAGACGGAGTTCTTCGGCCGCCGTGTACCCCTTCCCGTCGGACCCGCGCTGCTCGCGCGGCGCGCCCGGGCTCCGATTCTCTTCGCGCACGCCGAGCGACGGCCCGCCGCGTGCCACGTGGTCTCCTTCGATGGAATGGTGGCTCCCGATCCGGCGCTTCCGGTGAAGGAGGATCTCCGGCGGCTCACGCGGAGCGTGGCGGAACATCAAGAATGCACGATCGCCGCGCACCTCGACACGTGGTGCATCTTCCGGCCTCTCTTCCCCGAGCACCATGCCGCTTAGAATCGGGATCCTGAGCCAGGCGTATCACCCCGCGGTCGGCGGCGTGACGGAGCATGTGGACGCCACCGCGCGGGCGCTCCGCGCGCGAGGGCACGGGGTGACCGTCATCACGGCGGGCTTCTCCGAGCGCGACTGGCAGGGGTTTGCCACGAACGGCAACGGCCACCCCAGGCACGAGAAGAACGGCGGGAACGGAGCGGCCCAGGACACGGAGCCACCCCGGGACGCCTCCCAGCCGCACCGGATCGTCCGGATCGGACGGAACGTCGCGGTGCCCTACAACGGCGCCGAGAACAATCTCACCGTCGGGCTTCGACTTCGAGAAAAGCTCCAGGACATCCTGGATGAGGAGCGATTCGATCTCCTCCACGTCCATTGCCCGGTCTCTCCGGTGCTCCCCCTGATCGCGCTCCGGATCGCGAAGCAGCCCATCGTGGGCACGTTCCACTCCACGGTCACCTCGGATCTCGCGTTCCGTCTGTTCCGGAAGGCACTCCTGCCCTCCTTTCGGCGGATCGACCGGAGCCTCGCGGTCTCGGAGGAGGCGCGATCCTGCGTGCTTCGGCATTTTCCCGGGCCCGTCGAAATACTTCCCAACGGGGTGAGCCTGGAGCGCTTCCGTCCCGGTCTCCCGAGGCTGGAGCGGTTCGACGACGAGATCCCCAACATCCTCTTCGTGGGAAGGCACGATCCGAGAAAGGGCCTCCCCGAGCTCATGGCCGCGTGCGACGCCCTCGCGCGCGACCAGGTCCCCTTCCGGCTCATCGTCGTGGGGGATGGATTGCTGAGGCGGCGCATCGAGCGGATGGCGGGCGGCGCGCTCTCGGGACGCGTCCACTTCGAGGGGCGCGTGAGCAACGACCGCCTCCCGAGGTATTACGCCTCGGCGGACCTCTTCTGCTCCCCCGCGCGCGGGGGCGAGAGCTTCGGCATCGTGCTCCTCGAGGCCATGGCCTCGGGCGTGCCCATCGTCGCCACGGACCTCCCCGGGTACCGCACCGTGCTCACTCCGGGGGAGGAAGGGCTCATGGTGCCCACGCGCGATCCCCAGGCGCTCGCCCAGGCGCTGCGCACCCTGCTGGGCCGCCCCGATCTCCGCCTGGCGATGGGCGCCCGGGGGATCGCGACCGCCCAGCGGTTCGCGTGGCCGGCCATCGTGGAACGGCTCGAATCGATCTACGCGTCTCTCTTGGGATGAAGGGCGCGGGCGCGCGCCTCGCTCGAAACAAGAGCTTCCGGGCGCTCTGGCTCGGCCAGTTCATCTCCATCTTCGGGGACCGCCTCACCTATCTCGCCCTGCTCGCGCTCATCATGGAGCGGGCCCACGATCCAAGAAACCCCGCCCCCGAGCTGGCGCTCGTCCCGGTGGTGAGCTTCCTTCCCACGATCCTGATCGCGCCGCTCGCGGGCGCCTTCGTGGATTCGTGGAACACGAGGACCGTGCTCCTCGTGTCGGACTTCATTCGCGGATGCCTCGTGCTCCTCATGATCCCGGCCGCGATGTACGGCGGGCTGAACGCGGCGCTCGCGCTGGTCTTCCTTCTCTACGTGGCGAACTCCTTCTTCCTGCCGGCGCGCTCGGCCATCCTCCCCGACATCGTCGAGGAGGAGGAGCTGGTCGAGGCGAACTCGCTCGCGACCCTGGCGGGCGTGGCCGCGACGATCGCGGGAGCGGCGCTCGGCGGGCTCCTGGTGGAGCGAGCCGGCTGGCGATGGGGGCTCGGGGTCGACGCGATGACCTACTTCCTGTCGGTGGGATTCCTCGCGGCCATCCGGCCGCGGACCCGCGAGCGCCGGCCTCTGCCCGGGACCTGGACGGCGGGGTACCGCGCGGTGGTGCGCGACGTCCAGGAAGGCGCGCGCCTCACGTTGCGCGACCGCGCGGTGCTAGGGCCGATCCTCTGGCTCGTGCTTCTCTGGGTCGCGGGCGGCGCGCTCCACGTGGCGGGCACGGTGCTGCTCAAGCAACGCATGAGCGCGTTCGTTTCGGGAACCGGCGGGAT
>DASQAV010000064.1:0-7117 GCA_035635575.1 Candidatus Dormiibacterota bacterium | reverse complement strand
AAATCGCGCGCCACCTTGTCCAGCTCGCGCTCCAACCGCTTGCGCTCGATATCCACGTCGATCAGCCCCTCGAGCGGAAGGAAGATCTCATGGCTCCGCACCACCGTGGATGCCGCCACCGTGGGCTTCTTCACCTGGGAGCCTACTTCCAGGGGCTCGGCCCTGCTCAGAAGCGCGATCAGGTCCGCGTGGTCGCGCAGGATTTCCCCCTCGGGCCCCTGGGCGCGGATCAGGACCGCCGCCTTCCTCGCCGGCGGAATGTTCATCTCGGAACGGAGATTCCGGATGGCTCCCACCACCTCTTTCAGAAGCTCGATCTTCGCTTCGACTTCCTTGTTCGAGGCGCGGCCCGGCGTGGGCCACTCCGCCACGCACACGTCCCCCTCCGTCCCGGGAAGGGCGTGCCAGAGCTCCTCGGACAGATACGGCATGAACGGATGCAGGAGCCGGAGCACGGTGCTGAAGACCCGGTGGATGGTGAAGCGCACCGCCGCCGCTCCCGGAGCGTTCGGCCCCGCGTAGAGCCTCGGCTTCGCCATCTCGAGGTACCAGTCGCAAAGCTCGCGCCACGTGAAATCATAGATGTCCTTCGCGGCGTCCCCGATGCGGTACGACTTGAGATCGCGCGACACCTGGCGCACCGCGGTCCCCAGCATGCTCAGGATCCACTGGTCGGCGTCCGTCAGGAACGGGCGCGCGGCCTGCTCGTCCGGTGTGTACTCCCGAAGATAGGGGGCCACCAGCCGGAACGCGTTCCAGAGCTTGTTCGCGAAGTGCCGCCCCAGATCCACCCGCTCCTCGGAGAAATTGATGTCCGAGCCCTGCGGCGACAGGAGGAGCAGGGTGAGGCGCAGCGAATCGGCGCCGTACTTCTCGGAGATCTCGATCGGATCGGGGGAATTCCCCAGGGACTTGGACATCTTCCGTCCCTGCGCATCCCGCACGATCCCATTGAAGAAGACCACCGGGAAGGGTGCCCGGCCCATGAACTCGTACCCGGACATCACCATCCGGGCCACCCAGAAGAAGATGATGTCGGGGCCCGTGATGAGGACGCTCGAAGGGTAGAATCGCTTCAAGTCTTCCGTCTGCTCCGGCCAGCCCAACGTGGAAAAGGGCCAGAGCCAGGAGGAGAACCAGGTGTCGAGCACGTCCTCGTCCTGCTTCAGGTCCGAGGCACCGGTCCCACACTTCGGGCAGCGGGTGGGCTCCTCCACCTCCACGATCGTCTCCTGGCACTTGGCGCAGGTCCAGACCGGGATGCGGTGCCCCCACCAGAGCTGACGCGAGATGCACCAGTCGCGGATTCCCTCGAGCCAGCGGATGTACACCTTCTCCCACCGCCTGGGCAAGATGGTCAGCTCGCCCTTCTCGATCCCCTCGAGCGCGGGCTTGGCCAGGGGCTTCATGGACACGAACCACTGGAGCGAGAGATACGGCTCCACGATCGAGTCGCAGCGCTGGCAGTGTCCGACGGAGTGCCGGTGCGGCTCGACGCGCGCGAGGAGCCCGCGGTCTTCCAGCGCCTCCACGATGCGCTTCCGCGCTTCCTCACGCGTCAGCCCGCGGAAGTCCCCGGCGTTCTCGTTCATGGTCCCGTCGGGATTCATCACGATGACGGGGATCAGGCCGTGCCGCTGCCCCAGCTCGAAGTCGTTGGGATCGTGCGCGGGCGTGATCTTCACCGCGCCCGTCCCGAACTTGGGATCGACGGAATCGTCGCGGATGATGGGAATCTCCCGACGCAGGAAAGGCAGGATGGCCAGCTTTCCCTTGAGCGGCGTATAGCGCTTGTCCTTGGGATGCACCGCCACCGCCACGTCTCCCAGCATGGTCTCGGGGCGCGTGGTCGCCACCACGATGTGTTTCTGCGTCCCCTTGATCGGATACATGATGTGATAGAGCTTTCCGTCCGTGTCCTGATGGTCCACTTCCTCGTCGGAAAGCGCGGTCAGGCAGCGCGGGCACCAGTTGATGATCCGGTTGCCGCGGTAGATGAGGCCTTTCTTGTAGAGGCACACGAACACTTCGCGCACCGCGCGCGAGAGCCCCTCGTCCAGCGTGAAGCGCTCGCGGGACCAGTCCACCGAGTCGCCGATGCGGCGCATCTGGGCCGTGATCCGCGCATGGTAGTGTTCCTTCCACTTCCAGATCTCGCTCAGGAAGGCCTCGCGGCCCAGGTCATGCCTCGTCTTCCCTTCCGCCGCGAGCTTCCGCTCCACCACGTTCTGGGTCGCGATCCCGGCGTGGTCGGTGCCCGGGAGCCAGAGCGTGGGCACCCCGGTCATGCGCTGCCACCGGGTGAGCACGTCTTGCAGCGTGTGGTTATATACGTGGCCGATCGTGAGGCTGCCGGTTACGTTCGGGGGCGGGATCAGGGTGACGAAGGGAGGACCCTCGCCGTCGCGCGGCTTGAAGTAGCCGTGCTTCTCCCAGTGGTCGTACCACCGGCGCTCCACCTCGGAATGGTCGTAGATCTTGGAAAGCTCGGTCTCGGTCATTGAGATGGGTCGCCTCGGGTGCGGATGGATGGGCCGCCTGGGGATCGCTTCGGCGTTCTAACTGCCGCGATGCCAAGCGAATGAAGGCTATCACATGGCCGCGGCACGGTCAAACGCGCCACCGCTCGCTGGTTCGATGCACGGGAGCAAGGGAATGGTGCGGCGCTCAAGGAGCCACTGGCTCTTGCCGATGAATGCCCGTGCCCAAGGCGCGGCCAAGGAGGCCCGCCGCCCGTTGCGAATCCGGGGGATAACTCCAATGAGTAAAGTCACTTCTCTGACGATCGCGCTGATCGGCTGCGCGCTGCTGGCCGGCACCGCAGAGAGCCAGACGCTGGACGCGCGAAGGCTCGGGATGGGCGGCGTGGTGACGAGCGACGTGGGCGATTTCAGCGGCTCCAACATCGCGTTCCGCGCCGTCCCGAAGGGCGCCGGCGGAACCGGATCGATTCCGCTCCCGCTCGGGCTGATCCAGTACCTGAGCGATCACCCCGTCTACGACTCGAAGGATTCGCTCTTCAACATCTACAAGATCGCGAATGTCTTCCTGAACCCACCCCTCACGATCCAGCTGGTCAAACCGAAAGAGGTCTCGGGCGACATCTCGATCTTCGTCGCGCAAGACTCCTTGAAGGTGGATCTGGCCGACGTGAAGCGCGTGATTCCGGAGAACTCGATGAAGCAGGGCGGGGTCATCCACCTCTTCGGAATTCACAGGAGCTTCGGGAAGGGGTTCGTCCAGATCGGGCCGCTGATCCATCTGAGAAACGAGCTGATCCTGAGCGACAAGCTGCGGGATGCGCTCCGAGACGGACGTCCCTTCACCAGCAATACCCGTTACGGGTTGACCGACGAGGGGCGCGCTCAGGCCGCGGTGGCCTTCCAGGTGGGTTATGCCGCCCGCGCGCTCTACCGGCCCCCCGCAAACGAGAGCTCGACCGATCCCCGGCGGAACCGCGCCACCGCGCTCTACCTCGGCGCGGCCCCCAAGTACCTCCTGGGCCTCGCCTACGGGGATGCGCGCGGTGACGGGGGCGTGACGACGGGCGACACGCTCTTCGCCGGCAGCAATCCGGTGACGATCGACATGGACAGCCAGACCCGGAACTCGGGGATCGGCGGCGACGGCGGCCTGGGAACCGGGATCGGCTCCGACGTCGGTGGAGTGCTCTACTGGAACAACTTCGAGTTCGGCCTCGGGCTGAACGATTTCGGCAGCCAGATCAAGTGGAAGGTGACCCGGCGCCGCCACCTGTACGACGACACGACGAACAAGTTCACGACGACGGTGGAAGCGACGAACGAGGAGTACACGAGCCGGATCCCGGTCACGACGACCATCAACGTCGCGAAGCGGATCGGGCGCACGACGATCGCGGCGGACGTCGTGGACGGAGACCTCCGCACCACGATGCACGCGGGCGCCGAGCTCTGGTTCGGGATGTGGGCGGTCCGGAGCGGGATTTACCGGGATCAGAACCAGATGGCCCAGTTCGCGGGCGGAGGCGGTTACCGCTTCGGGAAACTGGGACTGGATCTGGCCATCGCGACCAACAGCCGCAACATCTCCCGTGAGCGCGGAGCGGAGCTTTCCGCCTCGCTCTCCTTGTACTAGGAGGCCTATCGTGCGCCGATTGATCCCGTTCCTGCTCCTCTTGCCGCTGGTCGCGGGCTGCGGCAACCGGAACCTCATCCTGACGGTCGACATCCTGAGCTTCATGGACCCTTCGACCCGCGTCGTGAACTACAACGTCCCCGTCCTCGCCAGCGACACGGTCGAGGTCTTCTCGGACAGCTTGAACCTGCTCCAGGGTGTGAGCGACGTGACCCGTGCCGTGGCCGCGAGCCTCGACATCGCGGCGTCCTTCGACAACACGAGCGGAGCCGCCACGGGCGACTTTCTGATCTACTTCGCGGCCGCCGATTCGGCCAATCCGTTCACCACGACGCCGATCGCCAACATTCCCTTCCAGCTTTTCCCGGCGACGGTCACGAACGTGAGCACGCACATCGACGCCTCGCCGGCCCTGGCCGAGGTCCTGACCCACGACAAGGCGAAAGTGGGGGTGCGGGTCGTCTTCAACGTGACGGGCGTCCCGCTTCAGGGCACCGAGACGCTGACCCAGCTCACGGCGACGGTCATCATGAAGAAGGACCTGTAGCGGCCGGTTCGTTCTTGTCACAGGCGTCGCACCCCCGTACCATGGTCGGGCGCTTCGGCGCTCGATCATGAACGCGACTTCCAATCACGTCCGCAATGGACTTCCTGCCCGCGATGAGATCCTGGCGCTTCTCCACGAGCACACGGAGACGCCGGGGCTCCGGAAGCACGCCCTCGCGGTCGAGGCGGCCATGCGCGCCTACGCGCGGCGCTTCGGCGAGAACCCTGACGTCTGGGGCGCCACCGGGCTGATTCACGATTTCGACTACGAGAAACATCCCACCCCCGAAGAGCATCCCCGCTTCGGCTGCGCGATCCTCAAAGATCGCGGGTACCCGGAGCCGGTGATCGAGGCGATCATGGGACACGCCGCTTACACCGGCACGCCACGCTCGACTCCGATGGCCAAGGCGCTCTTCGCCTCCGACGAGCTCTGCGGAATGATCACCGCGACGGCGCTCGTGCAGCCTGGAAAGACGCTGGCCGAGGTGACCCCGGATTCGGTGTTGCGCAAGATGAAATCGAAGAGCTTCGCGCGATCGGTGAATCGAGACGAGATCGAGCTGGGGGCGCGGGAGCTGGGAGTTCCTCTGGAGGATCACGTCGCGTTCGTGCTCTCGGCGCTGCAGGCCGAAGCGAAGGAGCTGGGACTATGAGCCCGAGAGGACGCCGGGGTGGAAGAGGCAGGCGCCGGCCCGGACCCGCCGGTCCGCAGACGCCCGCCCTGGACCCACCGGGCAATGGACACGGATATCCCGAAGAGGACCCGCAGAGCGAGCCGGAGGCGGCGCCCGACCAGACGAGCCCCGAGCCTCCGCCTGCCGGCCGTGGCGCACGCCCGCACAACGGGCGCTCCGACCGGCGCGGCGGACGCAAGCAGGGCGCGCGCGGCAGGCCCGAGCCGCGCGTCAAGCCCGAGGGACCCGGGAAGCACGAGGAACCCGAGAAGCACGAGGGGCGCGCCCACGAGGCCGTGGTCGACGAGGACGAGGATCTCCTCGAGGAGGAGATTCGGGCGCACCGGGAGACCACCGCGGACGCGCGGAGTGGGGCGGCCGCAAGTCCCCAGTCCGTCGCCGCGCTGACGGCATTCCTGCGCTCGATGGGGATCGATCCTCGCCGGGATCCGCAATACACGGTCACCGCGCAGCTCACCGCCGATTTCCTCGCGGAGCGCACGGCGGCGCTCCGGCGCGAGCCCGGCCCTCTTCGTCCCACGCGCTACCAGGGGACGCCGGGCGAGGTAGTCCGGCTCGAGCGCATCCCCGTCTACGGCATGTGCCCGCACCACCTCGTTCCCTACTTCGGATCCGCCTCGGTGACCTACGCCCCGAGCGACCGCATCTGTGGGATCGGATCCATCGCACGGCTGGTGCGCGAGCTTTCCTGCGTGCCCCGGTTACAGGAAAGCCTCACGCAGGCGGTGGCGGACGCCATCGAGCGCGACCTCGAGCCCACCTCGATCGAGGTGACCATTCGCGCCCGGCATCTCTGCCTCGAGATGCGCGGCGTGGAGCAGCGCGCGCTCTTCGTGACGGAAGCGAAGCGCGGCGGCCCGGGAGCGCCCAGACCCCGGCAGGATGTCCGCCGCCACCACTGACGCCCTGATCCTGGGGGGCGGGATGGCCGGGCTCACGGCCGGGCTCTGGCTTCGCGGCTTCGGTCTCACCCACCTCATCCTCGAGGAATTCCAGCTTCCCGGCGGCCAGCTCCACGAGATCCACGCCCCCATCCAGGATTACCCCCTTTCCTTGGGACGCGACGGCAGGCTGTTCGCAGCGCTCGTGCTCGAGGAGGCGCGCCGCACGGAGCTCTCGATCCTCGTGGGGTCTCCCGTGGTACGCATCTCCGCGCGGACGCGATCCGTGACGCGCGACGGCGAGCGATTCCGGGCCCGGACGCTCCTCATCGCGACAGGACTGAGGCGGCGGAGGCTCGGTATTCCCGGAGAGCGCGAGCTCATGGGCAGGGGAGTCAGCCACTCGGCGAACCGCGATCGGGACCGCTACGCGGGAATGCCGGTCGTGGTGATAGGCGGGGGCACCGCGGCGGTGGAGGATGCGCTCCTGTGCGCCGAAGTGGGCTCCCCGGTGACCTTGCTCCACCGATCAGCGCGGTTTCGAGCGCGGAGCGATTACCTCGCGCGCGCGCGCAAGGAGCCCAGGATCAAGATCGTCCCGAACGCCGAGGCGCGCCGGATTCTCGGCAGGGAAGCCGTCGAGGAGGTCCAGTACCGCATCCGAGGATCCGGGACGACTCGGGTCGCGAAGGCGAGCGCTGTGTTCGTGCGGATCGGATGGGAGCCAAGGACGGAGCTCGTGCGGGGCCAGATCGGATTGGATCGTGCCGGCTACGTGCGCGTGCGCCAAGGAGGCGGGACGACCGCCAAGGGAGTGTTCGCCGCCGGCGACGTCTGCTCGCCGCACTGGCCCTCCATCGCGAACGCCGCGGGCCA
>DASQAV010000063.1:0-6669 GCA_035635575.1 Candidatus Dormiibacterota bacterium | reverse complement strand
ACGGACATGCGGCGTGCTCCAATCGTTGTTGGTGCTTCGTGCCGCGGGGATGGCTGCGGAGAATCCGCCGCAAAACCCTTGACACAAGTATCTGGAATTCTATATAGTTATGGTGTGCGTCGTCAAATCTCCACGCGGTAGGGATCCCTTCGGTAGCAACGAGCGGAACTCAGTGCAAAGCTCAACCCCAGTACCTACCTTCTCCCGCATCGCCCCAACGAGCTCCTCGTTTGCTACACCTATGCCCTCGGCGCTACTCGCCCGCCGGGGGATTCTCGTTTCCATGGTGAGAGTGCTCTGGAGGCTTCATGGTGGAGAGTGACAAGTCGATCAAGTGTAGGGACTGCGGGGAGGAGTTCGTGTTCTCGGCGGGGGAGCAGGCGTTCTACAAGGAACGTGGGTTTCAGCATGAGCCGACTCGCTGCCGTCGCTGCCGGGACGAGAAAAAGCGCCAGGGCACCGGCGCCGCCACGGGGGGCATGATGGCCTCTCCCGTATCGGCGATGTCGACGTCTCCGCGCGAGTTCCACGAAGCCGTTTGTTCTTCTTGCGGGGTGACGACCCAGGTTCCCTTCAAACCGACCGCGGGGAAGCCGGTCTATTGTCGCGACTGCTTCCAGTCCGTGCGTTCGGGTCGGGGGGTCAGCGCCTAGCAAACCCAGGAAACTCCGGCCGCATGAGGCGGAAAGGAGGGCCCCGTATTGAGAGGCTCGGTCAAGTGGTTCAACGAGACCAAAGGATACGGATTCATCCGCGAGGACTCCGGCGAGGAGTTCTTCGTCCATCACTCGGCGATTCAGTGCGAAGGATTCCGAACCCTCGCGGAGGGTGAGGTCGTCGAGTTCGAGGCGATGGAGGGCCAGAAGGGTAAGCAAGCCGCCAACGTCGTGAAACTCCGGGCTTAGGGGCGGTTTTCGCTCCAGCAGGGGCGGTTTTCGCTCCAGCATCGTACCCCGGCGGGGAACCTCCGCCGGGGTTCGCTTTTATACATGGATACGATAGAGTTCCGGGTTCCAGATTCCCGCACTGTTCCTGTTCCGGAGGTTTCCACCCGAATGCGTTCCATTCTCGCCTTCCTGGCCTTTCTTCTCATTCCCGCCACCCAAGCCGCCGCCGTCCCGGACCTCGTCCAGACCTTGCCGAACAAGGTGACGGTCGTGGTGCGCGAGGTGCACACGCGCCCGATGGTCTCCATCCAGGCCTGGGTTCGCGCGGGGACGCGCGACGAGGCCGTGAAGGATCGCGGCCTCGCCATGCTGACATCGCAGTCCATCCTGGATGCGACGTCCAAGCGCGAGTCCGGAAAGATCCAGAAAGAGGTCTACGGGATGGCGGGGAGCTACGCGAGCGAAGTGGGATACGACTATTCCGTCTTCGACCTGACCGTTCCGTCGCGCTCCTTCGCGACGGCGCTCGGTCTCATGTCCGAGGGATTGGCGCAGGCGCGGATCGATCCAACCGTCGTGCAGGGCGCCATCGGTAGGGCGCAGGGTCTCTCGCGCACGGTTCTCGGGGAGGCGAGCCACGCGGCCGTGAACCCGGTGCGCGCGAGGCTCCACGAGGGCTCACCCCTCGGCAGCCCGCTCGCGATGCCGCTCCAGGAATTCAATCCGCTCACGGCCACGCTGATCCAGCGGTTCTACCGCGACTACTACGTCGCCGAGAACCTGACCATCGTGGTGGCGGGGGACGTGGACGCTCAAGAGACGGTGGACAAGGTATCGGCGGCATTCGCCGATATGCCTCGCGGCAAGGCTTCCCCTCGATCCCGTTTCTCCGAGAAGGCGCTCTCGGGAACGCAGGTCGCGATCGTGAAAAACTATCCCGATACCTACGGCACGGGCATCGCGCTGGGATTCCGCGCACCCGCGTGGGGAAGCGCGGACGCGCTCGCGATGGACGCGCTGCTCGCGGTGCTCATCGACAATCCTCTGTCCCGGACCCAGTCGCGGCTCAACGCCGGGAACGCAGAGTTCATGCGCGCGGAAACGATTCCCGCCTATGAGCCCGAAGGGGGCACCGTCGCCCTATCCTTCATCGTGGATCCGGACAGCGTGGAGGACGCGGAAGGCGCCATCCTCACCCTCATCGAGCAGGCGCGCTCCTCCCCCATTGCCAGCGAGGAATTCCAGAGCGCCATCCGGACGCTGACCCAGCGCGACGCCTTCGGACGCTCGGAGCTGAGCGGGATGGGGCGGAGGGTCGCCCTCGCATACCTGCGCGGAGCCCCGGGCTCGGAGGACGTCTACCTCCAGCGCGTGAAGGCGCTCCGTCCGGAGGATCTGGTCGCGGTCGCGCGGAAATACCTCGACATGAACAAGGCCGTCTTCGTGGAGATGGGCTCCGATTCGATCCTCTCCCGCTTCAAGGGGGCGGACGCCCTGGGCCGGCGAATCAAAGAGAAACAGAGCGTGTACGGAGCGGCGTATCGCTCCGGTCCGCAGGCGACGGCCAGCCAGGATGCCGAGCGTCAGGCCAGGCTCGACGCGCCGCTCAAGCAGGCCGCGGCGCTGAAGCCGGTGGACGCGGGGCGCGGCCGCGTCGTGCGCACCGTCCTCCCCGGAGGGATCCGCCTGCTCGTGAGCGAGGATCACAGCGCTCCGTCCGCGACGGTCGCGGTCTATCTCCTGGGCGGAGTCCGATACGAGAACGACAACAACAACGGCATCACCTCGCTCCTGCGCGAGGCGATCCTCAACTCCATCGATCCCAGCACCCGGGGCCTGACCTACCGGCAGACGCTCCAGCTTCAGGGAAGGCTCGTCTCCTATCAGGACAAGGACATGTGGGGATGCGCGATCGCGCTCCCGACCGGAGAGTGGCAAGGCGCGCTCGGCCGGATGGGATCCATGTTCAGCCACCCCGATCTCGACACCGTGAACGTGGACGCGACCCGGATCTACGTTCTGGAGACGCTGGATCGCTGGCGCCACGATGACCAGGCGCAGCGCGACCGGCTGATCTTCCCGACCAAATACCTCGTCAGCGGGTATCGCCTGCCGCAGCTGGGCTCGCATCGGACCCTGGCGACCATGCCGCACGCGGAGATCGTCTCCTGGTACCGGAAGTTCGTCGTGCAGCCGAACATGGTCATCGCGGTGTTCGGCGACGTGAACGCGGCCGCCGTGCAGGCGGAGGTGACGCGCGCGTTCGGCGGCGTCTCCACAAAGGCCTTCCAGCCCGGAACGGTGGCGCAGGAAGGGGAGTTCGATGGCTTCCGCGAGCAATGGGAGCTTGGGGCCGGGCTCTTCACCACGGTAACGATCGCGTTCAATGGACCTCCGGCCCGGAGCCCGGACATCGCTCCTCTCTACGTGGTGGCGTCGCTTCTGGGAGGGCCGAAGGGCTGGCTGGAGCAGTACGTCATGACGACCGGAGGAGCCAAGGGCGCGAACGCCATCCTCTCGCAGTCCCTGGATGAATCGGCTCTGCTCACCACGGTGACGGTGACGGGCCCGATGCAGGAGGAGGACATGGTGAAGCTCCTCTTCCGGCAGATCAAGAAAGCCGCGCTCCTGCCGCTCCGAGGGGACATGGCGCCCGAGCTGGTCAACGCCAAGACCCACGCCTCCGGGAGCTACTACATGCAGCTCGATTCCAATCCGACCCGGGCCTACCAGTTCGCGCGCTCGGAGCTCTTCGGGCTCGGCGTCGATTATCCGATTCTCCTTCCGGCCCGGATCGAGGGCGTCACCTCGGACGACCTCCTCCGCATCGGGCAGAAGTACTTCCAGCGAGGACAGTGGGACCGGGCACCCTATGCCGTCGCGGAGACGCGCCCGGGCGGTTGGTAGCCCGCACCTTGGTGGAGCCCGTCGTCCTCATCGTCACGGTTCGAAACGAAGCGACGACGATCGGACCGCTCCTCGATTCCATCCTCTCGGGCACGCGCATTCCGGACGAGATCGTGGTCGCCGACGGCGGCTCCTCCGACGGTACGCTGGAGGTTCTCCGCTCGCGCGCCGCGGCCCATTCCAGAATCCGGGCGGTGCTGGCGCCGGGCAACCGCTCGGTGGGCCGGAACGCCGCGATCCGCGCTTCGAGCGCGCCCGTCGTGGCCTGCACCGACGCGGGCGCGGAAGTGGAGCCGGCCTGGCTCGAGCGCATCACCCGCCCCTTCGCGGAGGATGCCGCGACCGACGTGGTGGCGGGCTTCTACCTTCCCGTGGGGAGAACCCGGTTCGAGCGCGCCGCCGGGGTGATCTCCGCGCCGCGGCTCGAGGACGTCGATCCCAAGCGGTTCCTGCCCTCGACGCGCTCGGTCGCCTTCCGGAGAACGGCCTGGGAGCGCGTGAAGGGATTCGATGAGTCGCTGGCCCACAACGAGGACACGCCCTTCGCGCTCTCGCTGAAAGCCTCGGGAGCGCGGTTTCGGTTCGCGCCGGATGCCCGCGTGCGCTGGAATCCGCGGGGCGACCTCCGTTCCTTCTTCCGCCAGCACCGGCGGTTCGGTTTCGGGGATGGGGAGTCGGGTGTGCAGGGTTGGTTCTACGCGAGGCTCGCGGCGAAGTACGCGCTGGGTGCGGCCTTGTTGATCGGGGGATTCTGGTTCCGGGACTGCTGGATTGCGCTCCTGGTGGGGATGCTGCTCTTCGTGTCCCGTCAGGCCCGGCGCGGTGCGGGAACGGTCGGTCCCGTCGACCGCTTCATCCTGGTTCCGTTCTTGAAAGTGGTCTACGACGCGGCGTATCTGAGCGGGTACGTGCAGGGCCGGCTCAGCTCTCCTGGCCGACCTCTTCGGGACCGGGACTCTCCTCGGCCCTTGGATTGAAGATCGCGGCGAGCTCGCTTCGAAGCTGACCCGAGTCCAGCTTCCACTTCAGCTCCCCCTTGTAGGCGATCGAGATCGCACCCGTCTCCTCCGACACCACGATCACAACCGCGTCCGTCTCCTCCGCAAGCCCCAGCGCCGCGCGATGCCGCGTGCCCAGAAGAGGAGAGAGGCCGCGGGTCTGGCTCAGGGGCAGGATGCATCCCGCGGCGACGATCTGATCCCCGCGGATGACCACCGCGCCGTCGTGCAGCGGCGAATGCGGCGTGAACACCGTTTCCAGTAGCTCCGTCGAGACGCGCGCCTCCAGCTTCGTCCCGGTCTCGACGTAGTTGCGAAGCCCCATGTCGCGCTCCACCACGATGAGCGCGCCCCGGCGCTCCTCGCTCATCTCTTCCACGGATTTGAGAATTTCCCCGATCACACCGTATCCCTCCACTCGGATCAGCGCGCGGAGGAGACGATTCTGACCGATGTGGGTGAGGAGCGCCCGGAGCTCGGGCTGGAAGAGGATCACGAAGAGGATCACCCAGACCGTCTTCAGGCTGTTGATGATCCAGTTCAGGGCGTTGAGGCGGAACCACTGCGCCACGATCGAGACGAATACGATGACCACCAGCCCCACGAACATCTGCGAGGCGCGCGTTCCCTTGATCATGGCGAAGAGGCGGTAGAAGAGGAACGCCACGATGAGGACGTCGATGACGTCGAGGATGATCTGCGGCTTGATCGGGATCACGTTCTTGTACCTACCATCATGGAGTGCCCGCTGTCACGCTCCTGCTTCTTCGACAAGGGCCGATTCCGGGGACAGCACGCGCTCGGCGAGGCGCAGGGCTGCCACCGTCTCGCGAACGTCATGGGTGCGGAAGATCCGGGCGCCCAGCGCGTACGCCGCCACCGTCGCGCCGAGACCCGCCGCGAGTCGCCCCTCGGGACGCTCGCCGCCTCCCAAGACGCCCAGGAAGGATTTCCGGGACAGCCCCAGGTAGACCGGACGCCCCAGAGAAGAGAGACGCGAAATCCCCCGGAGCGCTTCGAGGCTCTGCTCCGCGCGCTTCGAGAAGCCGATCCCGGGATCCAGCGCGATCCGCTCGCGCGGAACGCCGCGCGAGCCTGCGAGAAGGAGGCGGTCCTCGAGGAACGAGCGCACCTCTTCCGCGACGTCTTCATATTCGCGAGCGTCGTGAAGCCGGTCCGGCGCGCCCAGCGAGTGCATGAGCGTAAGCCCCGCCTCCGCCTCCACCACCACGTCCGCCATCGCGGGGTCCAGAAGCGCACTCACGTCGTTCACCATCGCCGCCCCAGCGTCCAGCGCGCGGCGCGCGACCTCCGCGTGGTAGGTATCGATCGAGATGGGAATCCCCAGGCCTCCCGCGGCTTTCGTGACCGCGGGGAGGAGTGGCGCAAGCCGCCGCCATTCCTCCTCCGGTCCGACCGGAGCGCCGCCCGGACGCGTGCTCTGCGCCCCCACGTCCACCGCGTCCGCCCCCTCCTGGGCCATCGCCTCCAAACGCGAGACGGCCGCCTCTCGTGTGAGATAGCGGCCGCCGTCGTAGAAGGAATCAGGCGTGAGGTTGAGGATGCCGACCACGCGAGCGCGCCCGGCCAGGTCCCAGGCGCCGCCGCGGTATTCGAAGATCACGCGATACCCGGACTCTCGCTTGGCTTGATGCGTGGTGCGCGGGACTCGCGCTCGGGCCGCTCCTCGGCCGGCTGCACGGTGCCGCTCTGATCCTCACCATCCGAGGAGCGCTGCGGGCGGGGAAGCGGTTCCAGCTTCTCGCCGCGAAGCACCTTCTCGACCTCCTCGCCGTCCAGCATCTCGCGCTCGAGGAGCGCCCGCGACAGGACGTGAAGCTTGTCCAGGTTGTCCATGAGGAGCTGGCGGGCGTGGT
>DASQAV010000062.1:0-2405 GCA_035635575.1 Candidatus Dormiibacterota bacterium | reverse complement strand
CTACGATCGCCGCATGAAGCCGGACGTGGTGGCTCCGGGAGTGGGCGTGATCACTGCCGTGGCGCGCACCTACGATCGCTACGCGCCCTTGAGCGGCACCTCGCTCGCGGCTCCGCTGGTCGCCGGCTGCGCGGCGCTCGTTCTCTCCGCGCACCCGGACTGGGGACCCGAGATGGTCCGCGACGCCATCGCGATGAGCGCGAGCCGCGCGGAGCGGCCGGACAACCGGTATGGCTGGGGCCTCGTGAACGCGCGCGACGCGGTTCTCTATCCCTTGATCGAGGGAAAGGTCACCGACTCGACGACTCGCGAGGCGATTGTTGGAGCCACGGTGCGATGGAGAGCGGAGGCCGGTGCGGAGCGCGCGATGGAGAGGGACTCAACCGGTGCGGAGGGCACCGTGGAGACGGACTCGACCGGAGCCTACGTCATCCCGAATCTGCCGCGCGGCAGCTACACGATCACCGTGACGAAGCCGGGATACGCCGATGCCGAGGCGGGGCCCTACGAGGTGCCGCCGAATCTCGGCGACGTGAACGTGGAGCTGCGTTATCAGGGGATGCAAATCCCGCCGGAGAAGTAGCTACCGCGGCGACCTCATCAGATCGCCCATCGGCATCCCGCCCTCCCAGACGATCCGGCCGCGCTTCTTGAATTCGTAATCCGGATGCTTCCGCAAAAACTCCACCGCCGCATCGTGCGTCATCTTCCCGCTCTGCTCCGCGAGGCCCGCCTTCTCGAACATCGTGTAGCCATCCCCGCCCGTGTACAGAAAATCGATCGTCGCGACGCGGTACGTGCGGTTGCTGTCCAGCGGCCGCCCGCCGATCCGAATATCCGTCGCCCTGCCGCGCCGCACCTTGAACTGGGCGCCCGCGATCTGGGCGAATCCGTGCTTCCCGTAGCGCCTCGCGATGAAATCGAAGAGCTCGCGTATCTGCCAGCCTTTCATCGGAACCGTCACGATCGTGTTGTCGAAGGGGAGCACCGTGTACACGTCCCCGACCGTGACCGTCCCCTCCGGGAGCGGCGCGCGGATCCCGCCCGAGTTGATGATCGCGACATTGGCGCCCGCCGTTTCCAGAATGACGTCCGCGACCCAATTTCCCAGCGGCGTGTCCCCCTCCTCCAGTCCCGAGGAAGGAATGCGGGCCCGCGTCGTGAAGACAGGCTTGTCCGTGATGACGGCGATGGAATCGCGGTAGGGCTGGAGCATCGCCACCACCGCCGGGTCCTCTCCCTCCGAGGGACGCACGGGAATCAGCGACCCGGTGAGGCCGCGAACGCCCTCCGGCAAGAGCGCCACCGCAACCCGCCCGACGCGCTCTCCCCAGCGTCCCGCCTGCACGATCATCGTCCCACCGTAGCCGTTCGCGTTTCGATTGGGGACGAGCACCGGCTCCCAGAGAAACGTGTGGCTGTGTCCTCCCACGATCAGGTCGATCCCCGGGACGCGACGCGCCAGCGCACGGTCCTCGTCCACGCCCACGTGGGTGAGCGCCACGACCAGGTCCGCTTTCTTCCGCAGCTCGGGGACGAGAATCGCCGCGACCGCGATCGGATCGACCACCGCCACGCCTCCGTTGCGCGGCCGGCTCACGATCGAGACGATGTCGCCGGTGGTGAGACCCAGCACGGCCACCTTCACGCCGTCCACGTCGAGGATCCGGTACGGATCGGTGATGTGACGAAGGGACGCCGAGTCGGGAACGCGTACGCCACCGATCCACCGCGCGCCCTTGCGCAGCTCCTTCGCCACCGGGGCGAGCGATGCCGCCCAGGCGCTGTCTCCCGAGACGAACACGTTCGCGGTCAGGATCGGGAACTTGGCCTCGCCCCGAGCGCGCAGCCACCACGCGGGCCCGTCATCCAGCTCGTGGTTCCCGAACGCGCCCGCGTCGTAGCGCATGAGGCTCATGGAGCGGTAGTCCGGGATGCCGCGGAACGCGTTGTAGAGGGGAGTTCCCTGGAACACGTCCCCGGCATCGAGCAGGAGCGTCTTCGCCCTGGGGCTCACGCCGCGGGGCACCGACTCTCCGCCGCCACGCAGACGCGCGATCACCGCGGCGCGCGCGGCCGCTCCGCCCACCGTCTCCCCCTTCGAGTCGACGTAGGGCAAGAGGTGGGCGTGGATGTCATTCGTGTGAAGGATCAGAAGCGATTCGGGCCGGGCGGGCCACGCGGCTAGCGCGGCCAAGGGCGCAACCAGGCAGGAAATGGCTCCCGCCAGCACGCCCACCAACAAGACATTTCTGCGTTGTCGCACGGACATGCGGCGTGCTCCAATCGTTGTTGGTGCTTCGTGCCGCGGGGATGGCTGCGGAGAATCCGCCGCAAAACCCTTGACACAAGTATCTGGAATTCTATATAGTTATGGTGTGCGTCGTCAAATCTCCACGCGGTAG
>DASQAV010000061.1:0-6044 GCA_035635575.1 Candidatus Dormiibacterota bacterium | reverse complement strand
CCGTGAACCGCGAGGTGAGGCGCAGCACGTCCACGAAGCTCATGGTCTTGAACCATTCGCCGTTCCAGCGAACCTCGGTCTTCGACTTGTCGACGACCTTGAAGAACTGATCGAGATAGGTCTGCGCGTTGGCGTGGACCTTTTCCTCGGTGAGCGTGGGACGGGTCTGGGACCGGCCGCTGGGATCGCCGACGAGCGCGGTGTAGCTGCCCACGATCAGGACGACCTGGTGCCCGAGCTCCTGGAACTGGCGGAGCTTCCGGAGTCCGATCGTGTGCCCCAGGTGAATATCGGGCGCGGTGGGATCGAAGCCCTGCTTCACGCGAAGCGGTTTCTTGGAGGCGATCGAGCGCTCGAGCTTCAGGATGAGCTCCTCTTCGGGGATCAGCTCCTCGATGCCGGAGCGGATCACGCCGAGCTGCCGCTCGACTTCGGCGCTCTTGGATTTGGCGGGCATGGTCGCGGCAGCCTACCAAGTTTGGAAGGCGCGCGGAAGCGCGGCTCCCACATGCCGTCGCGGCCGAATTGGCTCTTGACCGGCCCGGAGGGGGCACCTAGCGTACCCCCGGCCGGAAGAACCACACCCAGAACGAGGTTGTCCTAGTGAGTCCAGGTTGGGGACGTGTCACAAAAGGTCTCTTCGCGATCCTGGTCGTCGTGCTCTGCGGGGTCGTCGGGGTCGGTATTGGCGTGGCGAACTGGCTCCGGAAGGACCTCCCTTCCCCCGCCAACCTCCAGACCATTGCACCCCCCGTCAAGACGCTCGTGTACGACCGGAACGAGAAGCTGGTGCACGAGTTCTTCAAGGAAAACCGCTCGCTCGTCCCGCTCAAGGACATTCCGCGTCCCCTGGTGCAGGCCATCCTCGCGATCGAGGACCGGCGTTTCTATTCCCATTGGGGGATCGATCCCATCCGCCTCGCCCGCGCGCTCCTCACGGATATCATCGCACGCCGGCCGGAGCAGGGAGGCAGCACCATCACCCAGCAACTCGCGCGGAACCTCTTCTTGACGCACGAGAAGACGCTGACGCGGAAGCTCAAGGAGATCGTGCTCGCGATCCGGATCGAGCAGACGTACACCAAGGACGAGATTCTCGAGATGTACTTCAACCAGATCTACTTCGGCGAGGGCGCCTACGGTGTGGACGCCGCCGCCAAGGTCTATTACGGGAAACAGGTCCAGGAGCTGAACCTGTCGGAGTGCGCGCTCCTCGCGGGGCTTCCGCGAAATCCACGGGACTACTCGCCGCGCCGGGATCCGGACCGGGCGCTGAGGCGCCGGAACCTCGTGCTCTCCCAGATGCTCGCCGCGAAATTCATCAACCGCGGAGCCTACGAGCAGGCGAGCGAAGCGCCCCTCGGCGTGACCAAGACCCGTTACAACGCCCAGGAAGCTCCCTACTTCATGGAGATGGTGCGCCAGTACCTCGACGAGCGCTACGGGTCGAACCAGCTCTACGAGGGCGGCCTGAAGATCTACACGACCCTGGACATCGACGTCCAGCACGCCGCCGAGGAGTCGCTGGAGAAGCGGCTGACCGCCCTCGAGCTGCGCAATCAGTACAAGAAGACCCGCGCCGCTCTTGCCGCGAAGAGCGAGGGCAGCTCCGCGCGAGACCGGAACCAGACCGAGTACCTCCAGGGCGCGGTCGTCGCCATGGAGCCTTCGAGCGGACAGGTCCTGGCCCTGGTGGGCGGACGCGATTTCAACGACTCGAACTTCAACCGTGCGGTGCAGGCGGCTCGCCAGCCGGGATCGGCGTTCAAGCCCTTCATCTATACGGCCGCCATCGACAACGGATTCTCGCCCACCGACATCATCCTGGACACGCCGGTATCGTTCAAAGCCGGGAACGGCGAGGACTGGTCGCCTCAGAACTACGACAAGAAGTTCCGCGGGCCGGTCACGCTGCGCAACGCGCTCGCCAACTCCGTGAACGTTCCGGCGGCCAAGCTGCTCCAGAAGCTGGGAATCAGCGTGGTGACCTCCTACGCGAAGCGCATGGGGATCAAGAGCCGGCTCACGCCGGACCTCTCGCTCGCGCTCGGAACCTCGGAAGTGAACCTGCTCGAGCTGACCTCCGCCTACGGGGTGTGGGCCAACCAGGGCGTGCGGTCCACGCCGGTGTCCATCCTGAAGGTCGAGGACAAGAACGGGAAGATCCTCGAGGAGTCGCACACCACGGCGGAAGAGGTGCTGAGTCCCGAGACCGCGCTCACGATGACGAGCATGATGGAGAGCGTCTTCGAGAACGGCACGGCCGCCTCGGCGCGCGCTCTGGGATTCTCCGCGCCGGCCGCCGGGAAGACAGGCACCACGGACGACTATAGCGATGCCTGGTTCGTGGGCTACGTGCCCGGCGTCGTGACGGGCGTGTGGGTGGGATTCGATCGGAAACAGAAGATCGGCCCCGGGATGACGGGCGCTGCCGCGGCTCTTCCGATCTGGGTCGATGTGATGCTTGCCGCCACGAAGGACCGTCCCACACAGGATTTCCCCGTGCCGAGCGGCGTCGTGAGCCGGCTCATCTGCACGGAGACGGGGCTCCTGGCGAATCCGGCCTGCCCCAGCACCGAGATCGAGCTGTTCCGCGAGGGGAGCGAGCCGACGGGCTACTGCAACGTGCACACGGGCACGGCCAAGCCGCCGACCGAGACGCCGGACTTCCACGAGACGGACACCGAGGCCCCGCCGGACGAGCGCCTGAGGCTCTAGGGCCCGACTTCTTCGATGATGAGCGGCTTGGGCGCGGGCGCCTGATCCGCGATGGAGTAGGCGCGCCGGACCTCATCCGCCCAGTCCGGAGCATCCCGCCGTGCCTCCACGATCGCGACCGCGTCCCCTTCGCCGACCAGATCTCCCACCTTCCGGATCAGCCGGATTCCCACGCCATGGTCCAGGTACTGATCCATGCGCTCCCGCCCTCCCCCCATCCGGACGAGAAGCATCCCCAGAGCCCGGGCATCGATCTCGGTGACGTAGCCTTTCCGATCCGTGGTGGCTTTCGTCTCCACGGGTGCGCGGGGCAGGATGGTGGGGTCCGAGGTGACCCGCGGATCGCCGCCCTGGGCCTGGATCAGCGCCTCGGCGCGCTGCATCGCGAGACCCGACCCCAGCGCCGTGTCCAGGCGCGCCTCCGCCTCGTGGCGCTCCCGGGCCACGCCGGCAAGCACCAGCATCATCGCCGCCAGGGTCCGCGTCAGCTCTGTCACGTCCGGGGGAGCGAGGCCGCGCAGGATCTGGAGCGCTTCCGCGGTCTCGTTCGCGTTCCCGATCGCCAGCCCCAGCGGCTGGTCCATCGCGGTGAGGATGGCGCGCGCCTTGCGCCCCAGCTCGCGCGACACCCTCGTGAGGTCCTTCGCCAGCAGGCGTGCCTCGTCCGGCGTCTCCATGATCGCGCCGTGGCCGCACTTCACGTCGAAGAGGATTCCCGAGGCGCCCGCGGCGAGCTTCTTCCCGAGGATGCTGGCCACGATGAGCGGCCGGCTCTCCACCGTCCCCGTCACGTCGCGGAGCGCGTAGAGCTTTCCGTCCGCGGGAGCCAGCTCGTCGCTCTGCCCCGCGATCACGACGCCGATCCGCCGCACCTGAGCGGTGAACTCGTCCGCGGTCAGCGAGGTCCGGAATCCCGGAATGGCCTCCAGCTTGTCCCGGGTTCCGCCGGTGTGGCCGAGGCCCCGCCCCACGATCATCGGAACCGCGGCGCCGCAGGCCGCCACGAGAGGGGCGAGCGCGATGGAGATCTTGTCTCCCACGCCCCCGGTGGAGTGCTTGTCCACGGTGGGCCGCCCGAGGCCATTCCAGCCCAGGAGCTTTCCGGAGTGGAGGAGAGCGTCGGTGAGCGCGACCGTCTCCTCGTCATTCATCCCCCGGAGCGTGATCGCCATGAGGAGGGCCGAGGATTGGTAGTCCGGGATGGTTCCCTCGGTGACGCCGTGAATCCACCGATCGATCGCGCTTCGTGGGAGCGCCTCTCCGTCGCGCTTCAGGCGAATGACGTCCTTCACGGTCGGTGGGTCAGGTCTTGGGCCTGAAGTCGGAGAAGGGCCGGGGGAGGAGCTCCGCGAGGCGGATCTCCTCGGGACTGCCGTCGGCCCGTTCCAGAATGAGCCTGAGATCCGGAGCGTGCTCGAGGAGCACCTGGCGGCAGGCTCCGCAGGGAAGCACGGGACGGAGGCTCTCCGAGACGAGCGCGAGGCGCTGGAACCGGGACGCCCCTCGGGAGAGCGCGCCGAAGAGCGCGTTTCGCTCCGCGCACATCGAGAGGCCGAAGCTCGCGCTCTCCACGTTCACGCCGGGGTGCGTCGTCGCGTCCGCGGCCTCGAGAAGGGCGGCCACGCGGAACCGAGAATAGGGAGCCACGCTGCGTGGAAGGAGCGCGCGCGCCGATTCCAGGAGGGAAGCCGGCGTCCGCGCGTCAGCCACGCGGCCCACGCGGCGCACGCGGCCCACGCGGAGGTTCCCGGGTCTGGGCCGGCGCGAGCAGGGTGAGCTTCGCGAACCTGACGGAGAGTTTCCGCTTCACCTTGTCGTCGAACGACACGAGAACGGAGGCCTTGTCTCCGCTCCCCCGCGACTCCAGCACCAGGCCGTCGCCGAACTCGGGGTGCTGGACCTTGTCCCCAACCTGGAAGTCCCGCTGATCGGTCATCACCGTCTCCGCTAGGAAGGAATCCGGCTGTTCTTGTACTGCACCTTGCGCGTGCGGCGTGCGCCCTGGGCGGGCTCGGACTCGTGCCGCTCGCCGACCAGCGTGAGAATCTTCTCGGGCTCCCCGCCCCGCATGAATACCCGCACCACCCGCTTCCCCATGCTGCAGAGGATCTCGTAGGGCACCGTCTCCGCGCGCTCGGCCACCTCCTCGATCGTGATGGCGGCGCCTCCCTGCTCCCCGAAGAGGACCGCCTCGTCTCCGATCGCGGCGTCCGGGATCTCGGTCACGTCCACCATCGTGAGATCCATGGTCACGCGGCCGATCACCGGCGCGCGGCGCCCTCGAATGAGGACCTCGCCGCGGTTGGAGAGGAGCCACGGAAGTCCGTGGCCATAGCCCACGGGGAGCACTCCCACCGTGGTGGGGCGCTTGGTCTCGTAGGTTCGGCTGTAGCTGATGAACCGCCCTGCGGGCACCGAGCGCAGCTGGACCAGCCGCGACTTGAAGGACATCACGCCCTCGACGGGGATCGTGCGTGGGACGCGGCTGCTCGGGTAGAACCCGTAGGCCAGGATTCCCGGGCGCACCATGTCCAGCCACGACTGCGGCAGGCTCAGGATCCCCGCGCTGTTCGCCGCGTGACGGATGGGGACCTCGATCTTCCGGCTGCGCAGATCGCTCAGGATCTCGTTGAAGCGGCGCAGCTGTTCCTCCGCGAAGTAGGTGTTTCCGGAATCCGCGTCCGGGAAATGCGTGAAGACGCTCTCGAGCTTGAGATTGGGCATCTTCGCCACGCGCTGGATGAACTCCAGGGCGTCCTGGTCGGATACGCCGGTGCGCCCCATGCCCGTGTCCACCTCGACGTGGATGCGCGAGATGACCTCGTGCGCGAGGCAGCGCTGCGAGAGCAGGCCGGCGAACTCCTGGGTCGAGACGCAGGGGGTGAGGCGGTGCTCGATGATCTCGTCGACCTCGGAGGCGAGGGACGGGCTCATGATGACGATGGGAGCGGTGGAACCCGCCGAGCGAAGCTCGATTCCCTCGTGGAGGGTCGCGACGCCGAGCATGGTCACTCCCGCATCCACGGCGGCGCGGGAGATCTCGACGGCCCCGTGCCCGTAGGCATCGGCTTTCACGACGAGCAGGATCTTGCAGCCGTGCCCGATCGCGGCTTGGATGGCCGCGATGTTCCGGCCGAACCGATCCAGATCCACTTCAGCCCAGGTGGGAAATTCCGTCATGGTCTGCCCCAGGTCGGGCACGTCACGAGTACCACAGGGCGTGTGGCGGCGCAAGCAGGGCTTGGCCACGCGCCGGGTGGTACACTGGCGCGCGTGACCTCCCCGGATTCTAATCCCCCGCCCGCCCCCGACCGAGAGGAATTCGC
>DASQAV010000060.1:0-8058 GCA_035635575.1 Candidatus Dormiibacterota bacterium | reverse complement strand
GTTCGACTCGAGCCGTTTCGGCATCCAGTTCGTTGCGTCGCCGCGTCATGCCGACGGCATTCTGGTCACCGGGCCAGTCACGACGAACATGCGATCCGCCCTGGGGAAGACGTACGATGCGGTGCCCCCGCCGAAGATCGTGATCGCCATGGGCGCGGCGGCCATCTCGGGCGGGCCGTTTGCAGGAAACCCGGAGGTGCTGAACGGGGTCGAGAAAGTGCTGCCGATCGACCTCTATGTTCCCGGCCATCCACCACACCCGCTGACGCTCCTGGACGGTCTGCTGCGCCTCGTGGGACGCCTGAGGAACGGGTGAGGATCTTCCTCGAAACGAGACAGGGCGGCCGTTCGGGCCGCCCTGCCTGCCTTCATCAAAGAAGTCGCTGACCCCGCCCTACCTCACCGGCTCGATCTCAACCTTCCCGTTCGTCACGGTCACACGAGCGTCAATCCCCGCCTGGCGGAGCTGGGAGCCGACCGAATCTGTGATTGCGGCGTCGCTCATCGTGTCGGAATTCGGCACTTCGACCTTCGCCGACTTGCCGCTCGCCGTCACCTCCAACGTGAGCGTGGTTGCGCCGTTCACCTTCTTCTTCTGAATCCTCACCGCGAACCCTTCGCCATCCTCGAGCGCCGCGCCGTTCTTCTCCAGCACGACCTGAGGCAGGGGCTCTGCATCCCCCACGTGCTGCCGCTCGACGTTGAGCCGGATGTCGCGTCCTCCGCCGGGATGATCGGTGACGGAGACCTGGGCATCGGGGACTCCGGCCTGAGCCAGCTTGTCGCGAATCTCGGCCTCGAGCGCCGCCGCGCTCTTTCCGTCAACGCTGATGCGGATGATCTGGTCGAAGGCGTAGGCGACGGCTGGATACCGCACGCGCTCACGATGAGGCGTGACCGCGACCGACGCCGAGTAGCCCCTGGCCGCCAGGCCCCGGGCGAACTCCACCGCGGCATGCTGCACCTCGGGTCCAGCGCGTTTCGTGGACGTGGTCCGGAGAACGTACCGGGACGCTCCGGACTCGGCCGATGCATCCACCACGACCGCGCCCGATCCCAGGAGACTCTTGAGATCCTGAGCGACGGTCCTCACATCCTGGTTACCGATTTCTCTTCCCGCCAACGTCAGAGCGACGTCCTGCCCCGCGACACGCTGGTACGACACCGGCACGACCGACGCGACCAGGATGGCGAGCGCACCGAGAACGGCGGCCGTGACCCTGGGGCGTGTACGGATCGAGTGAAGTAGAGCCATGATTTCCCTCCTGATCTTCCAAGGCCAGGGCCCCGTTTCGGGCACGCGCTGGCGAGCGATTCGAATGGTGGTTTCCAGATCCGGTACATCCCTGGAGCTGACCTTCCGCAAAGCCTCGAGATCCCGTTTCAGCTCAGGTTCATCGTTCATGGGATCTCTCCTTTACCGGCCAGGCCATGGTCCCGGCCGTCAGCGACTCCAGATAGGGCGCCGTCTCACTCTTCAGTCCGTGCCGAAGATAGAACCGGCGCAATTTCTCCCGGCCGCGCGTCAATCGCGACTTCACCGCCGAGAGCGTGACCCTCTGCATTTCCGCAATCTCTGCAATCGAAAATCCTTCGACGTCGTGGAGCACGATCGCCTCTCGCTGCTCTGGTGGAAGTCCCGACAGGGCCCTTGCCACACGTTGCGCCCGGCGCCGTTCCTCTTCCCATGCCGTCCCGTCCTCTCCCGTAGGCTCGGCTCCCCGATCGAAGGCGCCTTCGATCGAGACCGCGTCCCGCCGTGGACGTCTCACGCGCGAGCGGTGTCTGGAAAGGAGCGTGGCGAAGAACCAGGAACGAAACCGGGATTCGTCGCGCAACCCGTTCAGCTTGTCGTACGCCCGGAGCACGGTCTCCTGGTAGAGATCGTCACCGTCGTCGACGGATCGGCACAAGCGTCGCGACGTCGCCACGGCCTGCGCGTGGATCGGTTTCAGCAAGCCGATGAGCCTTTGCCAGCGTGCCGCGTCGTCGCGGGAATCCATCGCGTTACGGAGCTCCTTGGTTCGGGTACCCGGACCGGAGACGCTTCAGGTGGGCCCGGGGGTTGCAGAAAAATACCGCGGACTGCGGAATCGCGGGTGAGGAACTGCGTGTGGCCCTACCGGGCCAGGGTGATGCCGGGTCCCAGGACTCCGATGAAGAAGAGCGCGACCAGCGCACCGGCCACGGCCCAGCGGATGCTGGCGCGCAGGCCGGGCGCCCCAGGGACGGAGCCGCCGGTGGTGCCCTCCACGATACCGGGAATGAAGAGCATTCCCATCATGGCGCCGAAGCCGCTGCTCGCCCCGGACGTCAGAATGAGGCCCGGGCTGATGGAATTCCGGGCGGCGCCGGCGACGAGAAGGAGACCGCCCGAGATATAGGCGAGGAGCACGAGCCGGCGCACGTTCTCCAGGGCGAGCTGTCCGCTTCGGACGAACCCGCCCAGTGAGTTCGCCGAGAGCCGGACGGACCGCACGTACGCCGCGATCCCGACCACACCCATCACCGTCCGCCAGACCCAGTGAGGCTTGGCGCCCTCGATCACGACGGCCCAGTCCCCTATGTTCAGGATGCTGGAAAAAAGGAGGTACCCGGTTCCGTTGAGGAGGTTGAGGGTGGCGAGGAGCCACAGGAAATATCCCGTAAGGCCGAAGCGCTGCCTGCGGTCCACCACCGCGAGGAGCACGACTCCCACGGCGAGGTTGGCGATCGAGCCTGCCGACGCCACGAACCGGCTCTCGGCCGAGGTCTGAAGCGCCACCGTCGAGAGGGACAACGCCCGGACGCCGGGCGTCAGCGCGCACGCCACCCCGTGCCCCAGCACCTCGTGGATCATGTCGCACATCGCGTAGGCGACGACCGCGATGGAGACGATGGCCAGGAGGCTGGACTTCGCCGGGTGGTCCGTTCGGGAATCGGGCGGAAGGATGCCCAGAAGTTACCCCCGCGTTCTCCGGACTATCCCTGTTTTCGAGTCCGCTCCTGGGCCTTGATCAGGAATTGCATCGCGAACCGGCCCACCGGTCCCGCCTTCTCGAGCTGCTCCTTGATGAGCTGAAGCTCGGCCTGACGGGCCTCCGGGGTGGTGCGATCCTCGAAAGGAATGCCTGCCGCACGGGCAAGGTAGGCCCCCAGCTGACGTGGTGTCGAGGGATTGTTGCCGACGGAAGTGACGCGGCGGCGGTTCTTGAGGACCGAGGTCCAGGTCGCGAGAGAGGCGGAAGCAGTGCCCGAGGAGGTGGAGAGGGTGATCGTGGCGGGAGCGGTCGAAGGGGGATGAGCGGCGGTCCCGGGAGCGGCGGGAGCGGGATCGGAAACGGCGATCAGGCTGAATCGGGTGTCGCCGTCGCTATCCTTGTCGATGGCGAGCTCGAAGCGCTTGGCCTCGAAGACGTCTTTGACCTTCGATCCAAACCGTCTCCGGAGCGTGACCCTCCCGCTCCCGATCCGCCATTCCATCCGTCCGCGCCCAAGCCACGCGGCCGCGCAGCCGAGCCCGACGGCGCCCAGCACGAGCTGGATGACGGCGACGATCAGCCCGGGGTTGAGAAACGACTTCTGGACGACAGTGACGGCCAGAGCTCCGAGGAGAAGGGCGAACACCGCGGCCACCCGCGCCTGCACCCGCCGTGTCGCCTGTGAGGGGATGACGGCGCGCTCGCCTTCCGGGGTGATGATCTCCTCCCAGCCTTTCGGGAGCGCGCTCCCGAGGTTCGGGCTCGAGTTCGCATCGCTAAGCCCCAGCTCGGAGCGAAGCGTCTTCGCCGCGCTGCTGCGCTCCTCGAGCGAACCCAGACGCGAGAGCTCGATCGTGGCCCCCGATGAATCCACCGCGAGGGCGCATCGAGTCGGCGTCAGATACAGCCGCTGGAGCGTGTCTCGCGGGAATTCGCGGCGGCGGACGAACGGCCCGCGCCGGTGCATTACCGTGAGGCGGCCCCCCTCCGCGGAGAGGCGATCCTCACCCGCTACCAGACGAAGGAACTCGCTGATCGCGGCGATTCCACCGACGGTCCAGAGCGCGAGCCAGAGCAGCAGGAACGCGCCGACCGCGATCGCGGGGCCAACCTGAACCGGCGACTTTCCCGAGAGGAAAGGGGTCCCGGACATGATCGCGACCAGGCCGTTGCCCAGGAACCAGAGCGCGAAGCACTCCCCTGCCAGCCAGCCGCAGAGCCAGAACAGGAGAAATCCCGCCGCGAAGAATCGCATCGGGCCGTATGCCTTGAGGGAGACCATAGGAAAAGGATCGGCAGGAAGAAGACGTTCCTTACCGCGGCCCGCCCAGCTCCTTGGAACGGGAGATGGCCCGTTCCGACTTCTGCCGTTCTCCCAGGGCGTCCCATGCCGCACCGAGGTTCCATTCGAGGAGCTGCGTCTCTCCGAATCGAGCGACCCCCTTCTCCAGCGTCTGTACCGCCGCGCGGGGTTGCTTGTTCAAGATTTGCGCGTAGCCCAGGTTCTCGTAGGTACCCACCTTCGTCGAATCCAGCTGGATCGCGCGATCCAGATATTCGACCGCCTTTCCATAGTCGTGCGCGGTGTTCGCGAAGAACAAGCCCATGTCGGACCAGAGCTGCGCGTTCCGAGGATTCGCACGGGCGACCTCCTCTCGGACCCGGATCGCCTCGCCCACTCGCCCGGATTTGTTCAGATAGGACGCCTCCAGAAGTCCCGCCTCGATGTCGGCGGGCCGGAGCCGGCGATAGCTCCGGATTCCCTCCAGGGCGGTCTCGAAATCGCCGATCTTGTCGGCGGTCAGGGCGATATTTCGAAACGCCACCGCCTTGTCCGGCTCGAGCGCGACCACGTGCCGGTAGCATTGGATCGCCTCCTTGGCATGTTCGTTTCCTTGCGCCGCCAGGAGGTTCCCCAGCCCGAACCAGGCGAGACTGTGCTCGGGGTAGATCTGGATGGCTCTCCTGAAATGCCGGATGGCCTGCTCGATCAGCGCCTGATGCAGGGCTGGATCTTTCTTCTTGTTGGCCTCCTCTTCCAGAATGGAAGCCACGGCGGCCTGAATCTTCGCGGAGTTCGGAGAGACCTTGATGTCGGTCGTGAACAGCGTGTAGTTGTCCTTCCAGGCGGGATTGCGAGAGACCGTCTTCACGGAATACGCCGCGCAGATGAGAATCAAGAATCCCGCGGCGACGCGCGGTCCATTTCTTCCCACCAGCCGCCCGGACAGGGCCTCCACGCCGAGAACCGCGGCGATCGCAAGCCCGAGGGAGGGGATGTAGAGGAAGCGCTCCGCCATCGTCGTGCCGATGGAGAAGAGCAGGTTGGAGACGATCGAGAACGTGATCGCGAAGAAGAGAATGCCGTAGGCGATCGGGTTCCTGCCGCGCATTCCCGCGACGGCGTAGGCCGCGAGGCCCAGCGTGATCAGCGCCGGCAGGAAGCTGGACGGATCTCCGAGATGGGCTAACGGGACATGGTTGTAGTAGTAGTCGCTCGTGAGCGGGTGAGGGACGAGGAAGAGCCGCAGGTAGATTCCGACGGTCTTGAAGATCGTGGCCACCCGCTGCTCCAGAGTCGCATAGGTGAAGGGATCGTTGAGCAGATCCCCGGTGCGAACGATCTTCATCGGCCCCGCGAAGATCCCTCGAATCACGAAGTACGCGGCGAGCGGTAGGGCCATCGCGCCGAGAACGATTCCGAGACGCCGCGGATCCACCCTGCGAAAGAACCAGATGCCGAGCGGGATGACGACGAGGAAGGGAATCAACGTCTCCTTGGACAAGAGGCCCAGGAAATAGAACAAGGCACCGGCGGCGAGCAGGAGAAGGCCTCGGGCGCCGGGCCGCTCGCAGGTTGTCAGGAACGCGTGAAACGTGGCGATGCCGAAGAGCAGGGCCAGGATCTCGTCCCGGCTCTTGATGTTCGCGACCACTTCCGTATGGAGCGGATGCGTCATGAAGAGAAGCGTGATCAGAAACGGAGCGGTGGCCCACCAGCGGACCTTCCCGTCGGGTGGAAGGAGCCGGATCAGGAGCAGGTACAGGAGCGCGCCGGTGAGTCCGTAGAGCGCCAGATTGACCGCGTGTCCCAGCGCGGGGTTCTCTCCCGCGACCTGGTGCTCGATAGCGAACGTGGCAATCGAGAGCGGGCGATATCTTCCCCCGCTGACCAGGCTCTTCTTTTCGTTGAAGTATCCCTCGAAGCTGTCGTGGCTGAAGATGTCCGGGATGCCACGGATTCCGTTCTTCGTGTAGGCGTTGTCGGTGATGAACATGGTGTCATCGACCGCATAGCCGTTCCCCATCGTGTTCGCGTAGAGCGGGATCGCCAGAAGGAAGAAGAAGAGGGCGATGAGGCTCCGGCGGGGGCCTCGGGTGCGGGGTGCTCCGGTCGGTTCGCCTCGGTTGCGGGAAGCTCCGGGGGACTTGCTTCCGGTGGAGCTCTGGGGACGCGCCGTCATTCGGCGATCCGCCCGGGCTAGCGGCCGACGGCCTGCGCGTGGTGAGGGTTCACGTGGCGGCGCACGTTCTCCTCGCGCCCCGACCCCACCGAGACGAGCCGGATGGGAACCCCGGCCAGCTCCTCGAGGCGGTCCAGGTATCGCCGCGCCTCCCGGGGAAGGTCGTCCCATTGACGCGCGGTTGACGTGGGCGCGGTCCACCCCGAGAACGCCTCACAGATGGGGCGCGCGGCGTTGAGATCCGCCAGGGACTCCGGCATCTCGGAGACGCGCCGCTTTCCGATCTCGTACTCGACCACGATCTTGATCTCCGGCATCTTGTCCAGCACGTCCAGCTTCGTGATCACGAGCTGCGTGAGCCCGTTCACCCGCGCCGCGTGCCGGATGGCCACCACGTCGAACCAGCCGCAGCGACGCGGCCGACCGGTGGTGACGCCGTACTCCTTCCCTTCCTCGCGCAGCTTGTCGGCCAGATCTCCTTCGAGCTCCGAGGGGAAGGGACCGTTTCCGACGCGCGTGGCGTAGGCCTTCGCGACCCCGATGACGTCCGTGATCTTCGTGGGTCCGATTCCAACGCCGGTGCAGGCCCCGCCCGCGACGGCGCTCGAGGAGGTCACGTAGGGATACGTCCCGTGATCCAGGTCCAGGTGGGTTCCCTGGGCTCCTTCCAGCAGCACGCGCTTCCCGCCGCGGATGGCGGCGTCCACCGCGTGCGACACGTTCACCGCCATGGAGCGCAGGAGCTCGTCGTCCTTCGCGCACCGCGCCAGCACGGCCTCGATGGGCTCGAGCTTGGCGCCTGGGCCGAGGAGCTTCAGGGCGCGTTCGCGCAGCCCGCGCACACGCTCCTCGCGAATCTCGGGATCCAGGAGATCGGCCACGCGCAGGCCCACGCGACCCGCCTTGTCGGTGTACGCGGGTCCGATCCCGCGCCCCGTGGTGCCGATCCGCGCGCTCTCGGGGCCCGCCTCGGTGAGCTGCTCGATGGCCCGGTGATCGGGCAGGATGATGTGGGCCGACAGGGAGACGAAGAGGCGCCCGTCCACGTAGATCCCTTGCTGGAGCAGCTTGTCGCGCTCCTGGCGAAGCGCGTCGCAATTCACCACGACGCCGTTTCCGATGTAGCAGAGCGTGTTGGGGCGAAGGATCCCGGACGGGATGAGATGCAGGACGAAGGTCTGATCGCCCACGACGACGGTGTGGCCGGCGTTCGGGCCACCCTGGTAGCGGGCCACCACGTCGGCTTCCTCGCTCAGGAGATCGACGATCTTGCCTTTTCCCTCGTCACCCCACTGGGCGCCGACAACGACGCGGCAGGACATGCCATCCACCTCCAAACGAAAAGACCGCGAGCTTTGGCCCTCGCGGCGGACGAAAGAAGATAGCAGGAGGTGTTCCGGGCGTCAAACGAAGTTCTGGGCCGGCTTCCTCGACGGCCGCCTCATTCGCCCCGGACGAACCGCTTCGCGCTCTCGTGGAGCACCCGCGCGCACGTGACCACCGAGGCGGCGTCGACCCATTCCACGGTCTCGTGCGCGCCCGCTCCGGCGGGCCCGTAGTTCACGCTCGGGATGCCGGCTCCCGCGAAGATCGCGGCGTCCATCCAGTAGCCGACGCCGGTCTCTTCGGGCTGG
>DASQAV010000059.1:0-57796 GCA_035635575.1 Candidatus Dormiibacterota bacterium | reverse complement strand
GTCTACGACGAGGCGAATCTCGAGGGCTACGTCCGCGAGGCCGTGAGCGCCTCGCCGGAGCATCCGGTGCTGGTGGATCGATTCCTCGAGGACGCGTTCGAGGTGGACGTGGACGCGGTGGGGGATGGAAAGCGCGTCGTGATCGGCGGCATCATGGAGCACATCGAGGAGGCGGGCATTCACAGTGGGGACTCCTCCGCGGTCCTCCCGCCCTACAAGATCGCGCCCCGGCACCTCGACACGATCCGCGACATGACCCGCCGGCTGGGGCTCAAGCTGGGCGTGCGCGGGCTCATGAACGTCCAGTTCGCGATCCAGTCGGACATCGTGTATGTCCTGGAAGTGAACCCGCGCGCCTCACGCACCGTGCCCTTCGTGAGCAAGGCCACCGGCGTTCCGCTGGCGAAAGTGGCGGCGAGGATCATGGCGGGACGGTCGCTCGAGGAGCAGGGAATCGTGGAGGACCTGCGCGTGAGCCGGGTCTTCATCAAGACGCCGGTCTTCCCCTTCATGAAGTTCCCCGGAAGCGACATCCTCCTCGGGCCCGAGATGAAATCCACCGGGGAAGTGATGGGCATTTCGGAGGATTTCGGAATCGCCTTCGCCAAGGCCCAGGCCGCGGCCGGAAACACCATCCCCACCGAGGGCACGGCGTTCATCAGCGTGAACGACCGCGACAAGCGGGGCCTCCTGCCGCACGCGCGCGCGCTGCACGAGATCGGATTCATCATCGTCGCCACCCAGGGGACGGCGGATTTCCTGAACGAGCACGGCGTGCCGGCGCAGCTGGTGTTCAAGGTGAACGAAGGACGGCCGAACGTCGTGGATCGGATCAAGAGCGGAGACATCCACCTCATCATCAATACGCCGCTCGGCCGGGAGTCCTTCTATGACGACGGGCCCATCCGCACGAACGCCATCCTTCATGGCGTGCTCTGCGTCACGACGCTGACCGCGGCGGCTGCCACGGTGCAGGCGATCCGCGCCCTTCGCGAGCACACGGTCACGGTGGCCCCGCTCCAGGAGCTCCACGGAATGTCCGGCTCGGCCCCGGAGAACGTGGAGACCGGGATTCCGAGCCGGGCCGATGCGGCTCCCCCCGAGCCGTCGTCGACAAGCCCGGCGATTCCGCTCCCCACCGGCGCAGCATAGCGCAAGGAATCACCCGCGTGAACGTCCTCATCGCGGGCGGGACGGGATTCATCGGCCAGGCCCTGTCGCGCCATCTCCTGGGACGAGGCCATCGAGTCTCCGTCCTGAGCCGGCGCCCCTCGGCGCCGGACGCCCTTCCCGCCGTCTTCCACTGGGACCCCGAACGCGGAGAGCTCGATCCGCGCGCGCTCCCGGGAATCGAAGCGGTCGTGAACCTCGCGGGGGAGAATCTCGCCTCCGGACGATGGACGCGCGAGCGGAAACGCCGTCTCGTGGAGAGCCGCGTGGCTCCGACCCGGTTCCTCGTGCGCAAGATGAGCGAGCGTGAGCCCCGGCCAGGCACCCTGGTCAGCGCGTCCGCGGTCGGGATCTACGGGAACCGTGGCGAAGAGGTGCTCGTCGAGACGAGCGCTCCGGGGGAGGGAATTCTCGCGGAGCTGTGCCGGGCCTGGGAAGCGGAGACGCTCGCGGCGCGCGAGGCGCGGATCCGCACCGTGGTGCTCCGGTTCGGCGCGGTGCTGGATTCCCGGGGAGGCGTTCTCGCGAAGCTCGTGCCGGTGTTCCGTCTGGGAATCGGCGGAACCCTGGGTAGCGGGAAGCACTGGATGAGCTGGATCGCCCTCGCGGACGTGATGCAGGCGATCGAGCTCGCGCTCACGAACGAGCGTCTCGAGGGGCCCGTCAACGCGGTCGCGCCGTTACCCGTCCGGAATCGCGAGCTCACGCGCGCGCTGGGACGAATCCTGAATCGCCCGGCGCTCCTGCCGGTGCCGGCTCCGGTGCTGCGCCTGATGTTCGGGGAGATGGCGGACGAGGCCCTGCTGTCGAGCACGCGGGCCGTGCCCGAGCGGCTGGCCGCACTGGGCTACCGCTTCCTCTATCCCGAGCTCCTGCCCGCGCTGCGGGCGGCCATCAAGCTCTAGGCCCCAGAACCACCAGCGCGATCACGCCCGCGCCGAAGGACGCCGCCAGAATCAGCGTCACGTTCCGCCGGTACTCCGGCGAGCCCCGCAGCGCCGCGTAGCCCGCTTTCGCCGCCGTGTTGGAGAGCGCCGCGAGCGCAATGCCCAGGGCTGCGGTTTCCACGGGCAATCCGCTGCCGGTCATTCCGGCGAGGCTCAGGGTGATCGCGTCCACGTCGGCGATCCCCGCGAGGATCGACGCGGCCACGATGCCCCAGCTTCCGGCGTAGCGGCGCGCCGCCTCCACGGCGAGGAGCACGAGCGCGTAGATGATTCCGAATCGGATGGCCTCGCGAAGCTGGAACGGATTCTTGAGGCCGCTCTCCTGTGTTGCCTTGGATTTCTGGCGGCGAGCCAGGAAGGCGATGGCGCAGGCTCCTCCCAGGAGCGCCGCTCCCAGGAAGGGTGCCAGGGGAGGCAACGCGGAAGGCCCGGCGATGGCGGCCAGCACCGCGACCCGGATCAGCATGACCATCGAGGCGAGACCGGCGCCGATGGCCAAGGTACCTCCGCCGCTCTTCACCGTGCGCGACTGGTTCGCGAGCGATACCGTCACCGCGGTGCTCGAGGCCAGTCCTCCCAGGATGCCCGTGAGGAAGATCCCCTTGCGCGCTCCCCAGAAGCGCACCGCGAGGAACGCCGCGAAGGAGAGCCCGCAGACCGTCACCACCACGATCCAGAGCTTCCGTGGATTCCAGACGCCCCAGGGGCCGTAGCCCTCGTCGGGAAGGAGGGGGAGGATCACGGCCGCGAGCACCGCGAGCGTGAGCGTGGCGCCCAGCTCCTCGCGCGTCATCGCCCGGGGGAAGGACTCGAGACGCTCCTTGGCCGCGAGCAGGACCGCGATCGTGATTCCGATCGTCGCGGCCAGCAACAGAGCGCCCGTTCCCGCGATCGCGCCGACCCAGTACGTGGCCATGGCCGCGCTCTCGGTCGTCGTGCCCACGTGTTCGGCGGAGCTCGTCCGCCAATAGGCCACGACGGCGAGCGCGGCCACGGCGAGAAAGCCCGACACGACCGCCGTGGTCATGCCCCCTGTGACGACGGCGAGGGAAGCGCCGAGGATCGCGAAGATGGGGAACGTCCGGACGCCGGCGAACATGTCCTCGCCCGCCGCGTGCGCCGCCCGCTCCCGCTCCATCCCGATCAGGCCCCCCAGCATTCCGGCGATCAGAATCCGGAGCAGGGCCGGACCCGGCTGATGGACGAAGTCGATCGCCTCGTTCACGCCGCGCCGCCGCGCAGCAGGCGGCGAAGGACGAAGGGAAGGATGCCGCCGTTCACGTAGTAGCGCGACTCCTGAGGCGTGTCGATCCGGACCAGGGCCTGGAAGGCTCGCGCCCCGTCCATCCGGACCGTGACCTCCTTCGCGCGGTCCGCCTCCGGGCGCGACGTGTTCGCGATCCCCTCGATGTCGAAGGTCTCCTTGCCCGTGATTCCGAGCGACTCCGCGTTCTGTCCCGCCGGGAACTGGAGCGGCAGGATCCCCATCCCGATCAGGTTGCTCCGGTGGATCCGCTCGAAGCTCTCCGCGAGGACCGCGCGCACGCCGAGAAGCTTCGGTCCCTTCGCCGCCCAGTCACGCGACGAGCCGGAGCCGTACTCCTTTCCTGCGATGACGATCGTGGGCACGCCCTCGCCCGCATAGCGCATGGCGGCGTCGTAGATGGACATCGGCTCCCCGTCCGGGAGGTGAACGGTGACGCCCCCCTCGACGGCCGGCACCATCCTGTTCCGGATGCGCGTATTGGCGAACGTGCCTCGCACCATGACCTCGTGATTTCCCCGGCGCGACCCGTAGGAATTGAAGTCCAGCGGCGGAACGCCGTGCTCGATCAGGTAGCGGCCTGCGGGGCTGTCCTTCTTGATCGAGCCCGCGGGGGAGATGTGGTCGGTCGTGACGCTGTCGCCCAGGAACGCCAGCACGCGGGCGCCGCGCACGTCCTGGATCGCCGCCGGCGTGGTGGGCATGGCGTCGAAGTAGGGAGGACGCTTCACGTAGGTGGAATCCGGCTCCCATGCGTAGCGGTCTCCTTCCGGGACGGGGAGATTTCGCCACGTGTCGTCCCCCGTGTAGACGTCGCGATAGGTTTCCCGGAAGGTCTCGGTCCGCACCGCCGAGCGGATGGTGTCGTCGATCTCCTTCTGCGTCGGCCAGAGATCGCGCAGGTACACCGGCTTCCCATCCTTGCCCGTGCCCAGAGGTTCGGTGGTGATGTCTTGGTCCATCCTTCCCAGGAGCGCGTACGCGACGACGAGCGGCGGGGAAGCGAGATAGTTCGCGCGCACCTCGGGATGAATGCGGCCCTCGAAATTCCGGTTGCCGCTCAGCACCGCCGCCACCACCAGATCCTCCTGCTCGATCGCCTTCGAGATGGGCGGCGGCAAGGGACCGCTGTTCCCGATGCACGTGGTGCATCCGTAGCCCACGGTGTAGAACCCGAGCGCTTCGAGATACGGCGTGAGCCCGGCGCGCTGGAGGTATTCGGTGACCGCCTTCGAGCCCGGCGCGAGGCTCGTCTTGACCCAGGGCCGGGACGTGAGGCCGCGCTCGACCGCGCGCTTGGCCACGATGCCGGCGCCGACCATGACGGAGGGATTCGAGGTGTTGGTGCAGCTCGTGATCGCAGCGATCACGACCGCGCCCTCACAGAGCGGGAAGGTCTCACCCGCGAGCGTTACTTGCGGCAGGGTGGCGGCCGCGTGACCCGGGGCTCCGTCCCCTCCTTCTCCCTCCCAGCGCTCGATCGGCTTTGCGGCCGTGACCGGGACCGTCTTCGCCACGCGCATCGAGGGGAGCGCCTCCTCGAAGTTCTTCTTCGCGTCGCGCAGACGCACGCGGTCTTGCGGCCGCCGCGGACCGGCGAGCGAGGGCTCCACCGTTCCCAGATCCAGGTGGAGGAGGTCGGAGTATTCCGCATCGGGAGTGTCCGCCGTACGGAACAATCCCTGCTCCTTGGCGTACGCATCGATGAGCCGGAGCTGCTCCGGGGCGCGCCCCGTGAATTCCAGATAGCGCAGCGTCTCCTGGTCGATGGGGAACATCCCGACCGTGGCGCCGTACTCGGGAGACATGTTCGCGATGGTGGCGCGGTCGGCCACGGGAAGGGTCCCGAGCCCCGGGCCGAAGAATTCGACGAACCTTCCTACGACTCCCTTCTTGCGCAGCATCTCGGTCACCGTGAGCACGAGATCGGTCGCGGTGGATCCCTCGGGGAGATGCCCCGTCATGCGGAAGCCGACGACTTGCGGCAAGAGCATGGACACCGGCTGTCCCAGCATCGCCGCCTCGGCCTCGATCCCGCCCACGCCCCAGCCGAGCACGCCGAGCCCGTTGATCATCGTGGTATGGGAATCGGTGCCGATGAGCGTGTCGGGATAGGCCTGCGTCGCGTTCCCGGCACCCGGGAACACCACGCGCGCCAGATATTCCAGATTTACCTGGTGGACGATCCCCGTCGCGGGGGGAACGACCCGGAAATTCTGGAACGCCCGCTGCCCCCATCGGAGAAAGAGGTAGCGCTCCCGGTTTCGCTCGAACTCCTTCTTCGCGTTGATCCGGAGTGCGGCGCTGGATCCGTATTCATCCACCTGGACGGAGTGATCGATGACCAGCTCCGCCGGTTGGAGTGGATTGATGCGCTTGGCGTCCCCGCCCAGCTCGGCCATCGCGTCGCGCATCGCCGCCAAGTCCACGACCGCGGGAACGCCCGTGAAGTCTTGCAAGAGAACACGGCTCGGGGAGAAGGCGATCTCGCGGGTGGGCGTCGCCTTGGCGTCCCATCGCGCGACCGCTTCCACGTCCTCGGCTGTGACCACGCGGCCGTCCATCGTGCGTAGCAGGTTCTCGAGGAGGATCTTGATCGAGAAGGGAAGACGGTCGACCGGCAGCTTCGCCTTCGCGAGCGCCTGGAGACGGAAGATCTCGTAGCGTCGATCGCCCACCGTGAGGGTCGACCGCGCACCGAAGGAATCGTTCATGATCGTGGCTCCAAGGGGTGGCCGGACACTCCGGACTCATGGGACGAGAATCAAGTTTGGACCAAGAATACCTGTTTCGGCGCGGCGCGCGCGAGGGTACATTCTGCCGCTCATGTCCCAAGCCGAGCCGCAACGCCGCTTCCCGTGGATTCCACTCCTGATCCTCGTCGCATTCGTCCTGGTAACGGTGTGGATCGCCATCGCGTCGGCTCCGCACTTCACGCGTCCACGACTCGAAGGCTACATCCGAAGCGCCGGGGCCTGGGGACCGTTCATCCTCTTCGGGCTCATGATCGCCCAGATTCTGATCGCGCCCATTCCCGGTGTCTTCATGCCCATCCTCGCGGGCGCCCTCTACGGTCCGGTCGTGGGAGTGCTCATCGCGGCGGGTGGAACGCTCGTGGGATCGGCAGCGGCGTTCTTCATCGGGAGCAGGGCAGGGGTGCCGCTCCTGAAACGATGGATCGGAGCGGTCAACGTGGAGCGGGCTCAGACGTTGATGGGGGGAAAGCGCTGGCTCGCGCTGGTGCCGCTCTTTCTCTTTCCCTTCACTCCGGCGGACGCGATCTGCTTCGTCGCGGGGATGATCGGGATCAAGCCGCTACGCTTCGGGCTCGCCGTGCTCCTCGGGCGCGTTCCCAAGGACGGTGCGCTCGCCCTTGCGGGTGCCGGCCTCATTCACCTCGGAGATCTGGTCCGGCACTAAGGGTGGCGGCCCTTTCGCACGATCTTGATCGGGGTCCCCGGGGGGATCGTCGCCGTCGCGCGCATGTTGTTCAAGATCGCCGTCTCCTCGAGACTCAGCCCCTGCGGTCCCATGCGGCTCACCAGCTCCGTGAACGTGCCCTCGTGGTCGGTGGTGACGACGTGCACGCGATCCGCGGTGACGTCCCGCTTGGCCGGATCGCGCAGGGTCGCGACGCTCCGGATGGAGGCCAGGATCTGCTCCGACGCCGCGTCTCCCACGGCCCGGCTCTGCCCCAATACTTGTAAGAACTGACCCGGCCGGATCCGGACGAATCCCGCGATCAATGCCTGCTTTCCTCCTTCTCCCTGCGCCAGCACCTGGCCGATCCACGCCGGGAAGTCGCGGAAGGTCTCCGCCCGCCCCGAGGCGTCCGAGAGCTTCTTGTCCGCCAGAAGCGACTGGACGAACTGGTCGGGCGTGGCGGTGGAATCCTTCGAAGTCTGGAGGGTCAGCTCCATCAGACCGCCGGCGGTCTTGCTGGAAGCGACGACCGAGCTGGGTTGATTGAGCGTCTGCCATCCGTCGGGGAAGATCATCTCGATGCCGAGATCGGGATGATAGAAGCGATTCGCGATGAAATATCCCGCGCGCGGATCGTCGCCATACACGATCCCCTCGATGTGCCCGCGGTAGGGGGCCGCGTCAACATGGAGATCTCTCCTCCCGCCTGCCACCGCCGCCTGGGCGAGCTGGCTGGTGCGGATCTCGCGGTCGCCGGGATCCGGGTGCGTGGAGAGAAAGCCGGGAAGCTGCGAGCCCTGGCGCTCGCCGACTCGCTTCAGCATGGAATAGGTCTCGGGGATCACGCGCGGGTCATAGGTCGCCCGGGTCGCGTAGCCCACGCCCAGCTCGTCCGCCTGCGTCTCGTTGTCGCGGCTGTATTTCAGGAAGAGAAGCCCCAGCCCCTGCTGTGCCAGGCCGGTGTAGGGGCGGAGCGCGCCCACGAACACCGCGCTCGCGAGAAGCCCCACGCCCGCGATCTGCGAGCGCGTGATCTGCTGCGCGCTGTGGCGGGCCGTCACGTGTCCGCACTCGTGTCCGAGCACGCCCGCCAGCTGGGCCTCGGAGTTCAGGTACGCCATGATTCCACGCGTGATGTAGATGTAGCCGCCGGGGATGGCGAACGCGTTCACGACCGGGGAGTCGAGAACGCGGAAATGCCAGCCGAGCGTCGGAAGGTGGGAGACGGACGCGAGCCGCTGCCCGACCGAGTCGACGTAGTGCTGCACCGTCGAATCGCCGTAGAGCCCGTACTCGGCGATGACCGCCGGATCGGATTCCCTGCCCATCGCGGCTTCCTGGCTCGTGCTGACGAAGGAGATCTGGCGCTTGCCCGTCGCGGGATTCGTGGAGCATCCCCCGAACGCGAGCGCGATCGCGACGACCGAACCGAGAAGGAACGAGAATGGGAGCACACGATGGTGCCGTGAAGTCATGAACGCTCTCCAAGATTGTCCTGGGTGGTAGCCACGTAACCCTGTCGCGGGCTATAGTAACACCGGATCACAATCGCCCCGGTTCCGGAAATCAGGCAGCCAGGAGCCCATGCCCGCCACCTCGGTCGATCAAGCTCAGCTCTGCGTCAACACGATCAAATTTCTTTCGGCGGACGCGGTCGAGAAGGCGAAGTCGGGGCATCCGGGCGCGCCCATGGGCGCCGCCGACATGGCCTACGTGCTCTGGGCGAACTATCTCCGATTCGATCCCGGCGATCCCCAGTGGCAGAATCGCGACCGGTTCGTTCTCTCGGCGGGTCACGCCTCGATGCTCCTCTACTCGCTCCTCCATCTCTTCGAGTTCGATCTTCCGATGGAGGAGCTGCAGCGATTCCGCCAGTGGGGCTCGAAGACCCCGGGACATCCCGAGCGCGGCCACACGCCGGGCGTAGAGGCAACTACCGGGCCGCTGGGGCAGGGCTTTGCGAACGGCGTCGGAATGGCGCTCGCGCAGCGCATGATGCAGGCGCGGCTCAAGCGTCATGCCGAGCTCCTGAATCACCGCGTGTTCGGAATCGTGAGTGACGGCGATCTGATGGAGGGAATCTCCTCCGAGGCGGCCTCGCTGGCGGGGCACTGGAACCTGGGCAACCTGACCTACCTCTACGACGACAATCGCATCTCCATCGAGGGTCCGACCGGGCTCGCGTTCTGCGAGAACGTGGGACGCCGATTCGAGGCCTACGGCTGGCACGTCGAAGGGGTCGACGGAAACGATCGCGACCAGGTGGATCAGGCGCTCTTCCGCGCGGTGGCGGAGGAAACGCGGCCGTCCCTGATCGTGGCGCGCACCATCATCGCCAAGGGCGCTCCCACGAAGCAGGGAACCGCGAAGGCGCACGGCGAGCCGCTGGGCCAGGAAGAGCTGGACGGCGCGAAGCAGGCCGCGGGCTGGCCGCTCTCCCCCTCCTTCTATGTACCCGACGAGGCGCGCGCGCATTTCCACGCGCTGGCCGAGGAGAAGCGGAAGCAGCGGGCGGAATGGAACGAGCGCTTTGCCGCGTTCCGCCGCGACGACCCCGAGGGCGCATCGCTCTGGGACACCTATTTCACGCGCAAGGTGCCTCCGAATCTCGAGGAGCTCCTGGTCGCCGCCGCTCCAACGTCGGAGGGCGCGACGCGCGCCCACTCCGGCGCCGTGCTCCAGGCCGCCGCGGCCGCCGTTCCCTCGCTCGTGGGAGGCTCGGCGGATCTCGAGCCCTCGACCCTCACCGGCATCAAGGGCGGCGGGGACGTCGTGCCGAGCGGGCTCACGTGTGGCGCGCCGGTGAACTACTCCGGGCGCGTGCTCCACTTCGGGGTGCGTGAGCACGCCATGGGAAGCATCGCCACGGGGATGTCGCTCTACGGCACGTTCCTTCCCTACGTCGGAACGTTCCTCATCTTCTCCGACTACATGCGGCCCTCCATCCGCCTCGCGTCCCTGTCCCAGGTCCAGGTCATCTACGTGTTCACGCACGACAGCGTGTTCCTGGGAGAGGACGGCCCCACCCATCAGCCGATCGAGCATCTGCCCTCCCTGCGGCTGATTCCGGGGCTGGAGGTCTGGCGCCCCGCCGACGGTCTGGAGACGGCGATGTCCTGGGCGCGCGCGATCCAGCGCGACAAGGCACCTACGGCGCTCGCGCTCACCCGGCAGAAGCTGCCGGCAATCCAGCGTCAGGACGGATTCGATCGCAGCGAGATCGCGCGGGGCGGATACGTGCTGGACGATTCCGAGGGCGGCCCGCCGGAGGTGACGATTCTCGCGACCGGGTCGGAGGTCTCGCTCGCGCGCGAGGCGCGGAACATCTTGCAGTCCGGCGGCGGCATCCGCGCGCGCGTGGTATCGATGCCCTGCTTCGAGGCGTTCCGCCTGCAGCCCGATGCCTATCGGGAATCCGTGATTCCCAGGGGCTCCCGTCGCGTCGTGATCGAGGCGTCGCGGATCGAGCCCTGGTGCGGGCTGGTCGGCGAGGATTGCCTCTGGATCGGCCTCGACCGGTTCGGCGCCTCCGCTCCGGCCGCGGTCATCGCCGAGAAGCTGGGATTCACGCCGCCTGCCGTGGCCGAGAGAGTGCGTCGCTGGCTGAAACGGTGAACGCGCGTCCCCGCGCGCTCCTCTTCCAGCCCCTGCTTCTCCTCGCCGCCGCCGCGGCGCTCCTTCCGTTTCTCCATTACCTCACCGACGACACCTTCATTCATTTCCAGTTCGCGAAGCATCTCGTCCAGGGGAAGGGCTTCTCCTTCAACGCGGGAGAGCCGACGTATGGAGCGACCAGCCCCCTCTGGGTGCTTCTCCTGGCCCTCGCGGGGAAGGTGCTTCCCATCCGCGTGGCGGCGCCCGTGGATGCCTGGTCCATGCCCGCGCTCGCGTGGGTGGCGAAAGCGTACGGTCTCCTCGCGCACCTCCTCGCGGTGTGGATCCTGGTTCGGCTGGGGAAGCGTCTCGGGTGGGGAGAAGGGACCTCGCTCGTGCTCGGGGTTCTCATGGCGGCCCAGACCTGGGCGATGCGATGGGCGCTCTCGGGCATGGAGACCCCGCTCGCCACCGCTTGTGTCGCGCTTGCGCTCTACGCGCTCGCGGGCGTTCTCATCGAGGGCCGCGCCGGCTGGACGACCGGTCTCGCCCTGGGAGTCGCCGTGCTCGCGCGCCCGGAGTGCTACCTCTTCGCCGCGATCGTGGTGGCCGCGGTCTGGATCGGTGCGGAGCAGCGGCCCCGGCGCGCGCTCGAGGCGGCGGGGAGTTTCGCGCTCGTCGTCACACCCTGGCTGATCACCGCCTGGAGCTGGTTCCACACGCTGGTCCCCAACACCGCGGCGGCGAAGGCCGGGGCGCTCCTGCATCCGGGCCTCTTCGTCGCGGGGATCCACTCCGCGTTTCAAGTGGAGCTCGTGGCGGACGCGCTGCCGCTCGCCTTCTTCGTCCTCGTGCTCGCGTTCGGGAACCGGTCCAACGCGCTTCCCGCGGCGGGAGGGCGCCGCGTGTTCTGGCTCGTGTGTGTGGCATGGCCCGCGCTCCTCGTTCTCTCGCTGGCGCTCCAGGGCGTGCAGGTCGTCTCGCGCTACCTGGTCCCGGCCGCTCCCTGCATTCTCCTTCTCGGAATTGCATCGCTCCGCTGGGTGGTGGCGACCAGCTTCCCCAGGCGATACGGGCTCGCGCTCGGGCTCCTCGCCGTGGTGTTCGTGGCGCAAAACGCGGCGTTCACCGCGCTCGTCAGCGTGCCGAACACCCGCGCGCACACGCACGGCCTTCGCGCCTCGCTCGTGGATATCGGGATCTGGGCGCGGGACCGCACTCCGCCGCGAGCCTGGTTCGCCGCCGCGGACATCGGCGCCTTCGGCTATTACTCGGAGCGCAGGGTCCTCGATCTCTACGGGCTGGTCACGCCTCAGCTTGCCCCCATCACGGTGCGCGATGGGTACGACGCCGTGGTGCGCCGGGTCCTCTTCGAGGTGGCCGGAAGGCCCGAGTACCTGATCGACCGCCACCCGGTCGAGGGCCGGCTCGCGATGACCCTCGACGAGCCCTCTCCCTACCGGTTTCTCTTCTCGCGCCGGATCGAGAATCTCGGGATCACCCGGCCGGGCGGCTTCCACTATTCCGTGTATGCGATCGACTGGAGCGTCGTGGACCAGACGCGACAGCGGGTCGCCGCCCGCGCGTTGTCCGGGAGGCCGGAAAGAGGTATAATGTAGAACGCTCGCACAGACTCCCGGGGCGCCGCCGAGGCACCAAACCATTTCAAAACACGTAGGTTACTCGCCTTTCTTCTCGCGCTGCGTCAAGCGGCTCCCCGCGCTCGTGGCCCTCCTCACCATGGCAGGTCTGGCGGCCCTTCCCATTCCGCCCGCGAATGCCCAGCTACCCCCTCGCGCGCACCGGATCCCGTCCGATCCACGCCGCGCCGCGCCCTTTCTCCCCACGGTGACGCCGTCGGGACTCGGCTCTCCGGTCGATTGCGTGATCGTGACGGCCGACTCGCTCGCCGACATCTATCAGCGTCTCGCCGACTACCAGACCCGGATCGGCATCGCGACCGTGGTGCGGAATCTCTCGACCGTTCGCGCCGCGGATCCCCGGTCCAACGATCTCGCCCAGGCGGTGCGGAGCTTCCTCAAGGCGGCCCATGATCTCTGGGGCACGCGATGGGCCGTGCTGGCAGCGGATCACGATGCGATCCCGATGCGCTACGCGCGGGTCCTGTTCGGGGAGACGATGGACGTTCCGAGCGACGCCTACTACTCCGATCTCGACGGAACCTGGGACCGGAACGGAAACGGGATCTACGGCGAGGTGGCGGACAGCCTGGACATGAGCCCCGACATCGCCGTGGGGAGGCTTTCGGCGTCCACGCGAGCGGATGCGCAGGTGCTCGTCTCGAAAGCCATTCGCTACGCGACAAGCCCTGCCGCCGGAGCGCTCACGAAGGAGCTCATCCTGGCGGAGGTGCTGTTCCCGACGAACTGGACGCCGGGGCAGGTGATCTCGGTGGACGGTGCGGCGGCCGGAGAATCGCTCCTGGTGCGAGCCCCCGCGTGCGTGACCGTGGATCGCTACTACGAGAACGCGGCGGCCTACCCGGGCGCCCTGCCCTTGACCAAGCCGGCAGCGCTGAATGCGCTCGGGCGTGGCTACGGCATCGTGCACCACATCGGGCACGGAGCGGGGTCGCAGCTTTCCATCGGGAATGATGTGATCAACCTCTCCGAGCTCGCGACGCTGGCGAACGGCGACTCCGCGGGCCTCTGGATCTCCTCCAACTGTGCGTCCGCGGCCGCCGACTACGAGTGCGTGGGGGAGCAGGTCGTGCGAAGCGCGTCGGGAGGAGCCCTGGCGTACGTCGGGGCGACGCGCGACGCCTGGCCCGGCATCGACCAAAAGGTCTCCACCAAGCTCATGGATGAACTCCAGCGCGGCCCACCGATCACCCTGGGAGAGGCGGTCGAGAACGCGCGCGCCTCGCTCCTTCCTCTCGCGCGCGCCGAGTCCCAGGAGCGGTGGGGGTACTTCGAGACCATTCTGCTCGGGAGCCCGGCCCTTCCGATCTGGCGATGCCCTCCCGGCACGCTCGCGGTCACGAGGCCGGTGGCCGTGGCGCTGAGCTCGCCGAGCTTCAGCGTGACCGTCCTGGCCTCGGGAGCACCGGCGGAATCGGCGCTCGTCGTCGCATGGAAGCAAGGGGAGGAGTACCGGGTGTCGTTCACCGACGCCGCGGGTCACGCCACGGTCCCGTTCCATCCGGGATCGACCGGCAAGTTCTCCTTCGCGGTGACCGTGCCGGGAAATCTCCCGTTCCTCGACTCGCTCACGGTGACGGCGACCGGGGCCGCCCACTTCGCGCTTCGAAACGTGACCGTTCGCGATTCCATCGCGGGAGACGGAGACCAGGTCGCCGACGCCGGCGAGACCTTCGCGCTCGGGGGCAGCGTGAAGAACTCGGGCACCGGCGGCTCCTCGGGCGCGGTCTCGATTTCCCTGCAGACGCTCACGGGAGGACTCTCGGTGACGCAGGGCATCGCCGCCCTTCCGGCCCTCGCTTCGGGCGCGGAGCTTCCGCTGCCGGACAGCCTTCGCGTCCGGGCGCTCGCGATACCGGCGACGGCCCGCGCCGAGCGGATACGCATCATCGTGAGCGACGCGGCGCGATCGGACACGACGGACGTGCCGCTCGCCGTCTCGGCCGCGGCACCTGTTCTCGCCGGGAACGGCTTCGACGATTCGCCCGCTGCGGGCGGGAACGGCAACGGGATCCTGGACCCCAACGAGAACGTGCGCTACCGATTCACGATCGCGAACGAGGGGAGCGGCCGCGGACGCGGGCTCTCGGTGCACCTCCGGAATCCCGACGCGGGAGTCGCGCTCCTCGATTCCACCGCGGCCCTGGGAGATGTTCCCACCGGGTCCACGGCGACGAGCCAGGCACTTCGCGTGCGCGCCGGAGCCTCCATCCCGGCGGGGGCGCTCTTCCAGGTGCGCGTGGACGACGCCTATTTCCATTCCTGGAGCTTCGCGGTGGACGCCGGAACACCCGGGGCTCCCGTGAATCTCAGGACGGAGATCCCAGGCTCCGATCGCATCACGATCGGGTGGGATCCAGTCGCGGCGCCCGACGTGGCCGGGTACCGGATCTATCGCGCGCTCGATGACGGCAGCGCTCTCACGCTCCTGACCCCGACACCGGTTCGGCGTGTCTCCTCCTACGAGGACCAGGGCCTTCCCACGCTCACGCGGTACCGCTACGCCGCCGCGGCGGTCGATTCCGGTGGAAACGAGGGGCCGCAATCCATACCACTCGTCACGAGCACCAGCCCGCCGCTCCTTGCGGGATGGCCGGCGCTCCTGGGAGAGCCCACCTCTTCCTCGGTCTGTCTCGCCGATCTCGACGGGGATCAGAAGCCGGAGGTGATCGTCGGGGCGGAATACCTCTACGTGTTCCGGCCCAACGGGCAGGATTGGGTGGACGGCGACCAGAGCACGGTCACGACCGGAATCTTCAGCACGCTGCTCCACCACATTCCGTCCTCTCCCGCGGCGGCCGATCTCGACGGAGACGGCGTCCCCGAGATCATCGCCGCCTCGTGGAACGACTCCAGCGTCGCCGTGTGGCGCGCGAACGGAACGCTCTACTCGGGATGGCCCCGCAAGGGAGCGGCGCCTTTCTGGTCCAGTCCGGCGATAGGAGACATCGACGGGGACGGCCAGCCGGACATCGTGGTGGGCTCGAACACGAACCGGCTCTACGCCTGGCACGCCAACGGAACCCCGGTGCGCGGAACGACCGGCGTCCTCTTCACCCCTCAAGGCACCGTGATCTCCTCTCCCGCGATCGCGGACCTGAACGGGGACGGAATACGTGAGATCGTCTTCGGGACTTCGTCCGGGCACGTGTACGCCATCCACGCCGACTCCTCCGTCGTGTGGGATTTCTTCGCGAACGGAACCACCAGCGCCTCTCCGGCGATCGGGAGCGTGATCCCCGGAGGCGGCCTGGAGACGGTCTTCGGTTGTGCCAACGACAGTGTCTACGTGCTCACCGCTTCGGGACAGCGTGCACCCGGATGGCCGCGGCCCCTCGAGCTCACGATCGGGAACGGGCGGGTCCCTTCGCCGGTGCTGGCGCCGCTCCTCACCCCGCTGGGAGATCCACGCCTCGACGTCATCGCGGTGGGAGTGGACGGGCGCGTGATGGCGTGGGACCCGCAGGGAGCCGTGCTCCCGGGATTCTCGAACCTCACCCTGGGAGCCGCGACCGAAGCATCCGCGGCCGTCGCGGACCTGGACGGCGACGGCACCCTCGAGATCCTGATCGCGGCGGAGGACCGGAGACTCCATGCGTTCCATGCGGACGGAACGCTGGTGAGCGGCTTTCCGATCGAGATCGGCGCGGAGGCGCGCGGCACGCCCGCGATCTGGGACCTGGACCGCGACGGCGCCGTGGACATCGTGCTCGCGGGCTGGGACCGCGGGGTCTATGCCTGGCGCTATCCGGGGTCCTTCATGCCCAGCGGAATGGCGTGGCCCATGTTCCGCCACGACAACTGGCACACGGGGTACGCAACGTTCCCGGTTCTGACCGCGGTCGACTCGATTCCAGGAGACGGGGGGCCGCCCGCTCCGGGCGCGCCGAAGCGCTCCTCGCTGGCGCAGAACCGGCCCAATCCCTTCAATCCGGTGACCGCGATCTCGTTCGCCGTGGCGGGCCAGGGGCCGCAGCCGGTGAGGATCTGGATTTTCGACGTGCGCGGGCGTCTCGTGGCGACGCCGGTTTCGCGGGCCTACGATCCCGGGTATTATGAGTTCCGCTGGGACGGACGCGACCGCGCGGGCCGGGAAGTCTCCTCGGGCGTTTACTACTATCGCGCGGCGATCGGCCCGGCTACCTTCGCGCGGAAGATGGTGCTGCTGCGCTGAGCCAGGCACCTCGATCCGACTCCACGGCCACACGGAAAGGACTGCAATGACTTCGCCGGTACGTGTGCGATTCGCGCCGAGCCCGACCGGGTATCTCCACGTCGGGGGCGCCCGCACCGCGCTCTTCAACTATCTCTACGCCAAGCGGCACGGCGGCACCTTCGTGCTGCGCATCGAGGACACCGATCAGGAGCGGAACGTGGAGAACGCCCTGGGCGGGATTCTCGAGGGGCTCTCCTGGCTGGGACTCCGCTGGGACGAGGGGCCGGAGGTGGGCGGGCCGCACCGGCCGTATTTCCAGAGCGAGCGGCTGAAGGGCTACGCCGAAGCGGCCCGGCGCCTCCTGAACGAGGGGAAGGCGTATCGCTGCTTCTGCGACCCGGCGGATCTGAAGCGGAGGCGCGAGCAGGCGCTCGCCCGCAGCGAGCCCCCCAAGTACGACCGCACCTGTTTCCGGCTCACGAAGCAGGAATCCGACGCGCGCGCCGCCAAGGGCGAGGCGTACGCGATCCGGTTCCTCATGCCGGAAGGGGAGACTTCGTGGGAGGACGAGGTGCGAGGCACGGTGACCTTCCAGAACGGCACCCTGGACGATCTCGTGATCCTGCGTACCGATCAGCACCCGACCTACAATTTCGCCGCCGTCGTGGACGATGACGCGATGCGGATCACCCACGTTCTCCGCGGGGACGACCACATCTCGAACACGCCGCGCCAGATTCAGATCTACCGCGCGCTGGGACTCACGCCTCCGCGCTTCGGGCATCTTCCGATGATCCTGGGACCGGACGGGACGCGGCTCTCCAAGCGGCACGGAGCCGTTTCCGTGACGGCGTTCCGCGACGAGGGAATCCTGCCCCAGGCCATGGTGAACTTCCTGGCGCTCCTGGGCTGGGCGTACGACGGAGAGCGCGAGATCTTCACGATGGAGGAGCTGACGCAGGTGTTCTCCCTGGAGCGCGTCTCCAAGAATCCCGCGATCTTCAACTACGAGAAGCTGGATTGGATGAACGGCGAGTATTTCCGCGCGCTCCCGTTGTCGGTACGGGCCGACATGGTGGCCGCGCATTTGAAGGCGACGGGCACGCCAGAGAATCCGGCGCTTCGCGACCGGCGATTCCTCGAGCGCGCCGTCGAGGCGGTCGGCGACCGTTTGAAGCGTCCCCGCCAGTTCCTGGAATACGCGGCGTATCTCTTCGTGGATCGGGTGGAGCCTGAGCCGGAGCCCTGGGCGGAGCTCCTGGCCAAGCCGTATGCCGCCGCGAGGCTGAAGAAGCTCGCGACGGCGCTCCAAGAGGTGCAGCCCTTCGAGCACGACCCGATCGAGAAGGCGACGCGGGGGCTCGCGGCTTCGGAGGGGGTGAAGGCCGGAGAGGTGATCATGCCCGCGCGCATCGCGCTGACCGGAAAGAAGGTCAGCCCCGGCATCTTCGACGTGATCCTGCTCCTGGGACGCGAGCGCACCGTGGAGCGGCTGCGGCTCGCCGCGGAGCGCCTCGAAGCCGAGTCTCCCGCACCCGCCTCGTGAGCGCGCCGGCCCCGGCACTTTCGGCCAAACCTTTCGATTCGCTTCGCGTCGCGCTGGTCCACGACTGGCTCACCGGCATGCGCGGCGGCGAGAAATGCCTCGAGGTGCTCTGCGAAATGTTTCCCTCCGCGGAGATCTACACGCTCGTGCACTGGAAGGGGCGTCTCTCCAAGACCATCGAATCGCATCGCATTCACGAGTCGTGGATCGCGAAGTTTCCTCTGGGTAGGAGCCGTTACCGCTGGTACGTCTCGTCCTATCCCAAGGCCATCGAGTCCTTCGACCTGAGCGCATACGACCTGGTGGTGTCGATCAGCCACTGCGCGGCGAAGGGAGTGATCACGCGGGCCGACACGCTTCACGTGTGCTACTGCAACACCCCGGTCCGCTACTTCTGGGATCTGGCCCCGGAGTATTTCGCGCCGGGACGCACCGGCCCCCTCGAGCGCTGGGTGGGACGCTCGATCGCGCACGAATTCCGCCTGTGGGATCGTCTGAGCTCGGACCGGGTGGACCTCTTCATCGGGAACTCCTTCAACATCCGCGACCGGATCCGGAAGCACTACCGGCGTCCCGCGCTCGTCGTCTACCCGCCCGTGGACACCGAGTTCTTCACTCCCGGCGATTCCGAGCCCGGTCCCGACGCTCCGTTTCTCACCGTCTCCGCCCTCGTTCCCTACAAGGGCGTGGACCTCACGATCCGCGCGGCGAACCGCATGGGGGCGAAGCTGCGAGTGATCGGCTCGGGGTCCGATCTCAAGAGGCTTCGATCGATCGCGGGACCGACCGTTCGCTTCGAGCAATGGGTTTCCAAGGAGGATCTCCGGGAGGCATACCGCGCCTGCCGCGCGCTGGTTCAGGCGCACGAGGAGGACTTCGGCATCGCGCCCCTGGAGGCGCTCGCCTGCGGACGTCCGGCCGTCGCGCTCCGGAAGGGAGGGGCGCTCGAGACGATCACGCCCGACACCGGGGTGCTCTTCGACGATGCGACCGAGGAGTCTCTCGTGGAAGCGATGCGGGAGGTGAGCCGCCGCCGCTTCGACGGAGGAGCGCTCCGCCGCCAGGCGCTCCGGTTCAGCCGCGAGCGCTACCGCTCCGAGATGCGATCCCGGCTCGGAGAGGCGTACGCCGCTTACATGCGCCGCCACGAGGATCCCGCCGCCGTGGAGCGCCTCACAGGGTATTTACGGGAGCCGCAACATGTAGTATAATAGTGGCTTAGGGCTGTAAGTCCAACTCCCGCAACAACACCATGCCAGTGGAATACCGGAGGTATGCACCCATGGATGAGCGCACCGGCCCCTCCCCGCGCCGTCGTCGCGCCCTTTGGCTCGTTCTCGCGGCTTCGGCTCTGTGCACCGTCGTATTCTTCGCATACCGACCCCATGAGTCCGCCTCCTCCGTCGCCGCAACCACCGACTACCGGAATTTCGAATCGCTCCCGGTGCACCCCGTCGCGCTGACCCCGGATGGAACCAGGCTCCTGGCCTTGAACCTGCCCGACGCGCGCCTCGAGGTGTTCTCGATCGGTCCGGGCTCCCTGACATCGCTCGGCGAGGTGCCGGTGGGACTCGAGCCCGTCTCGGTCGCGGCGCTGAACGACAGCACCGCCTGGGTCGTGAACCATCTCTCCGACGACGTGAGCGTGGTCGATCTCCGCTCCATGAGCGTGGAGGCGACCGTGTCCGTTGGCGATGAGCCGACCGATGTCGTGTTCGCCGGCTCGCCGCTTCGGGCCTTCGTGTGCGTGAGCGGACTCGACCAGGTGAGTGTCTTCGATCCCGTGAGCCTGACACCGGCGTTTGCTCCGGCCTCCATCTTCGGAAGGCGTCCCCGTGCGCTCGCCGTAGGGCCAGGAGGGACCCAGGTCTACGTGAGCGTGCAGGAGTGCGGAAACCGGACGACGATCCTGAGCGCGGCCAAGGTGCGCGCCGGTGGGGGGCCTTCGCCACCCAATCCGCCGAAGAGCCCGGCGCTGCCCGCGGCTCCGGACGTGGGCGTGATCGTGCAGTGGAACGGAACGCACTGGATCGATGACGGACAGCCGACACCGAAGATCTGGGACGCATCCGTTCCGGCCGGCTTCACCCTGCCGGACGTGGACCTGGCGGTTCTCGACACGGGCACGGGTGCGGTGGTCCGCACCGTGTCGGACGTGGGATCGAGCGCGTTCAACATCGCGGTCGATCCCGCGACGTCGACGCTCTACGTCACGAATACCGACGCGTCGAACCGGACCCGGTTCGAGCCGAATCTCAAGGGGCAGTTCTCGAGGAATCGCGTCACGCTGATCGGGGGCGCGGGCGCGGGACCGGTGACGCCGGTGCATCTCAACGCGCACATCGACTATTCGATCAGCCCCGGCCCGCAGCTGGAGAAGGACCAGAGCCTGGCCGAGCCTACCGACATCGTCCTGAACGCGGCCCAGGGGAAGGGTTACGTGGCCGCGATGGGGTCGAGCCGGGTTGGGGTGATCAATCTCTCCGGCGCCGTGACGAGTCGAATCCAGACCGACGGCGCTCCTTCTCCGGCTGGAATCCATCTGGCCGAGCCTCGCGGCCCCGTGGGCTTAGCCCTCGACGGGGCCCGGAGCCAGCTCTTCGTCCTGAACCGGTTCACGAACTCGGTGGCGATCCTGGACGCCGCGACCGAGACCAAGATCGGAGAGGTTCCCTTGCGGTTCGATCCCACTCCGGCCGAGGTGAAGGAGGGAAGGCCCTTTCTCTACAACGGCCAGAATTCCGCGCACGGCGATCTGGCCTGCGCCAGCTGTCACGTCGGCGGGGACTTTGACAACATCGCCTGGGATCTGGGAAATCCCCAGGGAACGATGGCGCCCAGCCTGCAGCTCGGCACTCAGGTTCATCCCATGAAGGGGCCGATGACCACGCAGTCCCTTCGCGGCCTCGCCGGCACGTCTCCCTTCCACTGGCGGGGCGACCGGCTCGACTTCACGCGCTTCAATCCGGCCTTCGTGGGATTGATGGGGAATCCCGACACGCTCTCGGCGGCGGACATGCAGAAGTACAACACCTTCATCCTGACCGTCGCCTATCCGCCGAATCCGAATCAGAACCTCGACCGGACGTTCGCGCCACTGGCGGAGCAGGGAAGGATCGAGTTCACCGCGCGGCCGCACGACGGTGGGCAAACCTGCGCCTTCTGCCACGCGCTCCCGACGGGGACGAACGGCACGCTCATCCCGGGCGTCCTGTTACAAGAAAGCCAGGACTTCAAGGTCCCGCAGCTCCGGAACATGTACCAGAAGAGCGGATTCCTGCTCGCCGCGGCCTCGAACAAGAGGGGCTACGGCTTCCTCCACGACGGCTCGCTGGACAACCTCGTCAACTTCCTGAGGGCGCCGGTCTTCAGTTTTCCGGACACGAACGCGCGCTACTCGATCGAGGCCTTCCTGCTTTCGTTCGACACGGGCACCGCTCCGTCCGTGGGGCGCGAGCTGACCATCGCGGCCTCGAACAAGAACAGTCCCGGCACCGTGGCGCTTCTCGATTCGCTCTACCACGAGGCCGATCTGGGGAACTGCGACCTCGTCGCGCACGGGAAGATTGGCGGCGTGATGAAGGGATTCCTCTACCAGACGGGCGGGGGATTCATCAGCGACCTGAACTCGGAGGGAGCGATTTCCACCGACAGCCTCCGGTCCCTCGCCACGAACGGAGGGGAGATCACCTACCTCGGCGTGCCGCCGGGCTCGGGCATGAGGATGGCGATCGACCGCGATCGCGACGGATACCGCGACCGGTGGGAGCTCCTCCTGGGATCCGATCCAGCCAACCCGCTCTCCACGCCGTCGGTCACGGCGGCGGACACTCCCCGTGTCTCGCCTGTGGCGCGGCTCGAGCAGAATCGCCCGAATCCCTTCAATCCGGAGACGGTGATCTCCTACGACGCAGGCTCCGGCGGACGTGTCCTGATTCGTGTGTTCGATGCGTCCGGACGTCTGGTGCGGACGCTCGTGGATGCGAGCCAGCGGCCGGGGACCTACAGCGTGCGGTGGAACGGCAGGAACGAGCGCGGGCTCCAGGTCGCGAGCGGGCGTTACTTCTATCGTCTCGCGGTGGGGAACACCGTCCGCACGCGGACGATGACGCTGGTGAAGTAGCTGTTCACTGGCGTTCGGCCCGTAACGGTAGCACCTTGGGCCTGCGGCAGGTCCTTCACCGATGAGGAGGTGCCCCGTGAGCTCTCAATCGGTCGAATTCGTGCCTCTGGACGCCCGTGCCCGATGGATCAAAGGCCTGCTGCTCGTAACCCTGGCGCTGGCGGTCGTTGGAATCGCATCCGGATTGCTTCAGGTGGAGCTCCTGTCGCGCGCAGCGCACGGCGGGATCACCGATGCAGAGATGGCGGCCAACGATTCCCGACAGCAGTTGATCGGTCAGCTCCAGCTCCTGGTACTCCTCGCATCAGCCCTCGCCTTCCTCATCTGGTTCCATCGAGCCCACAAGAATCTCCCGGCCCTGGGTGGACGTGAGCTCAAGTACTCGCCGCGGTGGGCCGTCGGAGGGTTCTTCGTTCCGTTCCTCAACCTCGTTCGGCCCGTGCAGGTCATGCGCGAGGTCTGGCACGGAAGCGATCCGGCGGGCACGGAGCGTGACGCGTCCCCGGCAGGGCCGGGCATTCGGAATCAGCTCGGGACGCCCCCGCTCGTCAATCTGTGGTGGGGGATCCTTATTCTTTCTTCACTCGTGGGCAACGCCATCTTTCGCATGGGCGTTACCGAAAACCCAACCCTGGATCAGCTCCAGATGATGAGTGCGCTGCTCGTGCTCTCGGACGTGATCGACATCCCGAGCGCCTTGGTGGCGTTCTCGCTCATCACCCGCATTACGAACTGGCAGACGGAACGGCAAAAACGGATGCTGTGGCCGGGAGCCCCGGTGCCAGGGCCGCAGCCCATTCCGGTCGGCTGACTCCTGAAGTCGTACGTCGCTACTGTGGGAACTTGTCCAGGTCTCCCGCGACGATCACGCTGAGCTTGGCTGGATCCAGGTGCGCGCGGATCGCCGTCAGCACCTGCTCGCGAGTCACGGCGCGCACCCGATTCGGGAATTCGTCCAGGTACGAAGGCCCGTAGCCGTACTGCTCCGCGACCGCGAGCGATTGCGCGATCCCCGCGTTCGTCGCCAGCTGCACCTGGTAATTGCCCGCGAAGAAGCTCTTCTGGACGGCGACCTCCTCGTCCGTGATTCCGTTCTTGCAGTATTCCTCGATCACCTCGCGCGAGGACTTCATCGCCTTCTGGAGATTGCTCGGTGCCACCGCGACGTCCGCGAGCCACATCCCGTCCAGAACGTCCGTCATCACGAACCTCGAGTAGATGGAGTAGGTCAGCCCTTCCGAATCGCGCACCCGCTTGCCCAGGCGCGAGGAGAGGGAGCTCTGCCCCAGCGCGGCGTTGGCCACGAGGCAGGCCTCGTAATCGGGATCGTTCCTGCGCAGCCCGCTCCCCGCGCCGAACATGAGATCCATGTTCGCCTTTCCCTTCAGCTCGACGGCCTCGCGCACCGGCGCGCCCCGGTCGGTGCGGGGGAGGTCCGGCCGCGAGGGCGCGCCCCGCGGGATCCCGCCGAACAGGGAATCCACGGTCGCCGCGATCCGCTCGGGATCCACGTCGCCGACGATCGCGAGGACCATGGCCGAGCCCACGTAGCGCTCCCGGTGGAAGGCGCGGAGATCCGCGGGCCGCGCCGCGGTGAGGCTCTGCAGGCGCTCGTCCTTCGTGGGCGCATGGTAGGGATGTCCCGACGGGTAGACGGCCTGCGCCAGCCGGTCGTACGCGCGGAGCCTCGTGTTGTCGAACGCCCGCAGCACATCGGTCTTCATCTCCGCCTTCGCCTTCGTGAGCTCGGAATCGCCGAACGCCGGGGTCCGGAGCTCATCGGCGAGAATCGCGAGGAGGAGCCGAGCGTCGCGCGAGAGGGAAGAGCCCTGCACGGTCGCCACGTTCAGATCGCTCGAGACGTTGAGGCGCGCGCCAACCCCGTCCAGCTTCGCGGCGATCGCCCGCTTGCTCATGCTCCTCGTGCCCCGCTCCAGCATCATGGCCGTGAGCTGGGCGATCGCGGGCTTGTCCGGCGCATAGACGCGGCCGGCGAGGATGATTCCGTGCACGGCGACCGTCGGCACCGCGTGATTCGCGAGGACGTCGAGCGTGATGCCGTTCGGGAGCACGCGATGAAGCGTGCGCCCCGCGAACGCCGCGCGCTCGGGCTCGCCTGGGACCTGGCCGCTCGATGCCGAGGACTCGACCGAGCCCCCGGCGCCCGCGCTCTTCTGCGGCTTCTTCGCCTCGGCCTTCGCGGGGACGAACCAGCCGACCGTGGCGTGATCGGGCACGAGGTAGGTCGCCGCAACGCGCTGGATGTCCTCCCGGGTCACGCCTCGCATCATGTCCACGTAGCGCACGAACCATTTCCAGTTCGCCGAGGCCACCGCTTCTCCGAGGCTCGACGCCAGCTCGTAGGTGCCGTCGCGCCCGCGAACGACCGAGACCTCGAGCTGGTTCTTGGCGCGCTCCAGCTCCTCCTGCGTGACCCCGCGGCGCGCGACCTCGTAGAGCGCCGCCTTCATCGCGTCTTCCACTTTCTGGTGGCCTACGCCGGGCGCGACGGTGGCGTCGATCAGGATGGGGAAGGGATCGCGCAGCGTGTAGTTGTTCGCGCTCACGTCGGTGGCCAGCTGCTTCTCCACCAGCGCCTGGTAGAGGCGCGAGTTGATGCCCGAGCCCAGGATGGTCGCGAGCACGTCGAGCGGGATGAAATCGGGATGGAGCGAGTTCGGCCGCATGTAGGCGATCTCGACCAATCCCACCTGCCCGGGCCGGCGCACGATGACGCGCCGCTCTCCCTCCTGGGGCGGCTCCACCGTGATGACTCGAGGTATCGGCTTCGTCGAGCGCTGAAAGGCGCCGAACTCGTTGTCGAAGCTCCGGAGCGCCTGCGCCGGATCGAAGTCGCCGACCAGGATCGCCTCCGCGTTGTCCGGCCAGAAGAAGTTCTTGTAGTGCTCGCGCAGTGTTTCCGTCGAGACGCCCTCGATGTCGGAGCGATACCCGATCGTGTCCCAGTGATAGGGGTGGGCCAGGATCGCGGCCCCGATCACCGCCTTGTTCAGCGCGACCGAGGGATTGTTCTCTCCGATCTCGTATTCGTTCCGGACCACCGTCATCTCGGGCTGGCGCTCCTTGTCCAGGATGAGTGCCCGGCCCAGCCGGTCGGCCTCGATCTTCATCGCCAGCTCCAGCTTGTCGGCCGGAAGCGTCGAGTAGCCGTTCATCCGGTCGTACCAGGTGGTCATGTTGGTCGAGCTGTAGTCGCAGCCCGCCTCGTAGAGGACCTCCTGGAAGGTCTTGTGCCCGTTCTGGCGCCCGAAATTCTCGGTGCTCTTGTTGAAGAGGAGGTGCTCGAGGAGGTGGGCCGAGCCGGTGTTCCCGGGCGCTTCGTTCCGCGATCCCACGTGGTACACGACCTGGAACGTGATCACGGGCGCCGCGGGGTTCCGCGAGAGGAGGATCGTCATGCCGTTCGAGCGGAGCCGGTACTGCGTGATGCCGCCGAGGGAGTCCACCCACTCCACGTTCGAGGGAATCCCTTTCCCGGACTCCTGCTTCGACGCGCGCCACATGCCGTCGCGCGGCGGCGCGGCCGGGGCCGGCGTCGCCAGTACGGGAGCCAGCGCGAAAAGGAGCACGAGCGAGCGGGTGAGGGAACGGGACAGCATGGAAGGAGCTCCTTTCACGCGGGTGGGACGCGCGTCGGTTCCGGCATGCGAAGAAAAAATGGTAGCGCTACGGGGATTCGAACCCCGGTTTGATGGCTGAGAACCACCCGTCCTAACCCCTAGACGATAGCGCCGTATCCATCCGGTTGGGGATTTCTCGATTTTGATGTGGCTGGGGGAAGAGGATTCGAACCCCTGTACCGTGGTCCAGAGCCACGTGTCCTACCACTGGACGATCCCCCAGAAAGGAGGACCAGACTACCATCGGCGCGGAGAAGCGTCAACGCGGACGGCCCCATATCGTTACCGAGACTTGAGGTGAGATCGGAGCCAGATCAGGAAGAGCACCAGGAGCGCGGCCAGGACGACCAGATCGAACCCGCGCCAGAGGCCGTGGATCGACTCCCAGTGCTCGCCGAAGACCACGCCGACGTACGCGAGCGCGAGCGACCAGAGGAGCGAGCCGAGAAAGGTGTAGATCAGGAACCGCGAGCGCGGTACCCGAGCGGCGCCCGCGGGGAAGGAGATGAACGTGCGTACGATCGGGAGGAGGCGCGTCCAGAACGCGACCTGGATGCCGTGCTTCTGGAGCCACCCGTTGGCCCGGTCGTATTCGCTGATCCGGATGATCCGCCATCGGGAGAGCCGCTCCGCGAGCGGCCGTCCTCCCTTGGCTCCCAGCCAGTACCCGGCCCAGGATCCGATCACGTTCCCGATCGCGCCCGCGAGCACGACGCCCCACAGCGTGAATCGCCCCGTCGTGACCAGGTATCCCGAGAAGGGCATGATGATCTCGCTCGGCAGCGGGATGCACGCGCTCTCGATCGCCATGCAGAAGACGATGCCCGCATAGCCCCAGCTCGAGATGACCGCGAGGACGAAGGACGTGAGCGGAGCGAGGATCGTTTCGAGCATGCGGGGGGCGAGTCTATAGCCTCTCTCCTCGTGCGGGACAAGCGGAAAGAAGGAGATGCGTGTTGAGGCCGCTCGGCGCGCCGTGGTAGCGTCGTATCAGATGATTCGTTCCTTCCGTGCTCCGCGCATCCCCGGCCTACTCATGCTCCTGGGTTGCCTCCTCGTGGTACCGCAGCCTGCGCGCGCCGCGACGGAGATCGTCGCCACGCGTCTTGCGCCCTCCTCGCTCACGGGACTCTACGGCTCCGCCGTTCCGGTGCACGTTGCTTCTCCAGGGGGTACCTACGTCATTCCGACGCGGAACGGTGTGGAATTCAGGAGCACGGACGGGAGCCGGGACACCCTCTACGGGTCGTTCCGAACCGCGGGCGTGGTCTCCGAGCTGGCGGTTTCCGGGAGCACGGCGTATCTCTTCGCGGGGAATCGGGGCATCGTCGCTGTCGATCTGAGCGACTCCACCGATCTCGTCGCGATCGGGAGCCACGACCATCTGGGCGCGATCGTGCATGGAGCCTTCGCGCCCTCGAGCGCGACGCTGGCCGCTGCGACCGACGGGGATCTCTTCTTCTTCCGCGAGACCGTCCCCGGCGCTCTGGATCCGATCGGCCCGCGCGGGTACCAGGATGGGCGGAAGATCATCCGGGTCCAGGCGCGCGCGGATTCCTTCCTAGTCCTGAGCCGCCGCCAGAGCCCCACGCTTCGCATGATCCTCACACTCTATCGCGTCCGGAGCGGGGCCCTGCCCGAATCGCTGTGGGAGTTTCAGGCGAACGGATTCCAGGCTACGGATCTTGCCTGGCCCGACGCGATGGCGTTCCTCGCGGTGGGGGACCTCGGCATACTTCCGTTCGACACCGAGACCCGGACTCCCCGCGCGGCGGTGCTCATCGGCTCGGGGAGTCTGGTTCGCGACGTCGATGCGGACCAGGCACGGGTCGTCGCGGTGGGAGCAGCCCGGACGTATGCCAACTTCGTCCGGAGCGGCTCGAAAGGGGACTTGCTCGGATCCGAGTTCGACCAGCTCACGGCGATCGAGCCGTTCCTGATCTCCATCGTGGGAACGCGGGCGGTCCTCTCCGAGAACGACCAAAATGTTCCCCCGGAGCCGGACGAAATCGGGCGAAGCCTGATCCAGACCTACGACACCACGGCGCCGATCTTCGGCGGCCGCGGCGCGCCGGGAGGAACGGGACGCGTCCGCAGCGTGGTCGCGAGCCAGGGTCTGGCGTATGTGGCGGACTACTCCGGCGGCCTGCGCATCTACCGCTCTGCCGCCGCCGACACGTCCCTCGTGGGAGTGCTGCCGCTCTCCGGCAACTCGAGCGCATACGACGTCGCTCTGGACCCCGCGCGCCGTCTGGCCTATGTGGCCGCGGGCACGGCGGGGCTCCTCGTCGTGGACGTCGGCGATTCTTCCGCTCCCGCGCTGCGGTCCACCGTGGCCACCCCTCGTTCGGCGCTCGGAGTCGCGGTGAGCGGCACGGTCGCGGTGGTGGCGTGGCGGGATAACAACGGCGGCGGGATCAGCGTCGTCGACGTCACGGACTCACTGGCGCCTCTCGTTCGGGGGACCCTCGCGTTACAAGACCCGCGCGCCGTGGCCATCCAGGGCACGGTGGCGTACGTGGCGGACGCGTTCTCGGGACTGGCGCTCATCAACATCATGGATCCTGCGGCGCCCGCGCTCATCGGCTCTGCGATCGGCTTCGGCGCCCTCGACCTGGACCTGAGCGGAACCCGGCTCCTCGTGGGGACGACAGACCTCGGCGTGCAGATCTTCGATGTTTCGAATCCGGGGTTGGCGGATCCCGCCGGCGCGCTGCCTGCGCCGGCCGTGTACGGCGTCACGCAGATGGGACAGACCGGCGTGGCGCTCCTTGGGGACGGCGGCGCGCTCGCCATGGATCTGCGAGTTCCCTCGGCTCCTAGGGTCCGCGGCCTGATCCAGGTTCCCGGATTCGCCCGCGACGCCTTCTGGGTGGGCGATACCCTCCTCGTTGCCGCGGGTCTCGGGCTCGAGCGCTTTCTGGCGAGCGCTGCGTTCGTGGCCGATCCTTCGCTTGGCTTCGCGTTCGATCCCGCCGCCGTGCAGCCGCGCCTCACGATCACCTGGTCCGTGGCCCTCCCCGCGGGAGCGATCGGATGGAATCTCTATCGCGAGAACGTAACCCTCTCGAAGGGGATGGCGGGAACGGCCGAGTACCGCGTGAACGACGCGCTCCTCGGTCCGGCGGCCCGGACGGTCCAGGACAGAACCGTGCAGGGCGGACAGAGCTACCGATACCGTCTCGACGCCTTCCTCGCCGACGGCTCTTCCCGGAATGATGCGGAGGGCGTGGTGTTCATCCCTTCCAACTCGGCCCTGGGGCGCCCCTATCCAAACCCGTACCGGCCCCGAAACGGACAGGCGCTGTACATTCCCTATCGCGTGCTCTCGGTCGATGGTGGAAGATCCTTGGTGCTCCGTGTCTTCGAAATGAGCGGCCGTCTCGTGCGCACGATCTCCGCCACGACGGCTCCGGGCGGCGGCTTCGGCTCGATGACGTGGGACGGACGAGACGGTCGGGGACGCCCCCTCGCGGACGGCGTCTATTTTCTCAAGCTGGTGGGACCCGGAATCGACGATGCCCGCAGGCTCATCCTCCTTCGCTAGGATCCACGCGCGCTGGGCCGCGTTCCTCCTCTGCGCCCTGTGCTGGGGGAGCGGAGAGGGTTACGCGCAGTACCAGAACCCCGGATCTCCCACGGAGCCGGAGGCCCCCGCGCCGGGCACCAGCCCGGATCGCCCTCGATTTTCCGTCGACGCCACGCTTCAGCTCGGGGAGTCGGGCCAGCCCACAGTGCGTCTGGATTACCGGATGAGCCGGAGCGAGCTTCTCTTCGAGCGCACGCCTCCCGCCGGGTATCACGCCGGGTACGAAGTGCGCGTGATCTTCTTCCGCGAGAAGAAGCAGCGCCAGGTCGCCGGCGACACGTTCACGCGCGAGCTGCGCGCCGCCACGTACGCCGAAACCAAACAGCGCGGCGAGGACATCGCCGACCACCTGGAATTCACCATGCCTCCCGCCAAGTACCGGATCGAGGTTGCGGTGACCGATCTCGTGGCGGAGCGCACCTCCGGTACCGCGATTCCGTTCGAGGTTCCATCGTCCTCGCCGGGACTCGTCTGGTTCACGGATCTGACCCTCGGGACGGTCGAGCCCCAGGGGAGCGCCTCCACGCAGGACGGCTTCGTGCCCAACCCCTCTCGAAGATATGGAGACAACCTCGTCAACGTTGCCGTCACGGGCGAGATCTTCGATCGCCGGGGCGGCGGCCTGGACCCGGGCTACCACCTCTATTACAAGGTGGCGAGCGAGACGGGGCAGCAGGTGGCCGCGGGGGACACAACATTCCCGAGACAACCGGGGCGGACCCCGTTCCTGCTTCGACCGAGGCTCGCCAGCATGAGCGCGGGCTCCTACCGCTTCACGGTCGCGCTCAATGTCCCTCCGCCCGCGGGGCAGAAGGACGGAAAGAACACGACGGTCCGTCGCGACAAGAGCTTCGAGGTGGAGCAGTCGCGGGCGACGCTCGGATTCGCGTCCTCGCAATCCGTGGAGGTGCTCCGCTACATCGCCACGCGCGAGGAGCAGGACGAGATCTCGAAGCTTCACGATGAAGACGCGCGGAAAGCGTACTGGGACGTCTTCTGGAAGCGGCGCGATCCCACGCCCGACACTCCCGAAAACGAGGCCCGCGACGCGTTCTACCAGCGCGTCCAGTACGCCAACCAGCATTTTTCCACAGGAGGCCCGGGCTGGAAGTCGGACATGGGGCGCATCTACATCGTGTTCGGAAGACCGGACGAGGTGGTCCGGAATCCCTTCAATTTCGACCGTCCGCCCGAGGAGATCTGGTACTACTACCGTGATCATCGCACCTTCGTGTTCGTCGACCACGACGGCTTCGGGCGGTACGAGCTTCCTCCGGGACAGTAGCTCCGCAAATCGCTGCGCCGCAATACCCTACGCCGCAATTCCACAGATTTGAGTTGACAGACCTGCTCCGTACCGACTACGTTGCGCCGAAATTTTCTTGATGCCCCCATGGCTGTCGGCGGGGGAGGGATGGTTGGTCACGGAACTGATTACAGACCAAACCGAAAGGGGGTGGGGCAGGGAAACTTCAACCCGCATTGACGCTATCCCGATGCACCGGACCCGAGGAATCTCTGTGTTCATGGCCGGAGTCCGGGCAAGCGACTCTGGAGCACTCGGGGTCACCCAACAAAGGAGGCTATAACAGATGTCTCAGCGAAAGCTGATGGCAGTCTTGAGTCTGGCCGCTGTGGTCGCCCTCACCGCGGGCGAGAGCCAGGCGTCCTTGTCGCGCGTCGAGGGCATGTCCCTCGCGGTTCCGACGCTGAGCCAGTTCACGGATGATTACGTGAACATCTATTACTACCCGGCTTCCGTCGTGCGTCAGAACAATCTCGTGCTCGCGGAGCTGGGCAACAACCCGAGCGGGCTTTCCGACACGGGTCTTCTGGGCTCGTCCGTCGTGTCGTTCGGCGAGCAGAGCTACACCGTGATCCGGAACTTCCCGCGCATCGGAGCGATCGCGTTCCAGATGAAGCAGAGCTCCCTCAACAATCTCGTCGCGGCGGGGAGCCTCAACAACGAGCAGCTGGATGCGATCTGGGGCAAGGGATTCAGCGCGCTCGATTTCGCGGTCCGCGTCGACATCACCAACTCCAGCTTCGAGGAGACCGACACGGCGGCGCCCGCGGCGTTCAATCGCGTTCGGGGTAACGGTCTCTCGCCGTTCGATCCGTATCCGTTCGGCGCCGGGTTCTTCCCGGATGCCATCATCGGCACCGGCGTCGAGATCAACACGATCGGGATCACCCCCGGCGTCACGTTCCATCTGAGCAACGACAACCGCGTCGAAGGCGCGGTGACGTATCGCAAGTACTCCATGGACCGCACCGCCTCGACGGGCGGCGTCCAGGGTGAGAGCTGGAAGGACGACGGTTCGGCCTCCTATGCCATCTTCGGGCGCGCCTTCCTCAACCAGGGCGACCGCCACGTGTGGGTTCCCGCCGCGTTCTATACGAACGATGATCTCAGCTGGCGGGTGCAGAACGTTCCGGCGGCCGGCAACGTGCGCTCGGCGGACGAGAAGTACAAGAGCTACGGCCTCGGGATCTCCGACAACATGCGCGTGAACGACAACAACCTCCTCCTCTGGGGCGTCACCGTGGGTCAGACGAAGCACACCTACGAGCGCACCGACGCGGCTCTCGCCGCGGGCGACCAGGCCAAGTTCGAGGAGAAGTCGACGGTGATGCCGCTCGTGTTCGCGGCCATCGAGACCGACGCCACGCGCTGGCTCAAGGTCCGCATCGGCGCGAATCGCGCGCTGGTGAGCGACCGCACGGAAGACACCACGTTCGGAACGCCTTCGACGATCGTGACCGACAAGGAGCGCACGTCGAATTTCAATTTCAGTCTCGGCACGGGCATTCGGTGGAACAATCTGGACATCGACATGACGCTGAACGAGAAGTTCCCGCTCACGGGTGGGTATATTCTCTCGGGCGATCGGTCGACGCCGTTCACCCGCGCTTCGGCGACCTACCACTACTAGGATCTGCGTAGGCTGCGGCAAACGCCGCGGGACGGAAAAATCGGGGCCACCCGGAGATCGGGTGGCCCCTTTCTCTTGTGCTAAAAAGTGTTGACAACATTTCGGACGCGTACCTAACCTGTTCTATGTACAACGTGTTGCGGCTCAGGAGTTCCGAGCCGTGCAGGCCGCATGGCTCCGAGACCAGGGGGTGGAACACGACATAGCCGGCACTTAGGAGAATCCTCGTTTTAGCCAGGTGAGGGGCGCCCCAGAGGGGCGCGGGCTTGAGGGAACAGGTCGAACGCTAAAGTTCAATGGGAGTTGGGTCGAAGGGCTGAGATCCGACTACGACGTCAGGGAAGGCGCACGAAGACCCTCGGTTTGGCAATTCGGTGGATCCAAAGAGGAGGCGAACCATGTTTCTCCGGCCTCGGGACGGGTTGGTTCTAGGCGCAGCCATTTTCATGGCGGGCGCCATTTTCTTTTCCGGAGCGGCCTGGGCGGGCACCACGGGGCAGCTCTCCGGCGTCGTTCACGACGCCAAGACGGGCGAGCCGGTCGCACTTGCGAGCGTCGCGGTTCCGGAGCTGAAGCGCGGCGGGGTGACGGACGCCCAGGGGAACTACACGATCTTGAACTTGCCGGCCGGCAAGTACTCCGTGCGGGTTTCGCTCCTGGGGTACGTGCCGATGCTGCGGCAGAACGTCGAGATCATCCCCGACTTCAACACGAAGCTCGATTTCAATGTCGAGTCGACCGTGCTCACGAACGTGCCGGAAGTGGTCATCCGCGGGGAGCGGCCGCTGATCCAGAAGGACAACACGGGCTCGGCCAAGTTCCTCTCCGGCGACGACATCAAGTACCAGCCGCTGCGCGGTTACCAGGACGCGGTCGCCCAGCAGTCGGGCGTCGTGAACTTCAAGCTGAACATCGACAATGAAGCCCAGAACAACAACACGCTGATCGTCCGCGGCGGCCGGCCCAACGAGGTCGCCTACTACGTGGATGGATTCTCGCAGCAGGACCCGCTGACCGGCGTCTCCACCACGGCGATCAACACCGACGCGATCGAGGAGATCGTGGTCCAGACGGGCGGATTCAACGCCGAGTACGGGCGCGTGCAATCGGGGGCGATCAACATCGTGACCAAGGAGGGGCGCGACAAGTATTTCGGATCGGGGGAAGGAGTCCTCGGCGACTTCATGAAGAAGAGCCGTGGGTACAAGAATTTCAACGCCTCCCTGGGCGGACCGATCGCGCCGAGCATCAAGAACGTCACCTTCTATCTCGCCGGGGAACGCAAGGAGGTCGAGGATCGCCGCCCCAGCATCATCACCGACCAGGTGGCCGATCCGTCTCAGCCGGGCCTCTTCGAGAACGGCGTGCTCCCTTCGAACGGCAGCAAGACCTGGTCCGCGGTGGGCAAGCTCTCGATCAAGCCTTCGCCGCTCCAGACGCTCAAGCTGGGCGGGACCTTCAACCAGGACAAGTGGCAGCAGTACCAGAACGCGTACCGGTTCGACTTCGAGCACATGCCGCGGTTCCTCGACAAGAACAACTCGGTCTACGGCACGTGGAACCACAGCCTGAACAGCCGCTCTTATTACGAGGTGAAGGCGAACTACTTCCTCACCAATCGCATTCGCGGCGACGGCGTGGCGTTCGATGATCTCAAGAAGTACGCGTTCCCTGTGGGGCAGGCGGATCCCTCGTTCGACCCGACCGAGGCGATTTTCTGGTTCGGTCCGGACAATCCGTCCGGCGCGCACGTGTGGGACGACTTCCTGCATCGCAAGTCCTCGTACATCGGTTTTGCCGCCGACTACGCGAGCCAGATTTCGAGGGACGTCCAGGTGAAGTTCGGAGGGGACTATCAGCGCCACACCCTCCGCTACTACAACCATTACTACCCGACACAGCTCTACCAGATCGACAGCACGGGCGCGTACGTTCCGAAGAACACGCAGGACGTGGACCGGTACGGATACGACGCCTTCGGAAACGAGTCCAACGGCGGGCTCGACGGACCCAAGCATCCCAAGGTGGCATCGCTCTACGGACAGACGAAATACGAGCGACTGGGGCTCGTCGTGAACGCGGGCCTTCGGTTCGATTACCTGACGCCGTCGACGCAGGCGCTCCGCAGCGAGACCACGCCGCTCCAGTCGGACGCGGGGGATTCGACGAATCTGGCGACGCGCCTCGACCCTCAAGATCTGGAGGCATCCAAGGTCTACCGCCGCCTCAGCCCGCGCCTGGGCGTGGGCTTCCCGGTGAGCGACCGCACGCTGGTGCACGTGAACTACGGCCAGTTCTTCCAGCAGCCAAATCTCCAAGACTTGTACGTGAGCTACGCCTTCCTCGAGCACAAGATCCGCACCGGCGGGTACTTCGTCGGGTTCGGGAATCCAAATCTGAAACCGGAGCGGACCACGGCCTACGAGATCGGGATCGCGCATACGCCGACGGACCGATCCCGGGTGGAAGCGACGGCCTACTACAAGGACGTGAAGGATCTGGTCGAGATCACGAACATCCCGTCCTCGCCCAACGCGTTCTCGTCCTACCAGAATCGTGACTTCGCGACCATCAAGGGGCTGGATCTCTCCTACACGCTCCGTCGCGTGGGGCACGTGGCCATGTCGGGCTCCTACAGCCTGTCCTGGGCCATGGGCACCGGCTCGGTGTCGCAGACGCAGCGGAATATCGCCTGGACCGCCGATCATGTCCCGAAGATGGCCTCTCCGCTCGCCTTCGACCAGCGACACAAATTCTCGGGGAATTTCGATTATCGGCTCGCCAAGGGTGAAGGACCCGCGTGGCGCGGCAATCATCTGTTCGAGAACTCCGGGATCAACCTCCTCTTCAACGCCGGCAGCGGGTTCCCGTATACGCCCACCCGCATTTACAACGAGGTGACCCTGGCGAGCGTGGCCGCACAACCCATCGGGCCCGTCAACTCACGCTACGGTCCCTGGACGATCACGGTGGATGCGAAGGCGAACAAGGGAATCGTGCTGGGGGGCCAGAATCTGGACGTCTACCTCTGGGTCCTCAACATTTTCAATCGCGACAACATCCGCACCGTGTACACCGGCTCGGGCAGCGCGACGACCACGAATTTCCTGAACACGCAGGAAGGTCAGGCCACCTATGACACGCCGGACGCGCAACAGCGCTACTCGCTGGCGGAGCGAAGCCCCACGCTGCACGATTCCGGCCGCTTGTTCCGGTTCGGCGCGAAGTTGAGCTTCTAGCCATGGCACAGCTCGCACGGGAAGTGCCTACGGATTCGAAGCCAAGGAGGGTGAACGCGATGCGATTTCTGCGCTGGCTCGGGATCGCTGGCCTGGTGGTGACGCTTGCGACCTCCGAAGCGGCAGCCTCGTTAAATGCCTCGGCGAAGCCGGTCCGGAAGACGCCCCGGCGGGCCGCAATGGTCCTCGACAATTTGACTCACATGGATGCGAACAACATCGACATGCTCGTGACGAATCATGGCTCGTTCGCCGAGAATCTGACGACCCAGGGGCCCGGATTCATCTATCCCAAGGGCTCCACGAAGACGGCGGTCTTCGCGGCGGGGCCGTGGATCGGAGCGAAGGTGAATGGACAGGTCCGTATCGCCGTGGGCGAGTACTCGCAGGAATTCGTTCCGGGGCCCATGGCGGGCGGCACGTTCCAGACGGACAACGCGAAGTTCAAGAACTACAAGATCGTGCGGGGCAACACGACGAGCGCGGACTATCTCAACTGGCCTGTAGACCAGGGCGCTCCCGTCGATTCGACCGGAGCGCCGGCCTTGCTCGGCGACGTGATGCTCTGGAGTGTTTACAACGATGCGGACCCGACCGTGCACATCAACCGGGCGGGATCCACGGAGCCCCTCGGCCTGGAGGTCCAGCAAAGTACGTTCGGATACAACCGGTCCGGCGCTCTGGGCAATATCATCTTCGTCCGTTACAAGCTCATCAACAAGGGCGTGAATCAGCTGGACTCCGTGTACGTATCGGCGTGGAGCGACCCCGATCTGGGCGGGGCCACGGACGACCTCGTCGGCTGCGACACCACGCGTTCCTTGGGCTACGTCTACAACGCCACGAGCACCGACCAGCTGTATGGCGCCACGCCTCCGGCTGTCGGATACGACTTCTTCCGGGGCCCGATCGTGCCCTCCGGCACACCCGGGGTGAACGACACCTTGGGGATGACCTCGTTCAACAAGTACATCAACGGCACCGATCCGGGTAGCTCGGGTGAAACCTACAACTACATGCAGGGGCTGCACGCGGACGGGACCCCCGTCCATGTGAATGACGACACCCTGCAAGCGATCACTCGATTTCAGGTTTCCGGAAACCCGGTGCCCCCGACGAGCGGCTGGCTCGACACGAGCCCGGCAGATCGCCGGCTGATGCTCTCGAGCGGACCCTTCTCGATGGCGCCGGGGGATAGCCAGGAGGTGACGATCGCGATCATCGTGGGTCAGGGGACGAGCAACACCTCCTCGATCTCCGACATGAAGAACAAGGACGACCAGGCGCAGATCGTCTTCGACCTGAACTTCGACATTCCGGCGCCTCCGCCCTCCCCGAAGGTGTTCGCGCAGGAGCTGGACAAGACGGTGCGACTGATCTGGGACACGGCGGCGGTGGGCACGCATTCCGCCAATGCGGTTCTGGGACAGGATTTCGTCTTCGAGGGGTATCGGGTCTGGCAGCTCCCCTCGAGGGGCGGATTCTCCCAGGCCAAGGTCATCGCCACGTTCGACCAGGCGAACTCTTACGACAACCTCTACAGCGACCTCTTCAACCCTGTGGTGGGTGGGGTCGAGCGGCTGCAGGTCGTTCAGGGACCCAATGAGGGGCTGAAGTTCCAGTTCGATGTGAAGACCGACGTCTTCCGGGGCGGGCCGCTGGTCAACAACAGGACCTACTATTTCGCGGTCACGGCCTATGCGCTGGATACGCTCAACGTCACGCCCTTCATCATCGGAGTGAATCAGGTGGGCGAGGTCACGGAGGTGCTGGAGAGCGCCCTCAATGTGGCCCCGGCAACTCCGAAAGGCAGCAACAACGTGTTCAGCGTCAACGGGAAGCAGATCTCCGGGGACTTCGTGGGGTCCACGATCTCCGTGGCCCAGGTGAACAACGCCGCGATCGGGGACTCTCTGTACCGCGTCGTGTTCCTGCCCAGTGGGACGAGCTGGGCGGTCATCAACGTCACGACCGGGGACACGCTCCAGGTCGCGCCCGGCGACGATACCGGGTTCACGTCGTCGATCCTCGACGGGTTCATCGCCACGGTCGCTCCAGCCCCGAACGATCCCTCGCTGATCCACCAGCTCCTGGGCGGAACAGGCGGTCTCCTCGCGGCGAGCGATTCCTTGAACCTGACCGGCGGCGGCGTGGACTCCACGGGCACGATCCGGTTCACGAACTACATCTCCCCCTACGACATCAACAACTTCAACTTCGACGACACCGTCCGCCACGACTACGTGCTTCGAATGCTTCCGGACACCACGCAATTCGCGTGGAAATATGCAGCCGGAAGCCCGTCGGCGGAATCCAAGTTCAAAGTTCCGTGGGAGGTTTACGACCTGGGCGCGTGCACGTACCAGGATCCCTCGGACGACGTGAAGATGTCGATCATGATCCGCGACCGCGACGGGAACGGCAAGTACAGCTACGGTGACGCGGTCTACATCCGGCTCATTCCCTATGCCTCGGTCGCCTGGGGCACGCCGGGAGACTCGACGACGGCCTACGGGAACGAGGATCAGCCCCTGGGACGGTTCACGATCTACACGGCCGCGGGAGCCAGCGGGCCGATCACGTATCCGCTTCCAGGGGGACGCTTCCGGGTGCGCGGCGGGCGGCTCTGTGCGGGCGACACGTTCGAGTTCCGGACCGTCCCCGCGGGTGCGGCGCCCGGCACGATCGTGGGGAATGACATCAACAAGGTTCGGGCGGTTCCGAATCCCTACTACGCCCACTCGCAATACGAGCTGACGCAGTTCGACCGCGTCATGAAGTTCACGAACATCCCGGCCTCCCGGAACGTGACGCTCCGCATCTTCAATCTTGCGGGAGATCTGGTCCGCACCATCCGGCGATCGGCTTCCTCCGGCGACGACATGACGCGGGCCGAGATCCTTTGGGATCTGAACACGGATAACCGGCTTCCGGTCGGAAGCGGGATCTACATCTATCGGATCGAGGCCGAGGGCGTGGGCGCCAAGACGGATCGAATCGCTGTCTTCATCGAAAAAGAGCGGTTGGACAACTTCTAATGGGGGGCCCGATCGCGATGAATTCCAAGAGAAGCATTTCCCAGTCACGAAGGATGGATGGTATGAACGGGCTCTTCATGAAAGGAATGCTCCTGGCCGCACTGCTTGCCGTCTCCGGGAGTGCCCAGGCCGGGGGACTGGACCGGATCGGCACCGAAGGCGCGCTGGAGCTGCGCATCCCGGTGGGTGCCGCCTCGATCGCCATCGCGGGGTCCGCGGTGGCCATGGGAAACGGCATCGGAAATCTCTACTACAACCCGGCGTCGCTCGCCGCCGTCGATGAGGCGGAAGCGATGGTCGCGTACAGCTCGTATCTCGCGAGCACCAAGGTGAACTACGGTGTGATCTCGACCAAGCTCGGTGGCGCCGGAAACGTGGCGCTCTCGATCAAGGTGCTGAACATCGGCGACATCATCGTCACCACGGAGGACGCGCCCGAGGGGACGGGGGAGATCCTGAACCCCACGTTCTCGGTCTTCGGGCTCTCCTACGGACGGCGCATGACCGACCGCGTGCTCCTTGGATTTACGGCGTATTACGTGAACGAGAAGATCGCGCAGGCCACGGCAAGCGGTCTCGCCGCGGATCTTGGCGTCCAGTACGACACCGGCTGGCGCGGACTTCGGTTTGGGTTCGCCATGAAGAACATCGGACCGAACATGCAGTACAGCGGTCCGGATTTCGAGCAGCGGATCACCCTGCCGGGGGACGATCCATCCGCGCAGCCTCACGTGGTTCAGCTCGAGCCGACCGATTTCGAGCTGCCCTCGTATCTGCAGCTGGGCGTCTCCTACGATCTGGGTGTCGCCGCGAACCAGCACGCCACGCTCTACGGTACCTTCCAGGGAAACAACTTCTCCACGGACGAGTATCGGCTGGGCGCGGAATACATGCTGGGGGAGCACATCGCGCTGCGCGGCGGGTACGTCGGGCAGGTGGCGCTGAAGCAGTCCTCGCGCCAGCAGGACTATCTCTATAGCTTCAGCTACGGTGCCGGGCTGAACTTCAAGCTCGGCGATCGTCCTCTGAGCTTCGATTGGGCGGGGACGCACGTGGGTCAGTTCTTCGACGACAATCAGCAGGTCTCGCTCAAGCTCGCGTTTTGAGCGGGTCCCCTGACTCGAACGAGCGCCGGGGCGGGCGGTGACCCGCCCCGGCCCGCTTCGTGCCGGGGCCGCCCGCGGGCGCGTCCTGGCGGGCATTCTCCTCCTGCTTCTCCTCGGTGCCGGGACCGCTTCGCGCCCGGCCCGGGCCTCGAGCTGCTGCACCCCATCGGGGTGGCTGGCCGACTCCCTCAACTTCCTGGGAAGCGATGGGGCGCGCTCCCACGTGGGAATCCTCGCCGTCTCTCTGGACCACGGGGACACCCTGCTTTCCCTCAATCCGGATGGCCGCTTCATCCCCGCCAGCAACATGAAGCTCTTCGTGTCCGGCGCGTTTCTCTTGCAGGCGGGCCCCCAGATGCGAGGAGTCACCGAGATCCAGGCGAACGGGAAGCTCACGAAGAAGCACGGCGGCCGCGAGCAGGAGCTGAAGGGCGATCTGATCCTCCGCGCCTCCGGATGGCCGGACGTGTACCAGCTCCTCCAGCCGGGCTCGCGGGGACTCCTGGATTCGCTCGCGTACCTGCTCCATGAGGCGGGTCTCCGGAAGTTCGAGGGGACCTTGTGGATCGACGGCTCCATCTTCGCCCCCGAGCCCTACGGCTCGGGATGGGCGATCGACGATATCCCGTTTTCCTACGGCGCTCCCCTGAATGCGGTCCTGGCGAACGGGAATTCCGCCACGCTGAACGTGACCGCCACGGCCAGGGCGGTCTCCCTGTCTCTGGATCCTCCCGAGGCTCCGCTCCGGATCACGGGTAGGGTCTTGGTCGCGGAGCCCGGCGCCATGCCGGTCCTTTCCATCACCCGCGAGCCGGGGTCCCATGTCCTACGCGTCACGGGGCGGATTCCCCGGGGAGCCTCGGTCAAGCGCCAGGTCTCGGTTCCCGATCCCGACTCCACGGCCGGCCTCTTCCTCCTCGGAGCGATGCGCCGAAATGGAATCGAAGCGCGCGCGCGCATCCAGAGCGTGCCCGCCGCAGGGCAGGCGCCCGGACCCGCGATTCCCCTCGCGCGTCTGGAATCACCGCCCGCCCTCGACGTGGTCTCCATGGTGGACGCGTACAGCCTGAACGCCGAGACCGAGGCGCTGCTCCGGCACCTCGACCCCGCGCCGACCGGCAAGTCCGCGGCCCCCGCGCTGCGCCGGCTGAGCGGGTACCTCCTGGAAGCGGGAATCGACACCCTCGACGTTTCCTTCGTGGATGGCTCCGGGCTCTCTCCCCAGAATCTCGCGACCGCGCGCTCCTTCGTCCGATGGCTCGAATTCCTGGACCGGGCCCCCGCGCTGGGCGGTATCTTCCGCCAGTCGCTGGCCGCCCCCGGGGCGGTGGGTACTCTGGAAAAGCGGTTCTCGGACCTGGCGGCGTCGGGCTCCTTGCGCGCCAAGACGGGGACCCTGACCAACGTGAGCGCGCTCTCGGGCTATCTCACGACCCAGGGAGGGGAGAAGGTGGTGTTTTCCATTCTGAGCAATGGAAACCGGGGAAGCGGCTCGGCCGCGCGGGCGGCGGAGGAGCGGATCGTGGGAATCCTGAGCCGGTTCTCTCGGGAGCGTCTGGTGCCCGAGGGAGAGGGGCCCAGGCGGATGGTTCCTCGATGACGCGGCCGCCGCGCCTTCGCCCCGGCGACCGTGTTGGAATTGTCGCTCCGTCCGGGCCGGTGCTGCGCCGGTACGTCGTGGCCGGCCTCAAGGTGCTCGAGGCCGCGGGCTACCGGCCTCGCCTGTCGCGGCACCTCTACGACCGCCGCGGGCATCTGGCGGGAACGGATGCGCGTCGCGCGGACGACCTGAACCGGATGCTCCGCGATCCGGACATCCGTTGCGTCCTCATGGCGCGTGGGGGATTCGGCGCGATGCGCATCGCGGGGGACGTGGACTGGGCGGCGATGCGGCGCGATCCGAAGATCTTCGCGGGATACTCCGACGCGACGTTTCTCCACCTGGCGTTCCAGGCCCGCTCCGGCGTGCGCACGCTGCATGGGCCCAACCTCCACGGTCTGGGCTTCGGCCGGCAAGGAGAGATCCGCCGCTGGCTCTCCTGGCTCTCCAATCCGCAGCCGCCCGACGGCGTCCGGGAGCTTTCCGCACCCCTTCGCATCGGACGCGGCGCCGAGGTCCAGGGGCGCGTCCTGGGAGGGAATCTCGCCCTGGTGCATCACGCGGCCTGCACGCCCTACCTCCCTTCGCTCCGCGGCGCGATCCTCTTCTTCGAGGAGGTGAACGAGCCCCCCTACAAGATCGACGCCATGCTCACGCACATCGAGCTCGCGGGAGCTCTGCGCGGCGTGCGCGGGATGGCGCTCGGGAGCTTCATCAACTGCGTTCCGAAGCCCAGGCACAGGGAGCTCCCGCTGCGGCAGGTGCTGCGGGATCACATCGGCCTTCTCGGGGTCCCGGCGCTGGGAGGGATGAAGGCGGGACACGGGCGGCGCAACTGGCCGCTTCCGCTCGGCGCGCGCGCCACCCTGGACGTGCGGCGCGGGAGGCTGGTATTCGAGGAGGGCTTGGTCGCCTAGGCGTACACGCCGCGGAGCTGGATCGCGTCCACCACGCGCTTGATGGCGAGCATGAACGCGGCGACCCGGAGCGAAACCTTGTGCTGCTCGGCCATGTTCGCCACGTCGTGGAAGGCGGTGACCATGATGTGCTCCAGGCGCTCGTTCACCTCGTGCTCACGCCAGAAGTAGCCCTGGCGGTCCTGGACCCACTCGAAGTAGGAGACGGTGACGCCTCCCGAGTTCGCCAGGATGTCGGGGATCACCACCACGCCCGCCTTGTTCAAGATTTTGTCCGCCTGATGCGTGGTGGGGCCGTTCGCGCCCTCGGCGATGATCTTGGCCGAGATCTTGGAGGCGTTCACGTGCGTGATCTGGTTCTCCAAGGCCGCGGGAATCAGGATGTCGCAGGGCAGCTCCAAGATTTTCTTGCCCTCGACCGGCGTGCCGCCCGGGAACCCGGCGACCGTCTTCTTCTCCTCGAGATGCTTGAAGAGGGCGGGGAGATCGAGCCCTTTCGGGTTCTGGACGCCGCCCTTCACGTCGCTCACGCCCACGATCAGGGCCCCCTCCTTCGCGAGGAGGTTGGCCGCGACGGAGCCGACGTTTCCGAATCCCTGCACGACGACCTTGGCGCCTCGAAGGTTCAGGCCCAGCTTCTTTGCCGCCTCGCGGACCACGAAGAGGACGCCCCGGCCGGTCGCCTCACGCCGTCCGGCGGAGCCTCCCAGCTCGAGCGGCTTGCCGGTCACGACCGAGGTCACGGTATGGCGCGCGTGCATGGAATAGGTGTCCATGATCCACGCCATCGTCTGCTCGTTCGTGTTCACGTCGGGCGCGGGAACGTCGGACTCGGGGCCGATCACATCGATCAGGTCCGCGACGTAGCGCCGGGTGAGCTTCTCCAGCTCCGCCTTGGACATCTTGGAGGGATCGCACGCGATGCCGCCCTTGCCGCCTCCGAAGGGGATTCCGACGACCGCGCACTTCCAGGTCATCCACGCGGCGAGCGCCGTGATCTCGTCGAGCGTGACGTCCGGGTGATAGCGGATCCCGCCCTTCGCGGGGCCGCGGATGATGGAGTGCTGGACCCGATATCCCGTGAAGATGCGGAAGCTGCCGTCGTCCATCTGGACCGGCAGCTTCACGATCGTGGCGCGCCGGTATTCCTTGATGATCTGGACGAAGCTGGGGTCGAGCTTCAGGCGCTGCGCCGCTTCTTCGAACTGCAGTTTGGCGTTCTCGAGGGGGTCGAGCTCTTTCTGAAGCTCGGAGCCCATGTCCATTCCGGACGGGCGGGTGCCAGTGCTCATCGGCGGTTTCCCTGTTTGGATAGCGCTAAGTGACGAATGTGCTTCATCTTTGAGCCCGCGGTAGTGTAGAGAAGAGAGGGGTCCCGATCAAGCATGTACTATTTCTTCTACATACCGGTCGGCACCGAAGCCCGCGTGCGCCGGACGCCTTGGGGGACGATCGCGATCGCGTCCCTCAACGCGGCCGTGTTCCTCTTCTTCCGCTTCGTGCCGGGATTCGAGCCCGAGTTCTACCGCCTGACGCTCCAGCCGGGCGCTCCTTCCATCGTCACCTCGATCACCTCGTCGTTTCTCCATGTGGGTTGGGTCCATCTTCTGAGCAACCTCCTGTACTTCGGCATTTTCGCGCCGCCCATCGAATCGCGCATCGGCACGGTTCGGTTCCTGGCGACGTATCTGTGCTTCGCCGGCCTGGCCAATCTGGCTCAGGCGGGGTTCCTGCTCGCCACGCGCCCCGACCTCGCGTCCATGCCGATCCTCGGCGCTTCCGGAGCGGTGGCCGGCGTGATGGGTCTGTTCCTCGTCAGACTCTATTTCACCCGGCTCAAGTTCGCCGCGGTGACGTTCCTTTTCTTGCAGGGGTTCACGAAGGCGACCAAGTTCACGCTTCCCGCCGTGATCGCCATCGCGTTGTGGTTCCTGTTACAGGGGGTCTACCAGCTGGTGTCGCCGGTGGAGGGCACCGCGTACGTGGCGCACCTGACGGGCCTCGCGACGGGGGCGCTTCTCGGCTTTCTCATGGGCCTCGCCGCCGATGCGCGGCTGGAGCGGAGGCTGATTCTCGGCGACCGCTACGCGGAGCGCGGCGAATGGTACGCCGCGGTGGGGGAATACGAGCACTACCTCACGAAGCGCCCCGAGGATTCCGACGTTCTGATCCGCGCGGCGCGCGTGCATCGCGTCACGCAGCAGACGCATGTGGCGCACGCACGCTTCCGCCAGGCGATCGCGGGGCAGCTCGAGCGGAACGAGGTGGACGACGCGTGCGAGTGCTTCGACGAGATGAAGCGCCTCCTCGGGGACATGCCGATTCCGGCGCCCGACTTATTGAGAATCGCGCGGCGCTTCGAGGAGCGGGGGAGACCCAGCGACGCGAGCCGTGCGTACGAGTCCTACGGACGGCACTATCCCGACGCGCCGGGCGCCGTGACCGCGCTCCTCAAGTGCGTGGACATCGAGCGCAAGGTCCTGAACAACCCGGGGCGCGCGCAGTTCGTCTGCAAGGAATTGCTGAAGCTGCCGCTCCGGCCCGATCTGGAGCGCATGGCAAAAGATCGCCTGCACGCGGTGGAGGAGGCGCTCCTCGTGCAGCGCGGCGGCGAGCGGCGGAAGTCCGCCTAGGCTACTGCGGCAGGCAGTTCAGCTCCGCCAGATCCTTGTTCCGGTTCGACGAGTCGAAGAGATAGACCCGGAACTGCCGGCCGGGGAGAAGCTCGGCGCGCGGAACGCACCGCGAGATCAGCGCGTTCGCCTGGCTCGCCTTGCTCTCGCGGATCACCAGCTCCTTGGGCAGGAGCGAGCGGCTCTGCGGCACGAACCAGAGGAGCACCGTCGTATCCCCGCGATAGTCGTACGGGACCTTGATCTCGTACGCCCCGGCCCCGTCCGTGACCGCCGAGCCCGAGAGCTCTCCGTCCACGAAGAGGTCCACCATGACGTCCTCGACTGGACATTCGGCGACATCCAGGACCGTTCCGGCGAAGACGGCCAGCTGCCGGTCCATCCCCAGCCCCTGATATTCCTCGACGCTCTTGTTTGCCCTGTCCGGACGGGAATCGGAATGGGATCCGGGCAGACTACCGGAGTTGGAGGGGGCCGCCGCGGACGCGGGTGAGGCGGGTAAAGCCCAAATTGCGGAAAGCACGAGAACCCTCAAGATGGCTCGCATCATGGTCGATATCCTCCCATGTGGCGCGATGCCTGATGAGAACTCTGTCAGGCACGCTAGCACTCGTATCCCGGCCTGTCAACGTGGCTTCCGGGAGCAATTCGTATTGCGCTTCCGTTGTCGCGTCTGGTACGGTCCGCACACTTCATGCCATGAACACCCGCGTCCGCCAGGATGCGGGGAGGAGTAAGCCCGCCATGTCGAGTCACGAGGTCCGGGAGGCACGGATGTTTCTCGATCAACTCATGGGTGTCTTCTCGAATGACGTCGCGATCGACCTCGGAACCGCCAATACGCTCGTCTATCTGAAGGGCAAGGGCATCGTCCTGAACGAGCCTTCGGTGGTCGCGGTGGATCGCACGACCGGGAAGGTCATCGCGGTGGGCAAGGAAGCCAAGAGCATGCTCGGCCGCACCCCCGACGAGATCGTGGCGGTCCGGCCGCTGAAGGACGGCGTGATCGCCGACTTCGAGAAGACCGAGGACCTCCTCCGCGAGTTCATCCAGAAAGCGCTCCGCCGCCGCACGTGGGTGCGTCCGAGGATCATCATCTGTGTCCCCTCGGGAATCACCGAGGTGGAAAAGCGCGCCGTGCAGGATTCCGCGCAGCATGCCGGCGCGCGCGAAGTGCTGTTGGTGCCGGAGCCCATCGCGGCCGCCATCGGCGTGGGGCTTCCGGTCGGGAAGCCGTCGGGGAACATGATCATCGACATCGGGGGCGGGACGACGGAGATCGCCGTCATGGCGCTGAACTCCATCGTGAATCAGCAGTCGATCCGCGTCGGTGGCGATGAGATGGACGAGGCGATCGTCCAGTACGTCAAGAAGGCCTACAACCTCCTCATCGGCGAGCAGACCGCGGAGCAGATCAAGATCAAGATCGGCTCGGCCTTCCGCCTCGAGCAGGAAGAGGAGATGGAGATCAAGGGAAGGGACCTGGTCGCCGGGATTCCCAAGACCATGAAGATCTCCTCGGTCGAGGTCCGCGAGGCGCTGAGCGAGCCGCTCCAGCAGATCGTGGACGCGCTGATGCAGTCCCTGGAAAAGACGCCTCCGGAGCTGGCCTCCGACATCGTGGACCGCGGCATCGTGATGACCGGCGGGGGATCGCTCCTGCGCGGGATCGACATGCTGCTCCGGGAAGCAACCAATCTGCCCATCACCGTTGCCGAGGATCCGCTGACCTGCGTGGTGCTCGGGACCGGGAAGATCCTCGACGATCCCACCCTCTACGAAAAGGTGCTCATGTCGGTCGTCCGCGACTGAGCGCGGGCTTGAGGCCCGATGTTCCGGCTTCTCTTCGCCCGGCGCGCTGACTGGGCGGCCTTCACGATTGCCTGCGTACTCTCCCTCACCCTGATGTCGCTCGGGCGTGGCCAGCAAGCGCGCGCCGTCTGGTTCGTCCAGCACACCGTCCTCGCTCCCGTGAACGCGGTCGTGGGGTGGCTGGACGCGGGCGTGGGCGTCTACTGGGAGAACCAGAAGCTGAAGAAGCGTCTTGCCCAGATTCAAATGGAGGCGGACGCCATGCGCGCGGATCGCGTCGAGAACGCGCGCCTGAGAGGGCTGCTCCGTCTCTCCCAGGAGAATCCTTCCGATCTGACCTCGGCCCGGGTCGTGGCGCGGAGCCTCGACCGGCTCGGCGGAAGCCTCACGATCGACAAGGGGGAGAAGGACGGCGTGCTCCCCAATCGCGCCGTCATCACCCCGGACGGACTGGTGGGACGCGTGGATCGAGCCACGTCGCATGAGGCGCGGGTGCTCACGCTCCTGCACCGGGACTGCTCGGTCGCCGTGCGCGTCGGCCGCTCCCGCGTGGACGGCGTGCTCCAGTGGGAATTCGGCGACCGTCCGATGCTGAACTTGCTCTACGTCTCCGCGCGCGAGGACGTTCAGTCGGGAGACGAGGTGCTGACGTCGGGTCTCGGGGGCATCTTCCCGGAGGGCGTGCGCGTGGGAACGGTCACGCGGGTGAACATCGCGGAGAACGGGCTCATGAAGGAGGTCCAGGTCCGGCCCGGCGTGAACTTCCGGAGTCTCGAGGATGTGCTGGTCTACATGCCGGGAGGCGCCGGACGCGGGCCGCGCATGCCGGCGGTGCAGTCGGACGTGCCCGATAGCGTCACGCAGGCTCCCGCTCCCAAGCCTCAGCCCCGGGCCTTGGCTCCCAAGACCTCCGCTCCCACGACCTCCATTCCCACGGCGCCGGTTCCCCAGGCGGACTCCTCGGATTCGGTGGGGGACTGATGAAGAATCTTCGCGACTCGCTGGTCTTGATCGCCGTCCTGATCTTGCAGGGCACCGTGGCGGATCGAATCGCGATCGGCGGCGTGCGTCCGGACCTTCTCGTCGCCTTCGTGGTTTATTTCAGCTGGATGCGCGGGCCGGTCTCCGGGGTCGTCGCGGGATTCACGGTGGGTCTTTTGCAAGACCTGGACGCGCCGGGCCCTCTGGGACTGAACGCGCTCGCGAAGACCATCGTCGCTTTTCTGGTCGCGAAGGCCGGCTTCCGGGTTCACCGGTCGAACGTGGGCGTCCGATTCTTCTTCTTCCTCTTCGCGATGCTCGTCCACGACGTGATCTATTTCAGCGTCTACGCCGCCGGTGAGTTCGGAGCATTCATGCGCCAGTTCTTCTTCGTCGCCATTCCTTCCGCGCTTTACACCACCGTGCTGGTTCTGATCATCCTCACCACGGTCGAGCGGTTCTCACGCACCCTGCTCCTGACCGACGAGGTCTGAGGCGGTGCGCGCGGATCCGATCTCCCTCGGCGGAGGCTGGCAGCGGCGGGAGCGGACGCTCTCGATCCTGGTGGTCGGCATCTTCGCGCTCGTGCTGCTGCGCCTCTTCACGCTGCAAGTGCTGCAGGGCTCCAGGTACCGGGAGCTCTCCGAGGAGAACCGGATCCGGGTCGAGGTGCTCACCGCGCCGCGCGGCGAGATCCGCGACCGCAAGGGTCGCATGCTCGCGGATTGCGTCCCGTCCTTCACCGTCACGCTCGATCCCTTCGACAAGGTGTACACGCGCGACCCGGCCCGGATGGACTCGACGCTCGAGGCCCTGGCGCCGATCCTCGGCGTCGAGGCCGCTTCGCTCCGGGACAAGATCCGGAAGGAGCGCAAGGTGTCCTTCCTTCCGATCCGCCTCAAGCGAAACGTGGACAAGAAGTCGGTCGCCTACGTCTCCGAGCACCTGGACCGGCTCCCCGGCGTCCAGGTTGAATCGGAGCCCCTGCGCCGCTATCCCCTCGGGCTCATGGCGTCGCACCTCCTCGGGTACGTCGGCGAGATCTCGGACAAGGAGCTGATCGATCCGCACTATTCCGATTACCTGAGCGGGGACCTGATCGGACGCATGGGGATCGAGAGGCGCTACGAGAAGCTCCTGCGCGGCGTGGACGGAAAGCGGTTCGTCGAGGTGAACGCGCTCGGGCGGAAGGGGGAGTTCCTGGGGGAGAAGCACCCCATCCTGCCCACCCGCGGCACGGATCTCATGCTCACGATCGACCTCGACGTCCAGCGCGCGGCCGAGAACGCCTTCGAGCCGGGGGCACGCGGCGCCGTGGTCGCGATGGACCCACGGAACGGGGAAGTGCTGGCGCTCGCGTCGAAGCCCAACTACGACCCGAACGAGTTCTCGATGGGGATCACGCAGGAGCGCTGGAACGAGCTCTCCAGCGGAGGCAATTACCCGCTCTTCAACCGCGCCATCCAGGCGGCGTACCCGCCGGGCTCCACGATCAAGCCCTTCACGGCGCTCGCGGGGCTCGAGAACGGTGTGATGACGCCACGGACGTACTTCGCCTCGCCCTGCACCGGCGAGTTCCGCTTCGGGACGCGCCTCTTCGGCTGCTGGAAGCACGAGGGGCACGGCAGCCTGGCCCTGCACGACGCGATCGTGCGGTCCTGCGACGTCTACTTCTATCAGCTGGGAATCCGGATCGGGCTCGAGCGCCTGTCCGCGTTCATGGCGAAGCTGATGCTCTCGGAGAAAACCGGGATCGACCTGCCCCAGGAGCGAAAGGGTTCGTATCCGGATCCGGCGTGGTACGACAGGCGGTTCGGCGCGGGGCGCTGGAGCCGGGGGATCATCCTGAACCTCGCGATCGGCCAGGGAGAGGTGATCCAGACGCCTGTGAAGCTCGCGCAGATCGCGGCCTTCATCGCGAACGGGGGCACGTTGTGGAGGCCCCATCTGATCCGGAGCGTCGGCGGGAACGATGCGCCGGCCCCTGGAGATTCGATGCGTCAGTACATCGCCCTGGATGCGCGCAGCCTCGCCGCCGTGCGCGATGCGATGGCCTCCGTCGTGTCCGATCCCCAGGGGACCGGGGGACAGGCGAGGGTGGATTCGGTCACGGTCGCGGGGAAGACCGGCACCGCGCAGAACCCGCACGGCAAGGACCACGCGCTCTTCATCTGCTTCGCTCCCGTCGACGCTCCGCGCATCGCGGTGGCGGTGCTGGTGGAGAACGCGGGGCACGGCAGCACGGCCGCGGCTCCGATCGCCCGCAAGGTGCTCGAGGCCTTCTTCCACCCGGCGCCTGCCGAGAGCGTCGCCGTCCTGGCCAAGGGCTGACATGATCTCTCCGCGCTTCTCTCCGGATATCGACCGGCCGCTCCTCATCTCGACCTTGCTCCTCACGCTGATCGGAATCGCATTCGTCTTCAGCGCCACGTCGATGCCGTCGGCCGCCACGGAGCACGGGCTCTATCTCAAGCAGGCCATCTACCTCGTGCTGGCGCTCCTGGCGGGAGCGCTCATCGCCGCCATCCCGTATCGCATCTACGAGGGAAAGACCTCGTATCTCCTCTACGCGATCGGCCTCGGGCTCCTGGTGCTCACCCTCTTCGTCGGGCACGTCGGGCTGGGCGCGCAGCGCTGGCTGGGGTGGGGGCCGGTCAAGATCCAGCCTTCGGAGCTGGCCAAGGTGGCGACGGTGATCCTTCTCGCCACCCAGCTCTCGGATCGGAAGAAGGACTGGACGCAGATCCGGAATCTCTTCTGGCCGGTGCTCACCGCCGTGATCCCGTTCCTGCTCGTCCTGAAACAGCCCGACCTGGGCACCTCGATCGCGTTCGTGGCGATCCTCTTCACCATGCTCTACTGGGCGGGTCTCCCGTTCCTCTATCTCTTCTTCATGATCACGCCGATCGCCAACGTGGCGCTCTCCTTCTTCACGCCGGCCTGGCTGGTATTTCTCGGGCTTCTGGCGGTGATCCTCTACCGCTCGCGCATCCGGCTCCTCCCGCTGCTCCTGGTCGTGGGAATCAACCTCTTCGTGGGCATCGCGACCCCGCAGATCTGGAATCACCTCCAGCCCTACCAGAAGCAGCGCATCACGACCTTCCTGGATCCCGGAGCGGACGCGTACGGAGCGGGGTACCAGATCATCCAGTCCAAGATCGCCATCGGATCGGGGCAGTTCTTCGGCAAGGGGTTCCTGCACGGGACGCAGAAGGCGCTGGCCTTCCTGCCCGAACAGCACACCGACTTCATCTACTCGGTGGTAGGGGAGGAGACGGGATTCCTTGGAGCCGCCTTCGTCGCCTCGCTCTATCTGCTCCTGATCCTGCGCGGCATCCGGGTCGCGAATCGGGCGCGGAACAAGTTCGGGGGTCTTCTGGCCATTGGAATGACGTCCATCTTTTTGTACCATGTGCTCGTCAACATATGGATGACGGTCGGGCTCGCGCCCGTCACCGGACTTCCCCTGCCGCTTCTGAGCTACGGCGGATCCTCGCTCGTGGCGAGCTTCCTCCAAGTCGGCCTCATCCAGAACGTCGCGATGCGCTGGCGCGAGTACTGACGCGCCTGCGACCCTAAAACTGACCCGGAGATTCCGTGCACCCTACGCTCTTTCGGTTCCACGGCCTGGAGCTCCATAGCTACGGCCTGCTGCTCGCGATCGCCTTCCTCGTCGGGATCCAGCTCTTCCTGAAGCGGGGACGCGACCGGGGACTTCCCGAAGACAAGCTGAGCAACCTGTCCCTGATCCTCCTCGTGCTCTCGATCGTGGGGGGACGAGGGCTCTACGTGCTCACGCACTGGAGCGACTACGCCCGCGACCCCTTGGGAGTGTTCCGGATCTGGGAAGGCGGACTCATGCTCTACGGGGGGTACTTCCTGGCGATTGCCGGCGGGATCCTCTATCTGCGTCGCGTGGGGCTGCCGGTCTGGCGGGTCGGGGACGCAGCCGCGCCGAGCATGGCGCTGGGTATCGGGCTGGGGCGTATCGGCTGCTTCCTGAACGGCTGCTGCTTCGGTCTGCCTTCCCACGCACCGTGGGCGATCAAGTTTCCGCCGGGCTCCTACTCGAATTTCGTCTTTCCCAGCGAGCCGCTGCATCCCTCGCAGCTCTACCTGGCCGCTGCCGGCGCGGGCCTGTTCCTCCTGCTCCTGCGTATGGACCGGAAGCCCCACTTCGACGGCTGGCTCTTCTGGAGCTACATCGCCTTCGACGCGGCCCTGCGCTTCATCATCGACTTCACGCGCTACTACGACGCGACGAGTTATCTAGGTAAAGTCGGACCGCTGGCGTTCAACGTGAACCAGGTGTTCAGCGCGGTCCTCATTCTCCTTTCGTTGTTCATGCTCCGGCGCTTGAAGCACGCGGCCCCCGCGACGGAGCCGGGTGTGCCGGAGGCGTCCGGCTCGGCTCCCGTGAGGCTCGAGCGCGCGGAAACCCCCGCCGGCCACGACCCGACCGCCTGACCGTTTCCCCATGAACCGCGTGGATGGAAGGACCCAGATCTACGCGGTGCTGGGGAACCCCGTTCACCACACCCGCTCCCCCGAGATGCAGAACGCCGCGTTCGCGGCGGCCAGAATGAACGCGATCTACGTGGCCCTCGAGGTGCCCGCGCCGCGTCTCGACCAGGCGCTCGCGGGCCTGCACGCGTCGCGGGTGATGGGGCTGAACCTCACCACGCCCCACAAGGAGGCTGCGTTTTCGCTGACGCGCGCGCGGACGAAAGAGGCGGAGGAGGCGCACGCGGTGAACACGCTTCGCTGGGAGCCCGATGGATGGGAGGGGCACGCGACGGACGGGGTCGGATTTCGGGCCTGGATTGCCGAGGCCGGAATCAGCGCCCGTGGCGCCCGCGTGCTCCTCCTGGGCGCAGGAGGAGCCGCGCGCTCGATCGCGGGCGAGATCCTGGACCTTGGCCCCAGGTCGATTCAGATCGTGAGCCGGACCGCGGCGCGCGCGGAATCGCTGGTGCGGCGTCTCGGGGAGGCGAAGGGGCAGGTGCCGCTCACGCACTCGGGCCTGGAGCAGGGGAAGCGGGATGAGGCTCTGGCGTGGGATCTCATGATCCGCGCGCTCGCGGCGGAGACGGTTTCGGAAGAGGAGCGGCGGTGGTGGGGAGCGCATGCCCCTCAGGCCGCGGTGATGGACCTGAACTATGGCGCGCGGGCTTCGGAAGCACGGGCGCGAGCGGGGGAGGAGCGGCTCCGCTACGAAGACGGTTTAGCACTCCTCGTTCACCAGGGAGCTGCGTCGTTCGAGTTCTGGACCGGCCAGAAGCCGTCGCTCGAGGCGATGCGCGAGGCATTGCGGGAAGCTCGCTAGACTCCGAGCCATGGGAACCCTGTCCATCGACCTGATCCGGCGTGCGACGCGCGCAGCTGCGACCGACCTTGCCGACATGCTTCTGGATCGCCGCTGCTCCGGCTGCGGGGGACCGGCGCCGCGTGACGGGGAGATCTGTCCCGCGTGCGATGCGCTCGTGGACCGCACCGGCGTGGCGCTCTGCCTCCGCTGCCTTCACGGCGACGCCATCGCGGCGCACCTGGCGCGAGGCTGTCCTTCCCACGGCTCGGCGCGCCTGCTCCTCGCGGGGCCGCGCTTCGAGCCTCCGCTCGATCGACTCATCCACGCGTTCAAGTACGAAGGAGTCTCGGCGCTGGCCCCGTGGGTCGCGTCGCTCCTGCCCGAGCCGCCCGAGCTCCGGGGTGCGATGGGAAGGGAGTACGTCCTCGTTCCCATCTCCCTTCATCCCGCGCGCCGAGCCTGGCGCGGCTACGATCAGGCGCTCCTCCTCGCCCGCGAGGTCTCCCAGCGCTGGGGTGTTCCCGTCATCGAAGCCCTAGCCCGCACGCGCGACCACGAGCCTCAGGCGCGGCTCGATCCGGAGCGGCGCAGAACGAACATGAAGGGAGCTTTTCGCGTCGCAAGCCCGAGCCTGATCGCCGGCCGCCCCGTTCTTCTCCTCGACGACGTGGCCACGACGGGAAGCACGCTGCTTGCGGCAGCCGAAACATTGGAAGCGGCGGGCGCGGCCTGGGTCCTGTCTCTGGCAGCTTCCCATGGCGGAACCCTTTGACGCGCAGCGTCTAAGGGCCTGGAAAGGCGTGGGACGTGGTTGTCATGAACCCTCCAATATGATAGGTTTCCAGGCTTGCCAGGGTCTGGGCAGAGAAGTAGGGCCCACCCTCTAAGCTCGTGGTTTGCAGCGGAATAGAACCCGAGGTCCGCTGAGGAGGACGGTATGGATAAATTGCGTATTCTGGACGAAGCCTATCTGCCGATCGTGACCAAGCCGAGCCGGTATACAGGTAGCTTTCTCCACGCCGCCCGCAAGAATCCAGCCGACGTGAAGGTGAAGACGCTGCTCTGCTTCCCGGATCTCTACGAGATCGGGATGTCCTATCTCGGGATCAAGATCCTCTACCACATCCTGAACAAGCGTCCGGACACGCTCGCCGAGCTCTGCTTCACGCCGTGGGGCGACATGGAGCAGCTCATGCGCGCGGAGGGGATTCCGCTCTACTCGCTCGAGTCGCGCACCCCCGCCGCGGAATTCGATCTCATTGGATTCTCGCTCCAGTACGAGCTCTCGTACACGAACGTGCTCACCATGATCGACCTCGCCAAGCTCCCGCTTCGCTCCGCGGACCGGCGCGACCACCACCCGATCCTCGTGGCGGGAGGGCTCTGTACGGTCAATCCGGAGCCCCTGGCTCCGTTCCTCGACGCGTTCGTGATCGGAGACGGCGAGGAGGTCATCCAGGAGATGTGCGACCTCATGCTCGAGCGCCGCGAGAGCGGCATGAAGCGGGCGGAGGTGCTGCGCCGGCTGGGCGCGCTCGAGGGGGTCTACGTGCCCGCGCACTTCGACGAGGTGATGAATCCCGCCGGATTCATCGCGCGCGAGCCCAAGTCCGATTCGCCGACCCAGAAGCCGCGCTACCGCTACGTGCCCTCGCTCGATCCCGAGTACTACCCGGAGAAGCCGCTCATCTCTCCGACCGAGATCACCCACGACCGCCTGGGCGTGGAGGTCATGCGCGGCTGCACGCGCGGGTGCCGGTTCTGCCTGGCCGGCTACATGAACCGTCCGCTCCGCGAGAAGCGCGCCGACCAGGTGGTGAAGGAAGTCCAGTGCGGGATCGTGCACGCCGGATGGGACGAGGTCTCGCTGCTCTCGCTCTCGACGACGGACTACAAGCAGCTCCCCGTGGTGCTCCACGAGCTGGACCGGTTCACGAACGAGCTGGGGGTGAACGTCTCCCTTCCCTCCACGCGCGTGGGCACGCTCGCCCCCTCGGTCGCGGACAAGATCCAGCAGGGCCGCCGCGGAAGCATCACCTTCGCCCCCGAGGCCGGCACGCAGCGCATGCGCGACGTGATCAACAAGGGAATCGACGAGGCGGAGCTGGAATACTCGGTGAAGCTGGCGCGCGATCAGGGATGGGGCGGCATCAAGTTCTATTTCATGATCGGACTTCCGACGGAGACCGACGCCGACGTGGACGGCATCGCCGAGATCATCGGGAAGTGCCAGCAGTGGGCCAAGGGTGGGAACAAGCGGATGCACTTCAATGTGGGGATCTCCCCCCACGTGCCCAAGCCGCATACGCCCTTCCAGTGGGAGCTACAAGATTCCATGGACACTCTCGACCGGAAGATCGAGCGCTTGCGGCAGGGCTTCCGTGGCATGGGCAACGTGCGCCTCAAGTGGCGCGACCCGGACACGGCGTTTCTGGAAGGCGTCTTCTCGCGCGGCGACGTGCGCACCGCCGACGCGCTCGAGGCCGCCTGGCGGATGGGGGCGCGCTTCGACGGCTGGTCGGAGTGCTTCAACTTCCCGCTCTGGCTTAAGGCGTTCGAATCGGTGGGCATGGATCCCGGCGTCTATCTCCGTCCGCGCGACCTGGACGAGGCGCTTCCGTGGGATCACATCCGCACGCCGGTGGTGAAGAAATTCTTGCTTCAAGAGCGGGGCAAGGCGTACGCGGCCGCGCTCACGCCCGACTGCCGCGATCACGCGTGCTATCGCTGCGGCGCTCCGTGCTTCACGCCGAAGGCGCGCGACGGGCGCAAGGTTTCGCTCCAGCTCGCGCCGGGGCAGGGGCAGACGCCGGAGACGCTCGACTTCAAGATTCCGGACGATGTGACGACGCAGATGATCGAGAGCCGCGTGACGGAGCTGAAGCAGGCGCCGATCGAGGCGCTGAAGGCGGAGCAGGCCGGGGCGGGGAACGGTGCCGCAAACGGAAACGGAGCGGAGCCGCTGGCCTACGGACGGCGCCGCAAGACGTGGCCCACCTCGACGCGCGGTCCCCAGGCTCAGCGCTTCCGCGTCGCGTACGAAAAGCTCGGACAGGCTCGGTTCACGTCCCACCTCGACCTCGTGCGCATTTTCGACCGCGGGCTTCGGGTGGCCAAGATCCCCATGGCGTTCTCGCAGGGGTTCAACCGCCACGCCAAGATCGCCTACGGGCCGCCGCTCTCTTTGGGCGCGACGAGCCGCGGGGAGTACTTCGATCTGGAGCTGGCGCAGGCGTGCGCCTGGCCCACGATCGAGGCAATGAACGACGTGCTGCCGGATGGAATCCGGATCACGGGCGGACGTGCCTTCATGCGGCAGACCGACTCCCTCATGGCGGCGATCACGCTCGCGGACTTCGATGTGAAGCTCACGGAATACCTCACGGACCGGCTCTCGCGCGGGGAAAACGTCCACCGCCTGCGGCAGGAGCTGGAAACGAGCACCGCGGCCTTCCGGGCCGCATCCGAATGGCCGGTGGTGAAGCAGGCGCACGGGCAAAAGGGGAAGACCATCAATGCCCGTCCCGCGGTCGCCTCCATCACGCTCGATTCGGGCTCGTTGGGACTTTGCGTCAGGGTCTCGACCCGGCTTCACGCGCCGGGGTATTTGAAGCCCGATCTGTTGCTCAAGAGTTTCTTGCACTCCTTTGACTTCGACCCTCGCCTGCTGCTCGTCCACCGCGAATCGCTGTGGGTAGAGCGCGCGGGGTCGCTCCTGAACCCGTTGGATGCACTCGAGGAACCGTCGTTCTGGCGGCCGGTGCCGGTGGATACGGCTGAGCCGGACGCGGCGGGTCCCGGCTTTAATGGAGGTGAATGCGTAGAGAAATCGTAATCAACGCCGGCCGACATGAAACCCGAATCGCGATCCTCGAGGAAAAAGAGCTCGTCGAGGTGATGGTGGAACGCCCCGAGGCCCGGCGCCGCGTGGGCGACATATACAAAGGCAGGGTCAACGCCGTGCTCCCGGGCATGCAGGCCGCGTTCGTGGACCTGGGGCTCGAGAAAACCGCCTTCCTGCACGCGTCCGATCTTCATCCTTCCGAGACCGAGCTCGACGACATGTTCGAGGACGAGGACGCGGAGGAGGGGGCCGGGGCCAAGGACGGAAAGCAGAACGGCGGCCGCGGCGGCGGACGCTGGCGGCGGGACGAGCCCGCGCCAAAGATCGAAGAGGCGCTCAAGAAGGGCCAGGAGATCCTGGTCCAGATCACCAAGGAGCCGATCGGCACCAAGGGCCCGCGGGTCACGACACAGGTCTCGCTCCCGGGGCGCTATCTGGTCCTGATGCCCGGTCACGATCACATCGGCGTGTCCCGGAAGATCGAGGACCGCGCGGAGCGCACGCGGCTCAAGACGCTGATCAAGGACATCCGCCCCCAGGGATCGGGGCTCATCGTCCGGACGGTAGGATCGGAGCGGGGAAAGAAGGAATTCCAGGCCGACATCAAGTACCTGGAGCAGCTCTGGACCAAGATCGAGAAGCAGTCGCAGCGCGCGAAAGCGCCGGCGATTCTCCATCGCGAGATGGAGCTGACCACGGGCCTGATCCGGGACATCTTCACGGAAGACGTGGCCCAGCTGGTCATCGATGACAAGGATGGCTACAAGGAAGTCCTGGATTACCTGAAGAACTACGTTCCGGAGCTGAGCTCGCGCGTGAAGCTCTATCGCGGGGCGGAGCCGATCTTCGATCATTTTGGGATCGAGGCCGAGCTCGAGAAGGCGATGGACCGGAAGGTCTGGCTGAAGCGAGGCGGTTACATCACGATCGACCAGACCGAAGCGCTCGTGGCGATCGACGTGAACACGGGACGGTTCACCGGGAAAAAGAATCAGGAAGACACGATCTTCAAGACCAACGTCGAGGCGGCCGAGGAGATCGCGCGGCAGCTTCGCCTTCGGGATCTGGGCGGCATCATCGTCCTCGATTTCATCGACATGGAAATCGAGGGCAACAAGAAGGCGGTTCTGGACACGCTCCGGAACCGGCTGAAGCGGGACCGCTCGCGCACCAAGGCATTCGCGGTGAGCGATCTGGGACTCGTGGAAATGACGCGGCAGAGGCAGCGGCCCAGCCTCGTCTCGTATTTCAACCAGGACTGCCCGGAA